>JBBRQA010000337.1:0-2140 GCA_038227085.1 Burkholderiales bacterium | reverse complement strand
TATCCATTGAGCGAGGGCCGCGTCACGTAGAGCGAGCCCTTGGGGTTGAGGATGCTCACGTCGAACGCCGGCGTCGGGCCCGAGGAATTGCCGAAGATCACCATGAGGCCGCGCACCTGCAGGCAGTCGAGCGACTTCATGTAGGTGTCCTTGCCGACCGAGTCGTACACGACCGGAACCTTCTTGCCGCCGGTTATCTCGTTCACGCGCGCGACGAAGTCTTCCTTCGTATAAAGGATGGTGTGCGCCGCGCCGTGCTCGCGCGCGAGCGCCGCTTTCTCCTCGGTGCTCACGGTGCCGATCAGGTTCACGCCGAGCGCCTTCGCCCATTGGCACGCGATAAGGCCGATGCCGCCGGCCGCCGCGTGCCACAGGATGGTGTCGCCCGCCTTGGGAACGTAGTGCATGCGCCGCATCAGGTACTGCACGGTCAGGCCTTGCAGCATCATGCTCGCCGCCTGCTCGAAGCTGATGCCGTCCGGGATCTTCACCAAGCGGTCCGCCGGATGCGCCTTCAGCTCGGAGTACGCGCCGAGCGGGCCGTTGGCGTAGGCGACGCGATCGCCGGCTTTGAACTCCGTCACCTCGGCACCCACGGCTTCGACCACGCCCGCCGCCTCGGTGCCGAGCCCGGATGGCATGGGCACCGCATAGAGTCCGCTGCGGTGATAGGTGTCGATGTAATTGAGGCCCACCGCCTTGTGGCGGACGAGCGCGTCCTTGGGCCCCGGCGCCGGCACGCTCACCTCTTCCCATTGCAGGACTTCGGGACCGCCGGTCTTGTGGATTCGAATCGCGTGTGCCATGGCGTCATTCCCGCGCGCGGCAGGAATCCGGTGAATGAAGGGGGGACTACGAGCCGAGAATTGTACCCGCCGCGACGCTGAAGGTTTTCGCCCACTCCGCCGCGGAAACCTTCTTGCCTTCCTCGGGCTTCACCTTGGCGATCTCGACCTGGCCGCCTTGCGCGGTGATGCGCATCGACTCCGGCCCGATCTCGGCGATCTCGCCGATCTTGCCCTTCACCGCGCCGAAGGTGCGCACGGTGTGCTTCTTCGAGCCGAACAGCTGCAGCTTCTTGCCGCCCAGGGTGGTCCACGCGCCGGGCGCGGGATCGGAGCCGCGAATGGTGTCGTGGATCGCATCGACGTGGTTGTTCCAGTGGATCTTCGCCTCGTTGGCGCGGAACCATCCCTCGTACGACGCTTTCGATTCGTCCTGCACCTGCTCCTTGTGCTTGCCCGAGACCACCAGGTCCGCGGCCTCGAGCATCGCCTTCACGCCCATGGGAAACAGGCGATCGAAGTAGACGGTGCCGAGCGTGTCGTTCTCGGAGACTTCGGTTTCCTTCTGCAGGATGACGGGACCCTCGTCGAGGCCGTCGGTGGGACGGAAGATGGTGAGCCCGGTCTTCTTCTCGCCGCGCGCGATCGGCCAGTTGATCGACGACGGGCCGCGATACTTCGGCAAGAGCGACGGGTGGTACTGGATCGTGCCGTGCTTCGGGATGTTCACGAACTCCTGCGGCGCGAACTGCAGCACGAACGCCATGATGCCGATGTCGGCGTTCAACTCCTTCATCTTCGCGGTCGCTTCCGGCGTCTTGAGAGACGGGAACTGGAACACCTGCAGGCCCTTCTCCAGCGCGCTGACCTTCAGGGGATCGGGTTTCGCGCCTTCCTTCTCCGGCGCGACGAACACGCCCGCCACCGTATCGCCTCTTGCGAGAAATGCCTCGAGAACCGCCTTGCCGAAATCCTGCTGACCGATGATCGCTATTTTCATTTTTCTAGGCAGCCACTTTCTTGGGAGGCATCGAGAATGCGCCAGCCCCCTTCATCGCATCGATTTTCGACTGGTCGTAGCCGAGAACGTCCTTCAGCACTTCATCTGTGTGCTCGCCCAGCGTCGGGCTCCTCTCGATCTTCGCGGGCGAAGCGGAGAGCTTGATCGGCATTCCCACGTTCCACCATTTGCCGCGCTGCGGGTGGTCGAGCTCGACCCACATCTCGCGGCCGCGCACGTGCTCGTCGGTAGCGAGGTCCTGCGTGGACATGATCGGGCCGCACGGGACGTCGAGGGGGTTCAGGATCGCCATCAGCTCGCGCTTCGTGTACTTCTCGGCGAACTTGTTGAGCAG
>JBBRQA010000336.1:0-2296 GCA_038227085.1 Burkholderiales bacterium | reverse complement strand
GCTCGATCATCATCGTCTCCTTTGTTATGACTGCCAGCACTGCCCCTAGAAATTCCCCTTGAACCAACCTTTCATCCTTTCCAGCATTTCCTTGAAACCCGCCCCCTGCATCTTCGCGTGGCGGTCGCGCTTCACCTGGTCAAGGCCGGCCATGAGGAGGCCCATCCCGGTGGAGTAGCGCGGATTGCGAACGACTTCGGCCAGCGCGCCGCTGTACTGCGGCAGGCCCAGGCGCACCGGCATGTGGAAGACTTCCTCGCCGAGCTCGACCATGCCCTTCATGAGCGACGAGCCTCCGGTGATGACGATCCCCGACGAGAGGAGCTCCTCCAGCCCCGAGGAGCGCAGCTCGCGCTGGATCAGCGAATAGAGCTCCTCGACGCGCGGCTCGATCACCTCGGCGAGCGTCTGGCGCGAGAGCTCGCGCGGCCCGCGCTCGCCCACGCCCGGCACCTCGATCATTTCCGTCGAGCTCGCGAGCTGGCGCAGCGCCACGCCATGGGAGATCTTCAGCTCCTCGGCGTCCTTGGTGGGCGTGCGCAGCGCCATCGCGATGTCGTTGGTGATCTGGTCGCCCGCGATCGGGATCACCGAGGTGTGCTTGATGGCGCCATCGGTGAACACCGCGATGTCGGTGGTGCCGCCGCCGATGTCGACCAGGCACACGCCCAGGTCGCGCTCGTCGTCGAGGAGCACGGCGTCGGCGGACGCGAGCGGCTGCAGCATGAGGTCGCGCACCTCGAGCCCGCAGCGGCGCACGCACTTCATGATGTTCTGCGCGGCCGAGACGGCGCCGGTCACGATGTGCACTTTCACTTCAAGGCGCATCCCGCTCATGCCGGCGGGCATGCGCACCCCGCCCTGGCCGTCGATGATGAATTCCTGCTCGAGGATGTGGAGCACCTGCTGCTCCATGGGGATATTCACGGCTCGCGCGGTCTCGATCACTCGGTCGATGTCGTACTGCTGGACTTCCTTGTCCTTGATCGCGACCATGCCGTGCGAGTTGAAGCTCTTGATGTGGCTGCCCGCGATCCCGGTGATCACGTCCTTGATTTTCACGTCGGCCATCAGCTCGGCTTCCTCGAGCGAACGCTGGATCGCGTTCACCGTGGACTCGATGTTCACCACCACGCCCTTCTTCAGGCCGCGCGAGGGATGGCTGCCCATGCCGATGAGGTTCAGCGTGTCCTCGGCGGTGATCTCGGCGACGAGCGTCACGATCTTCGAGGTCCCGATGTCCAGGGCGACGAGGAGGTTGCGGGTATCTCGGGGGCGGGTGGGAATCATTGCCGTTGCATGGCGAAGCCGTTGGCGTAGCGAAGGTCGGCGTGCCTGGTCTGCACGCCCTGCGCGGCGAGTTGCGGCCACGCGGCGATGAAGCGCGCGAGGCGGGCGTGGATCTCGCCGCGCCCGAGGTCGAGCATGAGTCCCGACTCGAGGACCACCTGCCAGGCGCCGCGCGGCGACACTCGCACCTCGGTGACGGCGCTTGCGAGCGGCTCGACCGCGCCGCGGATCGCGGGGTACTCGCGCACCATCTGCGCGGCCGCGCCGTCGGGCCCCCTGAAGCGCGGCAGGAAGCCGTCGTAGGGGGCGTTGAAGACGTCGCCCCGGACGCTCACCAGCGCGCTATCGCCCCAGCGCGCGAGCGGCTCGTGCGTTTCGAGCGTGACTTCGATCGCGTCGGGAAAGCGGCGGCGCACGGAGGCCTCCCTGACCCAGGGAATCCGGCGCGCGGCTTCGCGAACCGCGTCGAGCGTGGCGCCGCCCGGTGCCGCACCGCGCACGCTGCGCACGAAAGCGTCGAGGTCGGCCCTCGCGATGCGCGTGGGATTACCGGCGAACACCACGTTGCCGATCGGCTGCGAGGAGATCGCGTCGAATCCATACCAGGCGCCGCCCGCGAGCGCGGCCGCGACGACGACCGCCGCGGTGGCGGGAAGGATGCGGCGCTTCATGCTCACCGGCGCGGCCTTCATGCGGGCCCCCCGGACTCGAGGCGCGCGTCCTCGAGGATCTTCACGCAGAGGTCGGGGTAGCCCAGGCCCGCGGCCTTCGCCGCGATCGGCACGAGGCTGTGGCCGGTCATGCCGGGAGACGTGTTCATCTCGAGGAAGAAGTAGCGGCCATCGGCATTGAGCATCACGTCGGCGCGCCCCCAGCCGCGGCAGCCGAGGACGCGGAAGCTCTTCAGCGCGACCTCGCGGATCTCCTCCTCCAGCTCCGCGCGGATGCCCGCCGGGCAGTAGTACTTGGTGGCGTCCGTGAAGTACTTGTTCTGGTAGTCGTAGTT
>JBBRQA010000335.1:0-2373 GCA_038227085.1 Burkholderiales bacterium | reverse complement strand
GATCGAGTCGTGGTTGCGGATCTGGTCGAGCCCGTCCTTGGGCATCATCTCGCCGTGCTTGGCGTAGTACTCGCAGCTCCACGGCTTCTCGTCCCACGCGAGCGAGAATCCGAACTTGCGTCCGGCCGCCTCCAGCACGCGCTGGCCTTCGGGGACCACTTCCTTGCCGATGCCATCGCCGGCCACCACCGCGATTCGATACTTGGTTTCCTGGCTCATGTGAAGAACGCCTCCAGCTCGGTTGCGAGGATATCGGGCACTTCCTCCGGTATGTAGTGCGAGCTCGGCACACCGTGGCCGCGCACGTCGCCGGCGACGCGGCGCCATTCGTCGAGCGGCTGGAAGCAGCGCCCGATGATGCCATTGTCGCCCCACAAGGCGAGCAATGGACAGGTCACGTGGCGCCCCGCGTCACGGTCGGCGCGGTCGTGCACCAGGTCGATGGTGGCGGCGGCGCGGTAGTCCTCGCAGCTCGCGTGGATCGTCCCGGAGGTGAAGCAGCGCTCGTACTCGGCCCACGCCTCGGGCGCGAACACGTTGCGCGCGATGCTCTCGGCCATCTTGCTGCGCAGGTAGAGCCGGGCGTCGGAGGCGATCATGCGCTCGGGCACGTGCGCCGGCAGGATCAGGAAGAACCAGTGCCAGTAGGCGCGCGCGAAGGCCTCCGTGGTCTGCTCGTACATGGCGAGCGTCGGCGCGATGTCGAGCACCGCGAGCTTCATCACCTGCGCGGCATGATCGACCGCGAGGCGGTGCGCAACGCGCGCTCCGCGATCGTGCCCGCACAGGAAGTAGCGCTCGTGGCCGAGCGCGCGCATCGCCTCGGCCTGATCGCGCGCCATCTCGCGCTTCGAGTAGGGATCGTGGGTCGGCGTGCTGGGGGGCTTGGCAGAGTCGCCGTAACCGCGCAGGTCGGTGGCGACCACGTTGTAGCGAAGTGCCAGGCGCGGCGCGACCTTGTGCCAGATCGCGTGCGTCTGCGGATAGCCGTGAAGGAGCAGGAGCGCCGGGCCGTCGCGGCGGGGACCCACGACCGCGTTCACGTCGATGCCGTTGGCGCGCACCAGCTCGCGCCGGAATCCGGGGAAAAGGTCATTCATGGTCGAGCACGGCCCGCAGTTCGGTTTTCACTACCTTGCCATAATTGTTCTTCGGCAAGCGATCGACGAAGCGATATTCCCTGGGCCGCTTGAAGCGCGCGATGTGATCGAGGCACAGCTGGTCAAGCTCCGCCGTGGCGGGCGGCGCCCCGCGCGCCACCACGAAGGCGACCACCACCTCGCCCCACTCGCGGTCGGGGCGCCCGACCACGCTGGCTTCCGCCACGCCCGGGTGCGCCAGCAGCACCTCCTCGACTTCGCGCGGGTAGATGTTCGATCCGCCGCTGACGATGAGGTCCTTGCTGCGATCCTTCAATGCGAGGAAGCCGTCGGCGTCGAAGGCGCCCAGGTCGCCGGTCCAGAGCCACCCGTCGCGCAGCGTCGCCGCGGTGCCTTCGGGATTTCCCCAGTAGCCCGCCATCACCACGTCGCCGCGCACGCAGATCTCGCCCACCTCCCCGGGCCCGAGCTCGCCACCTTCGGGAGCGCGGATCGCGACCTCGACCACGCTGTGCGGCAGCCCCACCGACGTGAGCCGCTCGAGGTGTCGGGGATGGCCGCTGTCGCCGTGATGCGCCTTGGATAGCGCGGTGATGGTCATCGGGCTCTCGCCCTGCCCGTAGATCTGCGCGAGGCGGTTGCCGAAGACGCCCATCGCCGCGCGCAGGTCCGCGAGGTACATGGGTCCGCCGCCATAGACGATGGTCTGCAGCCCGGCCGGGGGCGGCTCGCCGCGGGCCGCCTCGGTCAGGCGCTTCACGATGGTGGGTGCGGCGAAGAAGGAGACCTTGTCGTGCGCCGCCAGGAGCTCCAGCACCTCCGGGGCGTCGAAGCCTCCGGACTCGGGCAACACCTGCGCGGCGCCGTGCGCGAGATGCGTGAAGTTGTAGAGCCCCGAGCCGTGCGAGAGCGGCGCCGCATGCAGCAGGCGGCCATCGCGCTCGACCGCGTCCACGTCGGCGAAGTAGCTGAACGTCATCTGCGCGAGGTTGCGGTGCGAGAGCATTGCGCCTTTGGGCCGCCCGGTGGTGCCGCTGGTGTAGAAGAGCCACGCGAGGTCGGCGGGCACGCGTGGGGTGAGCGCGAGCGGCTCGGCGCCGGCGGCCGCGTCGAGATCGGCGCCGGATCGAATCACCCAGCGCGCGCCGGAGTCCTTCGCGATGAAGTCCACTTCATTGTCATGCAGCTTCGCGTTCACCGGCACCACGACGAGCCCCGCCCACCAGGCCGCGTACATCGCCGCCAGGTACTCGGGGGAATTCTTCATGCAGAT
>JBBRQA010000334.1:0-2404 GCA_038227085.1 Burkholderiales bacterium | reverse complement strand
CGTGGCCCTCGTCCACCAGCTTCACCTGCAGATCCATCGCCGAGCTCCACATCACGTCGGCCGAGCCCTGCCCCGAGGCCACTTCCGCGATGAAGCGGTTGTAGAGCTCGGTGGAGTTCATGTCGTTGTACTCGACCTTGATGTCGGGATACACCGCGTTGAAGTCCTTGATGAGGGGCTGCGCGGCCTTGGTGTCGAGCGCGCTGTAGATCACGACCTTGCCTTCCTTCTTGGCGGCGGCAACGGTCTGTGCGTAATCGGCGGGGTAGCCGGCGGGAACCTGCGCGAGCGCGCCGAGGGACATCACGGCAAGCGCCATGACGGCGGGAAGCTTTTTCATACTTTTCTCCAAGAGGCCAGTTAATTCTTCTTTGGGCGGCATTGTTGCCGCCGGAACCTTTCAAGCTCCTTTCACGCGCCACCCACTGCAACATTTGCGCAACAACTTTTCAGGTAGAGTCGGCGCGGGAGAGCACCCTTGCGAATTCTTCTTGCGGAAGACAACAAGACGCTGGCCGCCTGGCTCGAGAAGGCGTTGCGCCACGGCGGCTTCGCTGTCGATTGCATGGGCGATGGCGTGGAGGCCGACCACGTCCTGCTCACGCAGGAGTACGACCTCGTGATCCTCGACCTCGGCCTGCCGCGCATGGACGGGCTCGACATCCTGAAGCGCCTGCGCCGCCGCGGCTCCAACGTCCCGGTGCTGATCCTCACCGCCCGCGGTGAGATCGAGCACCGCGTCGAAGGCCTCAACCTCGGCGCGGACGACTACCTCCCCAAGCCCTTCCGCCTCTCGGAGCTCGAGGCGCGAATCAACGCGTTGATACGGCGCGCGAAGGGCTCGGCGAGTCCGCTGCTCGCCCTGGGGGCCCTCGAGTACGACGGCGTCGGCCGAATGTTCCGCCTGCGCGGCGAGCCGCTCGCGCTGCGCCCGCGCGAGCACGCGGTGCTGGAGATCCTGCTGGCGCGCGCTGGCAAGGCGGTCTCGAAATCGTCGATGCACGACCACGTCTTCACGCTCGACGACGCGGCAGGGCCCGAAGCCGTGGAGGTTTACATCCATCGCCTCCGCAAGCGCCTGCATGGCTCGGGGATCGCCATCGTCACCCTGCGCGGGTTGGGCTATGTCCTCGAACGCGAGGCCGCATAAGACCCTGCGCGGGCAGCTGCTCGCGCTGCTGGTGGTCCCGCTCCTGGCGCTTCTCGTCGTGAACTCGGTGCTCACCTACCGCGTCGCAATCGATACCGCGAACGAGGCGTACGACCGCCTGCTGCTCGCCTCGGTGAAGGCGATCGCCGACCGCGTGACGATCTCGAAGGGCGAGATCGTGGTCGATATCCCTTACGTCGCGCTCGAGCTCTTCGAGTCCAATATCAAGGAGCGCATCTTCTACAAAGTCGCCACCCCCGACGGCACGACCGTCACCGGCTATGACGACCTGCCCGCGCCCCCGGCCGGTGCGCCGCACGACCGCCCCGCGTTTTTCCACGGCGAGTATCACGGCGAGAGCCTCTATCAGGCGGCGCTGTACAAGCCCCTCTACGACGCCTCGCTGAATGTGGAAGTCCTGATCCAGGTGGGCGAGACCGCCGAGTCGCGAGATGCGCTGTCGCGCCGCATCCTCTACGATGGCCTGGTGCGCCAGACGCTGCTCATCGTGCTCGCCTCGATGATGGTCTGGCTCGGGGTGCGCTACATGATGCGGCCGCTCGAGCGGCTGCGCGACGAAATCGCCGGGCGCAAGGCGACCGACGTCACCGCGCTGGGAGACTCCGGTGTCCAGGAAGAGGTACGCCCGCTCATCGAGGCGCTGAACCAGCACGCGTCGCGCATCGAGACGATGATCGCCGCGCGCCTCCAGTTCATCACCGATGCCGCGCACCAGGTGCGCACGCGCCTCGCGATCCTGCGCACCCAGGTGGAGTACGGGCAGCGCCTCGCCGACGCCGAATCCATGCGCGGCGTGCTCGCGGGCGCGCAGGCCAACGTCGAGGAGACCAGCCGCTTCTTCACCCAGCTCATGGTGCTCGCCCACGCCGAGGCGAACCTCATGCCGCCCCACGAGCACGGCAGCGTCGACCTGGCCGCGCTCGCCCACGCGCTCGCCCTCGAATGGGTCGGCGAAGCGCGCGCCAAGCAGATCAACCTCGGGTTCGAAGGGCCCGAGTCGTGCGCGGTAGTGCGCGGCCAACCGGTGCTACTGCGCGAGCTCATCACCAACCTGCTCGACAACGCCATTCGCTATACGCACTCGGGCGGCAGCGTTACGCTGCGCGTGATCGTCGCGGACGACGCGATCGTGGTCGAGGTCGAGGACAACGGGCCGGGAATCGCGCCTGGCGACCGGGCGCGCGTATTCGAGCGCTTCTACCGCGGCACGGAAGGCGAAGGCAGCGGGCTCGG
>JBBRQA010000333.1:0-2492 GCA_038227085.1 Burkholderiales bacterium | reverse complement strand
TCACCTCCTGAAGCCACGGCGGGATCTCGCTCGCCACGGCGCGCGGCGGAACGGGGTCCATCCACAGGCGATCGCGCATCCCCGCGAGCGAGCGCGGCGTTCCGAAGGGCAGCTTACCGGTCGCGAGCACGTAGAGGAACACGCCCAACGCGAACAGATCGCTGCGCGGGTCGGATCGCCGGCCCAGCATCTGCTCGGGGGAGATGTAGGGCGCGCTGCCCGAGGCGTAGCGCCGCTCCTGGGCGAGAAGGTCGGGCAGCAGGCGGTGGTGCGAGAGCGCGAAGTCGAGGAGCACCGCGATGCCGTCGGCGCGCACCACGACGTTGTCGGGCTTGAGATCGAGGTGCACCACGTCCTGCGTATGGATGGCGTGCAGCGCGTCGGCGATGGCCGCGCCGATGCTCGCCACCTCGACCGGCGCAAGGGCGCCCGGGGCGCGCCGGTCGAGGCTCGCGCCGTCGATGCGCTCGAGCACCAGGTACGGGGCGATGGTCACGTCGCCCGCGGCGACGAAGCGTGGCACATGCGGCCCGGCGAGGCGCGGCAAAATCATCGCCTCGGTCTCGAAGGCGAGCAGCGTCTCGGCGCCATCCACGGCCCCATCGAAGCGCGGCACCTTCATCACCATGGGAAACCCGGTGTCGGGGCCGAGCGCCTCGTACAGCCTGCCCATTGCGCCCTCGTGCAGGCACGCGCCCACCGCGAAGCCGTCGATGGTCGTCCCGGTCGCGATGATGGGGGCGCTCATATTCCTCGCTCGAGCCGGTAGGCGAGGATCTCCGGCAAGCCCGCGGCGCGCACCTTGCGGGCGGCGGCGTGGTGGTCGTAGGCCACGCGATGAAAGGTGATGCTCTTCGCGCCCATGTCGGCGAGCGCGTAGCAAGCCGCCGCGTTGCCGTCGCGCGGCTGGCCCACGGAGCCGGCGATCGCGAGCCAGGCGCGCAGCGGGCTTATCGGGATCTGTACGCCGGCGCGCGGATGGAACGCGATCATGCGGCCCTGCGCGTCGCTCCCGTAGAGCACCTGGTGGTGCACGTGGCCGCTGAAGGTATAGGGCCGCGCCGCGGCGCGCGAGCTCTTCTCGGCTGCGCTCGCGCTGTCCACGTAGTCCCAGCGCTGCGGCGCGTCAGCCGAGGCGTGGACCAGGCATGCCGCCTCCTCGCGGATGCAAAGCGGCAGGGACTCGAGGAATTGACGATGAGCCGGGGAAATCGCGCCGCGCGTCCATGCGATCGCCGCCGCCGCGCTCTCGTTCAGGTACCCGCCGTCGGCGACCACCGCCTCGTCGTGGTTGCCTTTCACCACCACCGCGCCGCGCGACGCATGCTCGGCCACGATGTCGAGCACCGCGGCGGGATCGGCGCCGTAGCCCACGAGATCCCCAAGGAATGCGTAGCGGCGCGCGCCCTGCGCTTGCGCGTGGGCGAGGCAGCTACGCAGGGCCTCGAGATTCGAGTGAATGTCGGCAAGGAGCGCGAGGGACATGCGCCATTCTCACCGCCCGGGCCCCTTTACCGGAAGCGTTATGTGCACAACACCCCCACCCCGTGAACGGTAGCTCGTTCTTAGGCTCACCGGGATCTCACCGGAATTTGTAGATGTACGAAACGCCGACGGCGTTCACGTTGTAGTTGGGCGAGGTGATGGCCGGCCCGAGGAAGTTCTGGACCGCGAGAACGCCCAGCATCGATTGCGCGTAAGCGTCGTACGCCCAATCCGAGGATTTGAGGCGACTGTACATGTAGCTCAGGCGCACCGCCGATTTCTTGTTCAGGGCGTAGGTCCCCGCGATGCGCAGCTGCGTGAGCTCGCTCGTGATGTCGCTGAACGACTCGGCGGCGATGAACGCGTTGCCCGTAGCCGAGCTCGGCACGCCGGTGCTGTAGTAAGTCCCGCCCATCACCGTGATCGGAGTGCGGGCGCGCGTGTAGGTGAGCTCGCCCACCACCTCCAGGCGGCCGGCCATCAGGCCGCGATAGCGCGCGGCGATGCCGAGCGTGTGGATCTTGTCGCCCTGGCTCTCGGACCACTGGCGGCACGGATCGGTGAAGTAATCGGAGGGCAGCGTGTTGGCGACGTTCGTGTACGCGGCGCAGGGCGGCCCGGAGACGTGGGGCACGAGCGTGGTGGTGGTGAGCCCGCGCCCGATGGCGAGGCTGTCCATGCTCGTCTTCATGTCCTCGTAGGTGTAGAAGACGTTGAAGGACAGCATCTCGCTCACGACCAGCGCGCCGTCCAGCCCGAACACCCAGCTCTTCGCTTCCTTGAGCCCGAACTCCGACGGGTAGTGGTCGTGGTTGTAGTCGAGGCTGCCTTGCAGCGAGAAGTTGTCGCTCGCCTGGAAGTTGAGCTGGCTGCGCAGCTTGTCTCGATTGCGATCGGCGAGAAAGAATTGCTCGAAGCCGGTAAGCAGCGGATCGGCCGCCGGCAGGGGCGCCGAGGGGCTGGTGGGGCGCGGGTCTCCTTCCTCGTACTGCGAAACGTGCCGCTTC
>JBBRQA010000332.1:0-2570 GCA_038227085.1 Burkholderiales bacterium | reverse complement strand
GGCGCGCTCGCGCTCCGCGTCGTCGCGCGCGCGCTCAGCGAGCTGGAGCTGCAGGCGCAACGCGGTGAGCGGCGTGCGCAGCTCGTGCGCCGCGTCGGCGATGAACTGGCGCTGTTGCGCGAGCGCGCTTCCGAGTCGACCTAGGAGCTCGTTCAATGCGCCCACCAGCGGCTGGATCTCTTCGGGGACGCGCTCGGCCTCGATGGGATCGAGGGATTCGGGGCTGCGCTTCGCGATCGCCTGCGCCGTGGACTCCAGGAACGCGACCTCGTGGCCCACCAGGCGCCAGATGAGGAACCCGATCAACGGCAGCGCGACGAGGAAGGGCAACAGCGTCCGCCACGCCGCCGCATAGGCAAGATCGTCGCGCACCGCCGCCGGTTGCGCCACCTGGATCGTGAGGCCGCGCTGCTGGATCGCGAACACGCGCCAGCGCGCCTCCGGAGTCTCGATGTTGCTGAAGCCGAGCTGCACCGCCCCCGGCACGCGCAGGTTCGGATGCGAGACGTAGATGCGCGTCCCGTCGCGGCCCCAGACCTGGATCATGAAATCCGAGGCTTCTTCGCCCTGCAGCGCCTCGGCGAAATCGCGCGCGGAGAACGTCCGGTCACGCAGCGTGAGCGCGAGCTGGCGGAGCTGGTAGTCGAAGAGGTCGTTGGCTTCCGAGCGCGCCTGGAAGAAGACCACCGCGGCGGCGGCGATGCCTCCGGCGAGAACGCTCGACAGGAGCCAGAAGAGAAGGCGCCTGCGCATCGACATCAGGCGTCGTCCTTCGCGATGGTGTAGCCCATGCCGCGCACGTTGCGGATGACGCCGGGATCGAGCTTGCGGCGCAGCGCGTGGATGTGCACCTCGACCGCGTTGCTCGCGATCTCCTCGTCCCAGCCGTAGAGGCGCTCTTCGAGCTGGGCGCGGGTGAGGAAGGCGCCGGGGCGATCGGCGAGCGCTTCGAGGAGCGCGTACTCTCTCGCGGAGAGTGGAACTTCCCTGCCCTTCCATGTCACGCGGCGGGTCGCGGTGTCGAGCTCGAGGTTGCCACGCTTCATCACCGAGTCGGCGCGCCCCGAGCGCCGGCGCAGCACCGCGCGCACGCGCGCCGACAGCTCGTCCAGGTCGAAGGGCTTCACCAGGTAATCGTCTGCTCCGGCGTCCAGGCCCGCGATGCGATCCGACACCGCGTCGCGCGCGGTCACGATCAGCACCGGGACATCCTCGCCCTTGGCGCGGAGCCCGCGCAGGATCGACAGGCCGTCGCGGCGCGGCAGCCCCAGGTCGAGCAGCACGAGATCGTAGACGCCGTTGCCCACCGCGAGCTCGGCCTCGCGCCCGTCGCGCACCCAGTCCACGGTGTGCCCCTCGCTGCGCAGGCCCTGCTGCGCCGCGGCACCGATCATCGAGTCGTCTTCCACCAGCAACAATCGCATCCGGTCAGAATACTCGACGGGGACAGACCGGGGACAGACCGGGGTCAGTGCGGGGTCTGACCCCGGTTCATTCTTCCCAGTCGAAGCGCCATATGGCGATGGCGGCGAAGACGGCGCTGAAGGCGAGCATGACGCCGATCGGGGCGAGGGCAGCGTCCAGGCCGAGTCCGCGCCAGGTGACCGCCTCGAGGCCGTCGATGGCCCAGCGCGTGGGCACGGCGAGGGTCGCCGACTGCAGCCATTGCGGGAAGACGAAGGTCGGCACCCACGCGCCGCCGAGCATCACCAGGAGGAGGGTGGCGAGGATCGCGATCCCGCGCGTGGCTTCCGGAGTGCGGCCCACGGCCGCGATGAGGAGGCCGAAGCTCGCGGTGAGAAGGGCGAACGCAACGGTGATCCCCAGGAATCCCATGATGCTGCCGTCGATGCGCACGCCGAAGAACACGATAGCCGCGGCGTAGATCGCGATGGTGAGGATCGTGGCAATGAGCGTCCCCGAGGCGATGCGGCTCCCGAGAAGCAACGCGCGTGACACCGGCGCCGCGCGCAGCCGCTTCCACAACCCGAGGCGACGCATGTAGAGCACCCCCACGCCGAGCTCGATCCCCATGAAGAGGACGAACTGCACCGACATTCCCGCGAAGGAGTGAGCGAACGCGTTGTAGCGGCGCCCGCCGGAGGTGACTTCGTGCTCCGAGGTGACGAATGGCGCCTGCAACTCTACGCCGGGTCCACCCGCGGGCGAAGCCGAGCTCGCGCGCCGCAGGTTGACTCGCTCCACGCTCTGGAAAAGCGCGAGGAGGTCGCGGCGCTCGGCCGGATCCAGCGCGGTGCTGCCTTCCACTTCCGCGCGCGCATCGGAGAGCGCCTTCACGCCCGCTTCGCCGCCGCCGCCGAAAGCCACGCGCGACACCGACTGCATGACGTACTGCGTGAGGAGGCCCTTCACCATGGCGAGCACCATCGCCTGGGAGGGATCGAAGTGCAGCGCGATCTCGGGCTTCGGTCCCGGACGGAACATCGCGCGCGGCGCCGCGGCGCCGAAGCCGCGCGCGATCACGATCGCTACGCGCGCCTTGCCGTTGCGCACCTCGGTCACCGCCACGGGCTCGGCCATCTCGCGCAGATCGAACATCGGATCGGCCT
>JBBRQA010000331.1:0-2617 GCA_038227085.1 Burkholderiales bacterium | reverse complement strand
GGTGATCGAGAAGTTCGGCGGCGGCCCGGTGGGCGTGGAAAACCTCGCCGCCGCGATCGGCGAGGAGCGCGACACCATCGAGGATGTGCTCGAGCCCTTCCTCATCCAGCAGGGCTACCTGCAGCGCACCCAGCGCGGACGCATCGCCACGCCGCTCGCTTATCGCCACTTCGGCCTCACGCAGGATGTGCCCGGGCGCGGGCCGGAGCTCTTCCCATGAGCCGCATCGCGATCAAGCCCACGCTGCAGCCCGAGCTCTTCGTCTATTCGTTCCCGGTGCGCGTCTATTTCGAGAACACCGACGCGGGTGGCGTGGTCTACCACGGCGAGTACCTGAAATTCCTCGAGCGCGCGCGCACCGAATGGCTGCGCCACCTGGGCTTCGACCACCAGGGGCTCGCGCGCAACCATCGCGTGACGCTCGTGGTCACATCCATCGCGTGCGACTTCATCAAGGCCGCGCGGCTGGACGACAACGTCGCGGTGAGCGTGCACCTCGAGTCGCTGGGCAAGGTGCGCTGCGTGTTCGCGCAGGAGATCCGCCGCGATGACGAGTTGCTGGTGAAGGCCAAGGTCACCGTGGCGTGCGTGACCGGCGACAATTTCAAGCCCACCGAGATCCCGGAACCCCTGAGAAAGAAGATGGAGGCTGCGCTTTGATAGTGAGTCACGATCTGACCATCATCTCGATGATCGTCAACGCGAGCATCGTGGTGAAGGTCGTCATGGCGATCCTCCTCCTCGCCTCGATGCTCTCGTGGACCTACATATTCATGAAGATGTTCTCCATCCGCCGCGCCCGGCGCCTCGCTGACGACTTCGAGCGCGAGTTCTGGGGCGGCTCCGACCTGGTGGGCCTCTACCAGCGCGCCGCGAGCGGGCGCTATTCGACGGTCGGCCTGGAGCGCATCTTCGAAGCCGGCTTCAAGGAGTTCCTGAAGCTCAAGGGGCGGCCCGGGTCGGACCTGTCCACTCTCCTCGACGGCACGCGCCGCGCGATGAAGGCCACCTATCAACGCGAGATGGACACGCTCGAGTCGCATCTCTCGTTCCTCGCCACGGTGGGCTCGGTGAGCCCGTACGTCGGCCTCTTCGGCACGGTGTGGGGGATCATGAACGCCTTCCGCGGGCTGTCCAACGTGGCGCAGGCCACGCTCGCCCAGGTGGCACCCGGCATCGCCGAGGCGCTGGTGGCCACCGCGATGGGCCTGTTCGCCGCGATCCCCGCGGTGATCGCCTACAACAGTTTCAGCCATGACATCGACCGCCTCGCGAGCCGCTATGAGAGCTTCATGGAGGAGCTGCAGAACATCCTGCAACGCCAGGCGCACCTGCCGGCCGCCGACGACACCGTGGTGAAGAGGCCGCGGTGAAGAGGACGCGCCGCGCCATGGCGGAGATCAATGTCGTGCCGTACATCGACGTGATGCTGGTGCTCCTCATCATCTTCATGGTCGCCGCACCCCTCATCAACCCAGGCCAGATCGACCTGCCGCAGGCCGCCGCGCGCCTCGATCCCGCCGTGGCCCCGTTGGAAGTGCGCGTGCGCGCCAACGGCGACCTCGCCATCGTCGATCGCAACAAGTCGGCCGACGAGCTGCGCGTCAATCGCAACCAGCTCATCGAGTTCGTGCGCGGCGCGCAATCGTCGCATCCCGACCAGGCGGTGGTGATCGCCGGCGACCGCGCGGTGCGCTACGAGGAGGTGATCAACGTCCTCGACCTGCTGCAGAAGAACCAGGTGAAGCGCGTGGGTCTGCTCGCTCGCCCGGTCCAGTGAAGCCGCAAAAAAAAGCGCCACCCCCCGCCTTCGAGAAACCGCGCCAGCCGGGCCGCATCCGCGCCGTGTTTCTCGCGGTGGCGGTGCACGCCGCGTTCTTCGCGCTCATCGTGTTCGGGGTCACCTGGCAGAGCCGCCCCGACACGCCGGTGCAGGCGGAAATCTGGGACAAGCTCCCGCCGGCACCGGCCAAGTCCCATCCCAAGGCGGAGCCCAAGCCCAGGGAGCCCGAGCCGGCGAAGCAGGAGCCGAAGCCCGAGCCGCCGAAGGCCGAGCCGGTGAAGCCACCACCCAAGCCCCCCGAGGAGAAGCCCGAGCCGCCGAAGCCCGATCCGGCGATCGCGAAAAAACTCGAGCGTGAGAAGCGCGAGAAGGAAAAGGAGAAGGAGAAGAAGGAACTGGCCGAGCGCGAAAAGGCGCAGAAACAGAAGGACGACGAGGCGAAGAAGAAGCGCGAGAAGGAAGAGACGGAAAAGAAGAAGCGCGAGGAGGAGGTGCGCCGCAAGGAGGAAGATCGCGCCAAGGCCGACGCGCAGAAGGCGCGCGAGCAGGCCGTGGCGGCGCAGAAGTCGGAGATCGACCGGTTCATCGACGGCATCAAGAGCAAGATCCGCAGCAAGGCCAACGTGCCCGATACGGTTACCGGCAATCCCGAGGTCCACGTTCGCATCCGGGTGCTCCCCGGCGGCGAGGTCCTCGACATCACCGTCATCAAGGCAAGCGGCAATCCCACGTATGATGCCGCCATCGAAAGGGGCATCCGGAGCGCCTCGCCGCTGCCAGTTCCGGCGCCGAATTCGGAACTTTTCCCCCAATTTCGGGACCTTACCCTGAACT
>JBBRQA010000330.1:0-2809 GCA_038227085.1 Burkholderiales bacterium | reverse complement strand
GAGCTGTCGCGCATCCGCCGCGCCGGCCAGCCGCTCTCGATCATCATCGTCGACATCGATCACTTCCGGCCGGTCAACGAGCAGCACGGCAATCGCGTGGGCGACGAGGTGCTGCAGAAGGTCGCCGACATCGTTCGCTCCGCGCTGCGCCAGGAGGACATGCTGGTGCGCTACGGCGGCGAGGAGTTCCTGGTGCTGCTGCCCGACGTGCCGGGGCCGGGCGCGGTCGTGGTCGCCGGGCGCATCCGCAAGTCGGTCGAGGCCGAGCCGATCGTGGCCGGCGGCCAATCGCTGGCGCTCACCGTGAGCGTCGGCGTCTCCGCGCGCCTGGACGAGGGCCCGGAGAGCATCGAGAGTCTGCTTTCGCGCGCCGACCAGGCGCTGTCGCTCGCGAAACAACGCGGCAGGAACAGGGTCGTAGCTCTCTCCCTCGGACGATCGATCGCCGCCTAGCTCCATGCACCTGCTCTACTTCGCCGACCCGTTGTGCTCGTGGTGCTACGGCTTCGGCCCCGAGCTCACCAAGCTCCTCGAGCGCCATCCGGACACGCGCCTGGACCTCGTCATGGGCGGGCTGCGGCCCTACAACTCGCAACCCACCACGGCGGAGTTCAAGGCGATGCTGCGCGAGCACTGGCGCCACGTCGCCACTGCGAGCGGGTTGCCATTCTCGGAGTCCGTGCTCGATCGCGACGGCTTCATCTACGACACCGAGCCCGCGTGCCGCGCCGTGGTGACCGCGCGCGACATGGACGTGGGCAAGGCGTACGCGTACCTGAAGGCGATCCAGCGTGCCTTCTATCGCGACGGGCGCGATGCCACCAGCGGCGACGTGCTCGCCGACATCGCCGCGGAGTCGGGCTACGACCGCGACACTTTCCGCATGAACCTCGATTCGGAGCTGATGCGCGAAGAGGTGAAGACCGACTTCGCCACCACCAAGACGCTGGGCGTGAGCGGGTTCCCAACGCTCGGCGTGAGCTACGGGCCGCAGCTCTTCCTCGTGACCTCTGGCTATGTCACCGACGACGTGCTCGACTATCGCCTTGCGGAGATCGAAAGGCGCGTGGCCGAAAAGGCCCGGAAGAAGGCGTAGGGGGGCGCGTTAAACAAGCTCTCAAGCTGGTCGAGCCTTGCCTTGGATCCGCTTGTCGAAACGCTCCAGGTTGACCACCACCCGCTCGTGGGTCCCCTCGCCGATGAGCTCGCGCTCGTCCTCTGCACGCACCTTGAGGTAGATCGTCCGGCCGTCCACGCGGATCACCTCCGCCGTGGCGCGCACGCGCATGCCCACCGGCGTGGCCGCGATGTGGGTGATGTCCAGGTGTGTACCCAGGCTTTGATGCTCCTCCGGTAACGATTGCTCGACCGCGGCAAGCGCCGCCGACTCGATCAGCTGGATCATCACCGGCGTGGCGAGCACGCGAATGCGCCCGCTGCCGATGCGTGGCGCGGTGTGCTGGTCGCCGACGACCATCTCGGCGATTCCCGTAAGTCCTACGGGGAGGTTCAGGACCAGGGGCATGGCGGGCCGATCGGGGTAGGAGGAATTGTTCCAATTATCGGCCAGGTAGGAAAACTCCTGCGGAACTTCCCGAGTCGGTCTTACCCCATTACCAGCCGCGCGGCCCGAACGTTGGCAACTCCCGCCACGTCTATCTATCAACGAATGGGGGAATTTCGATGATCGATGCCACGCTGTCGTCTTTCGAACGGGATGTGATCGAGGCTTCCATGGAAGTCCCGGTGATCGTGGACTTCTGGGCGCCCTGGTGCGGCCCGTGCAAGCAGCTGGGCCCGCTCCTCGAGAAGCTCGAGCGCGAGTACGGTGGGCGATTCAAGCTCGTCAACGTGAATTCCGACACCAATCCCGAGCTGGCCGCGTCGTTCAATCTCAAGTCGATTCCCTACGCGGTCGCCTTCGTTGACGGCAACGCGGTGGCGCAGTTCATGGGTGCGCAGCCCGAGGCTTTCGTGCGCGCATTCCTCGACCGGCTCATCCCCAACCCCGCCGAGATCGAGCATCGCTCGGCGCGCGAAGCTCTCGCGCGCGGCCAGCCCGCGATCGCCGCGGACTACCTCAAGAACGCGATCGCCCTCGACCCGTCGCACGCCGCGGCGCGCCTCGACATGATCTGCATCCTGCTCGACCGCAACGAGCTCGACCGCGCACGCATGCACTTCAACACGCTCAACACCAACGCGCAGCAGCAATCGATGTACGCCAGCGTCCTCGCGCGCCTGCAGGCCTCCGAGGTCGCGAAGGGGCTGCCGCCCATCGACCTTCTCGCTCGCCGCATCCACATCGATCCCAACGACCTGGAGGCGCGCCTCGAGCTCGCCGAGCTCCTCATATCGCGCCGCGACTTCGGCCCCGCGATGCACCAGCTCCTCGAGATGGTCAGGCGCGACCGCACCTTCCGCAACGACTTGGCGCGCTTGAAGATCCTCTCCGTCTTCGAGATGGCCGCCGAGCAGCCCGATCTGGTCACCGAGTACCGCAGCCGGCTTTCCACCCTCCTTTTCTAACGGAACAGACCGGGGACAGACCGGAGTCAGACCCGGGTCTGACCCCGGTCCGTCCCCAGTATCATGCGGGCATGGTCACCGTGCCCACCGCGCGCCTGGAGCGAACTGCCGACGGCACGCCCTTCTCTCCGCATTTCCAGGATGTGTATCACGCGTCCCAGGGCGGCGTCGCGCAATCGCGGCACGTATTCCTGGCGGGTAACCGCCTCCCCGAGCGCTGGCAGGGGCGCACGCACTTCGCCATCCTCGAGACCGGGTTCGGCCTGGGCGTGAATTTCCT
>JBBRQA010000329.1:0-2884 GCA_038227085.1 Burkholderiales bacterium | reverse complement strand
GCGCGCCGCGTGCCAGCAGAATTCCGCGGCGCCCATCGCGCCCCACGAAATTCCGTAGCGCGCCTTGTTGAGGCAGCCGAACGGGCCCTTCAAACCCTTCACGTTGGGCAGCAGGTTCGCTTCCGGCACGAACACGTCGTCCATCGCGATCTCGCCGGTGATGGAAGCGCGCAGGCTGAATTTGCCCTCGATCTTCGGCGCGCTGAGGCCTTTCATGCCGCGCTCCAGGAGGTAGCCGCGGATCTCCGCCGCGTCGTCCTTGGCCCATACCACGAACACGTCGGCGATCGGTGCGTTGGTGATCCACATCTTGGCGCCGCTCACCCGGAAGCCGCCATCGGCCTTGCGCGCGCGTGTCTCCATGCTGTTGGGATCCGAGCCGTGGTTGGGCTCGGTGAGGCCGAAGCAGCCGACCAGCTCTCCTGAAGCCAGTCCCGGCAGCCAGCGCTTCCTCTGCTCTTCCGAGCCGTACGCGTGGATCGGGTGCATCACCAGGGACGACTGCACGCTCATGGTGGAGCGATACGCGGAGTCGACGCGCTCGATCTCGCGCGCGATGAGCCCGTACGAGACGTGATTGACGCCCGCGCACCCGTAGCCTTCGATGGTCGGGCCCATGAAGCCGAGCGCGCCCATCTCGTGGATGATCTTGCGGTCGAATTTCTCGTGGCGGTTGGCCTCGACAATGCGCGGCAGGAGCTCACCCTGGGCATAGTCGCGCGCGCTGTCGCGCACCATGCGCTCCTCCTCCGAGAGCTGGTCTTCGAGGAGGAGGGGGTCATCCCACTTGAACGTGGGCTTCATGTCGTTGGGTTTCATGGCGGGCTTTCCAGGTTGCCGGGTGCGCGGGAAGGTTCGCTTCCCATTCTAGCGCTCAGGCCGCGGCGCCAGAATGACTGGATGCAGGTTACACGCTACAATCCCGACCGCAATTCAGGCGCACCTCGCGTTTGGGTGCGCCTTTCCATTCGTGGAGAACAGTAATGAGCCGCCTCACCGTCGAACACCTGTGGAAACTCGAGCGTCCCGCCCAACCGACGCTCTCGCCCGACGGCGCGCAGGCGTGCGTTTCGGTCACGTCCTTCGACATGGAGGAGAACAAGGGCCGCACAAGCCTGTGGCTCTACTCGGCGTTCGGAGGAGAGCCGCGCCGCCTCACCAGCGCGGGAGAAAAGGACGGCGAGCCGCGCTGGTCCCCAGACGGCCAATGGATCGCCTTCGTCGCGAAGCGCCCCGAGGCGGGCGGCGACAAGCAGGAGGACAAGGGCGAGGGCGAAGCGCAGGTCTATCTCATCGCGCCCGACGGCGGCGAGGCGCGCCGCCTCACCGACATCGCCACCGGCGCCTTCGCCATCAAGTGGTTTCCCGATTCGAAGAAGATCGCATTCCTTTCCTGGGTGTGGCCCGAGGAGAAGGGGTTGAAGAACCTCGCCAGGCGCTACAAGGCGTGGAAGGACGACAAGGTCAAGGCGCACGTGGTCGAGCACGCCGCCTACCGGTGGTGGGACCATTGGCTCTCCGACGGGCGCGTGCCCCATCTCTTCACGGTCGACGTGGAAAGCGGGGCCACGCACGACCTGTTCGCCGGCACGCGTTACGAGATCGCGCGCGCCGATCCCACGGCGCACCACTACGACATCGCGCCCGACGGCCGCGAGATCGTGTTCGCCTTCGATCCGGCCGAGGAAAAGCGCTTCGACCATGAGTACCAGCTTGTTGCGCTCGACTTGCGCAAGAAGCGCTTCCGCACGCTTACTTCACGCTCGCCGTTGAATCACGAGACGCCGCGTTACTCGCCCGATGGGCGCTGGATCGCGCTCGTCACACAGAACCTGAAGAAGAGCCCGGTCGACACGCAGCGGCTCTCCTTGATCGACCGCAAGAACGGCAAGCTCGAGGTGCAGGGCAGGCGCTGGGACCGTGGCGTCCACCCGCCGCTCATCTGGTCGGGAGACTCCCTCGCGGTGCACGTCGTCGCGGAGGACAACGCCCGCCAGCATCTCTTCCGCTTCGAGATCGGCAAGCGCGCGCCCGAGGTGGCGGCGCGCGGCGGAGTCGTGAGCGATTTCGACGTGGCGGGGGATGCGCTGGTATTCGTGCGCAACGACATGAGCACGCCGCCGGGAGTGTTCTGGGCCTCGCCCGGCACGCCGGAGCGGCGCATCGACCGGCTGAACTCGGGTGTCCTCGACGGCGTGAAGACCGGCGAGATCCGCGAATTCACCATCGAGGGCTGGAACCGCGAGCCGGTGCAGATGTGGGTGGTGTATCCGCCGGACTTCGATCCGAAGAAGAAGTGGCCGCTGCTGCACAACATCCACGGCGGGCCGCATTCGACATGGGGGGATAACTTCCACTTCCGCTGGAACAACCACGTGTTCGCGGCGCAAGGCTACGTGGTGGCGTGCGTGAACTATCACGGCAGCTCGTCGTTCGGGCAGAAATTCCTCGAGTCCATCGACGGCGAGTGGGGCAAGCGCGAGCTGGCCGACGTCGAGGCGGGCACCGACTTCATGCTGCGCCAGGGCTACATCGACCGCGAGCGCCTGGTCGCCGCGGGCGGCAGCTACGGCGGCTACATGGTGGCGTGGATGAACGGCCATACCGATCGCTACAAGGCGTACGTCTGCCATGCCGGCTGCTTCGACTGGGTATCGATGTTCGCCGACGACGCGTACTACTGGCACCCGAAGGAGCTGGGCGCTTTCTACTGGGACAAGGCCGCGAAGGTCGACGCGCAGAATCCACGCGCCAGGGTCAAGCGCATGAAAACGCCGACCCTCGTGATCCACGGCCTCCTCGACTACCGCGTCCCCGATTCGCAGGGCCTCGCGTACTACAACACGTTGAAGGCCAAGGGCGTGCCCTCGCGCCTGGTCTTCTT
>JBBRQA010000328.1:0-2934 GCA_038227085.1 Burkholderiales bacterium | reverse complement strand
GGCTGGTGCACCTGGGACGCCTTCTACCAGGAGGTCTCGCACGCCAAGGTGCGCGAGGGTCTGGCGAGCTTCGAGAAGATCGGTGTCGTGCCTCGACTGCTCATCCTCGACGATGGCTGGCAGACCGAGCGCACCATGCCGACGGGCGAGCGCCGCCTCACCGGCTTCCCCGCGAACGCGAAATTCCCCGGCGATCTCGCGCCGACGGTGCGCATGGCCAAGGACGAGTTCGGCATCGAGACCTTCCTGGTCTGGCACGCGGTGCACGGCTACTGGGGAGGCGTCGACGGCGCGGCGCTGCCCGGTTACGAGGTCCGCGAACAGCCGCGCTCGTACGGCCAGGGCATCCTGAGCCACGGCGCGCACATGAACGTCGATTGGTGGGGCCCGCTGGTCGGGCTGGTGCCGCCCGCGGCGATCCACCGCTTCTATCACGACTACCACCGCCACCTGCGCGCGCAGGGCGTCGACGGGGTGAAGGTGGACAACCAGGCCGCGACCGAGGGGCTTGGCTTCGCACTCGGCGGCCGGGTCGCGCTCATGCATGCCTATCGCGAGGCGCTCGAAGGCTCGGTGAACGTGCACTTCGACGGCAACCTCATCAACTGCATGTCGTGCGCGAACGAGATGTTCTACATCGCGGCGTCGTCGACCTTGACCCGCACCTCGACCGATTTCTGGCCGAACCTGCCGGCATCCCACGGCGGGCACCTCTACACCAATGCCCAGGTCAGCGCGTGGTTCGGCGAGTTCACCCATCCTGATTGGGACATGTTCCAGTCGGGCCATCCGATGGGCGCTTACCACGCCGCGGGTCGCGCGGTGAGCGGCTGCCCGGTGTACGTCTCGGACAAGCCTGGGAGCCACGACGCCGCGCTCCTGCGCAAGCTGGTGCTCTCCGACGGCACCGTGCTGCGTGCATTGGACATCGGGCGTCCGACGCTCGACTGCTTCTTCCATGATCCGACCAGGGAAGACGTGCTGCTGAAGATATTCAACCGCAACCTCGAGTCCGGAGTGGTCGCGGCCTTCAACGCCCGCTACCACGCAGATGAGAAGGAGCGCAAGGCGATCGCCGGCAGCGTCTCACCGAGCGACGTGCCGGGCCTCGAGGGCGATCGATTCGCCGTGTACGCGCACCACGCGCGCTCGCTCGCCGTGATCCGCGCGGACGCCAGCCTGCCGGTGACGCTGCCCGAGCTCGCCGCCGAGGTCTTCACCTTCGTGCCGATCGATGGCGAGATCGCGGCGATCGGCCTCGCCGACAAGTTCAACAGCGCGGGCGCGATCATCGCGAAGCGGTGGGATGGTCAGGACTACACGATCACGCTGCGCGACGGCGGCAGCTTCGTCGCCTGGTGCAAGCGCGAGCCCACGAGCGTGCTGGTCGACGGCAAGCAGCAGAAGTTCGCCTACGATCCTGCGACGGGCCTGCGCGTCGAGCTGAAGAAGAAGGGCGAACAGTCCCTGCGCCTGCGTTTTTAGCATTCTCCTTCGCGGCTTCGCGGAGATCCGTTGCATCGACGACTCGCGTCCAACAATCCGCCGCTCTCTCAAACCACGTCCCACTACCTGTCCCATCACTAAGAGGTCCTCCATGGCAGCTCCCGCTCTCAAGCGCATCGGCATCGTCGGCGGAGGCGCTATCGCGGCCTCGCACATCGAAGGCATGCGCGGTGCCGGCTGCGAGGTGGTGGCGCTCGCCGATCCGTTCGAGCCGGCGCGCACGCGCGCGGCCGAGAAGTTCAACCTCAAGACCTTCGCCACCTTCGCCGAGATGCGCGCTGCCGAGAAGCTCGACGCCGTCAGCGTGTGCACGCCCAACAGCTTGCACGCCCCGGTCGCGATCGAGGCGCTCAAGGCCGGGCTGTCCGTGCTGTGCGAGAAGCCGCCCGCCACCAGCCTGGCCGCGGCGATCGAGATGCGCAAGGCCGCCCGCGACAGCGGCAAGCTGCTGATGATGGGCTTCAACCAGCGTTTCGACGCGCCCGCGCAGGAGATCGCGCGGTTGCGCGACAAGGGCATGTTCGGCGACATCTACCACGCCAAGGCGGCGTGGATCCGCCGCCGCGGCATCCCCGGCATGGGCGGCTGGTTCACCACCAAGGCGCTCGCCGGCGGTGGGCCGTGCTACGACATCGGCATCCACGTCCTCGACCGCACCTGGTTCCTGATGGGTCGCCCGAAGCCGGTGGCGGTGTCCGGAGCCGCGTACGCGAAGTTCGGCAACATCGAGAAGTACGTCTGCGAAGGCATGTGGGCCGGTCCGCGCAAGCTCGGCGGCACATGCGATACCGAGGACTTCGCCTGCGGCTTCGTGCGCTTCGAGAACGGCGCGACCATGCAGGTCGAGGTCAGCTGGGCCGCCAACCGTCCGGACGAGAATCCCAAGTCGCTGATCATGGGCGACAAGGGCGGCGCGAGCTGGGACGGCGACAAGGTCGAGCTCTACGGCGAGTTCGACAACGCCATCACCACCACCGCGATCGGCTACGACCGCTCGATCTGGGACAGCCGCTTCCAGCATTTCGCCAAGTGCCTGCGCGGCGAGGCGACCTGCTCGTGCACCGGCGACGACGGCGTGGCGATCCAGGCGATCCTGGATGGCATCTACCAGAGCGCCGCCGAGAAGCGGGAAGTGAAGCTCGACTTTCCCAGTTAGTCAGGGGCTCCGCCCCTACGGCCCGTTGCGGGCCTACCCCACGGGCTTTGTCGGGGCTCGATTTCTCCGCTGCGCTACGAAATCGTGGGCGGATGGCCTGCGGCCATTGTATCCGCCCACCGCCCCTCGGCGCCCGCTGTTTAGTCAGGGGCTCCGCCCCTACGGCCCGTGGCGGGCCTACCCCACGGGCTTTGTCGGGGCTCGATTTCTCCGCTGCGCTACGAAATCGTGGGCGGATGGCCTGCGGCCATTGTATCCGCCCACCGCCCCTC
>JBBRQA010000327.1:0-2945 GCA_038227085.1 Burkholderiales bacterium | reverse complement strand
GTGGGAAATCGGCGTGGCCGACAGCGCCCCGACCAGTGCCGACCTCACCGGTGTGCCCGGCAGCCCCGGCCGGGCCGAGGGCGCGGGATCATCGGGCGAACGGCGCGCGATCGAGCCAAGGCGCCAGGGGCTTCATCTCCTCGAGCAGGGCCTGCTGCAACTGGGCGGTGGCGCCGCAGACCATCGAGCGCCGGCCGATCAGCTGGCCCGTCCCGCCGCGATAATCGGTCGCCGCACCGCCGCCGCACCGCACCAGCAGCTCACCGGCCGCGGTATCCCACGGGTAGATGCCGAGCTCGTAATACCCGTCGAGCCGCCCGACCGCGACATAGGCCATGTCCAGCGCGGCCGAGCCACCGCGGCGATGATCGTCGCACCGGCGCTGGATGCCGGCGAATACCTTGAGGCAGTCGTCGAGCGCCTCGGGAACGCGGAAGGGCAGGGCGGATGCGAGCAGCGCGTTGGCGATGTCGGTGCAGCCCGACGTGTTGGCGCGCTCGCCGTTGAGCCACAGCCCGGACTTGGCCTCGCCGATGAAGGCCTCGTCGCGCATCGGATCGTAGACGATCGCATCCTGCGGCTCGCCGCGCTCGCAGAAGGCGATGGAGATCGCGAAGGCGGGAATTCCGTGGATGAAGTTGGTAGTGCCATCGATCGGGTCGATGACCCACATTGGGCGCGGATCATCGGCCGGCGGCGGCTGCGCGCCCGAGGTCTCTTCGCCGAGAATCAGGTGGTCTGGATAGCGCGCGCGGATGCGGCGGATGATGGTGTCCTCGACCAGGCGGTCGACATGGCTGACGTAGTCGTGCTGGCCCTTCACCCGCACGTCCTTCTCGGCGACCGTGGCGAAATGCTCGCGGGCGATCTTCCCGCCGATCTTGGCGAGTTCGAGGAGCAGGCTGCGCATCGACATGCTCGCATCCTCGCGTCGGTCCCCGCGATCACAATACGTGCGATAGGACGTGCGATGGCAGGAGCGGGGTGCGGCGTGCGGAGACAGGCGTCAACCGCACGAGTCTTGGCGCGGTGAGCAGGCACGGTGGCGCCGTGCGGGTGTCTCCTCGCTGCACCATGCACCCCGCGGTTGTGGATGAGAGCGATTGTGCCGGAGCCCGGCGTAGGATAGTGGATACCATGACCATCCGCGGCCTCGCCATGCCCATCGCCACCTACCGCGCCCGGCGCGCGCGCGCCGCGCAGCTGGTGCAGCGCGCCTTCGAGCGGCGGGTGCCGATCCTGTTCATCGGCTGCGACGAGCACCACCTGCGCCGCGAGCGCCAGGACCCGTGGTTCGATTACTATAGCGGCTGCGCCGAGCCCGAGGCCGCATTGCTGATCGATCCGGACTCGTCGACGCGCGACACGCTGTTCCTCGATCCGGGAGATCCGGCGAGGGTGATCTGGGACGGGCCGCGCCTGGGGCCCGATCAGCGCGCGAAGCGCGCGCACGGCGTGCACGCGGTGGCCTCGATCAAGGATCTCGAGGCGCGCGTCGCCGCCGCCGCCAAGCGCGCGGGTCATCGCCTGGCGATGTGCACCCGCGACCGCGAGCCGGGCTTCCAGGCGAGCGCCTTCGCCGACTGGAAGAAGAAACTCAAGGGGGTGACCCTGCTGAACGCCGAGCCGACGCTGGTGCATCAGCGCATGTACAAGGATGCCGACGAGATCGCCTGGCACCGCCACGCGATCGAGATCACGCGCAAGGGTCTCGCACGCGTGCTGCCGCGCATCCCCAAGCTGAAGCTCGAGTCCGAGGTCGCGAGCGAGTTGGTCGCCGAATACCGCAAGTCTGCTTACGGCCCCCTCGCCTTCCCGCCGATCGTCGGATCAGCGGTGCACGGAGCGACGCTGCACTATCCGCATAACGACCAGCCCTTGGTGAAGCGCGCTCCGCTGCTGATCGACTCCGGCGCCACCGCCGGCGGCTACTGCGCGGACGTCACGCGCACCGTGCCGCAGCACGGCCGATTCGACGACAAGCGCTTCAAGGAGGTCTACGAACTGGTGCTGCGCTGCAACGCTCTGGGCCGCAAGCACGCCAAGCCCGGGATCACCCGCGATGAGCTGAACGCCATCGCCTGGAAGCCGATCATCGATGCCGGCTTCACCCGCCATCACGGCCTGAGCCACCACATCGGGCTCGATGTCCATGATCCGGCCGACTACACCAAGCCGTTCGCGGCGGGGATGATCATCTCGAACGAACCGGGCGTCTATCTTCCCGACGAAGGCTTCGGCATCCGCATCGAGGACGATCTGCTGATCACCGCGGATGGCTGCGAGGACATGACGCGCGCGATCCCCAAGGACGTCGCTGGGCTCGAAGCCGCCATGCGCGGCTGAACCGTCGAGGACGCATCAGGGCTGCGGGGCCGGTACGGGCTCCGCAACGGGCGCAGCCGGGGCCTGCTCTGCTTGGGGAGCGGGCGCGGCCTCGGTCTTCACCTCATCGGACTTTGCCGAGTCGACGTGGGCCGGCTCGACGGTGATGGGCACGCGGATCTCCACTTGCGTGGCGCTCGCTGGAGTCGCCGGCAGCACGAGCGCGTCGAGCTCGCGGCGGACGTCCGCGAGCATTTCGAGCTTCGCCTGGCGGCGAGCGGCCGTCCATTCGCTGGAGGTGAGGCGGATCTCGGTCTCGGTCTTGCGCTTGCCTGCATAGGCGCGGTCGGTCGCGAGCGAGACCATCGCCTCCTGGTGCTCGACCAGGCGCGCGCGGTCGAGCTTGTCCTGGCGCTGGTCGATCTGCTCGAACAGCGTGATGCGCTCGCGCAGGGCGTCGATGCGGCGGCGCAGCATGGTGCGCTCGGCGTTGAGATCCCAGACCTCGAGGCCGGCGACGGCGTCGGACCCGCGGCGCGCGGCGACGATCCCGTCGGGGTCGTCGGGGAAGGATCCGAGCTCGCGCTCGAGCCGCGACACCGTACCGGCGAGACGGGCCT
>JBBRQA010000326.1:0-3013 GCA_038227085.1 Burkholderiales bacterium | reverse complement strand
GTGCGCGTCGAAAAGAGCAAGCGTCGTGATCACCGCGGCGTTGGCCGAGGCGATTTCCGCGGCCAACGCCGCAGTGCCATCCACAGGGACATGCGCAATAGCGTGAGGATGGAGCGCAAGGGCGCGGCGGACCATGTCGGCGCGTTCGGCGTGGGCGTAGATCGGCAGGTTACGTTTGCGAGCCTCCACGCCGACCGCCGTCTCGATGTCTGCGTATTCCGGTCGATCTGGGCAGCGATTCTGGAGCATCCGGGCAGGCATCGGAGCGGAGCGACGGGCTTGATCTGAAGGGGATCGGATCGAGGTGGTTGGGAGGGAGGGTAAGGGGTCAGGTGGAGGGGTTTTTCTGGTCTGGGAGCATGCCCTTCTTTTCTCTGATCGACGGGCCCTTGAGGGCGATGACGTGGGCGTTGTGGATGACGCGATCACAGATGGCGTCGGCCATCGTAGGGTCGGCGAGGCGCTCGTGCCAGAGCTTCGTCGGTATCTGGGTGGTGATGACGGTCGAGGACTTGCCGTATCTGTCCTCCAGGATCTCGACGAGATCGCGACGTTCCTGATCCTTGAGCGGCCCGATGAGAAAGTCATCGAGGACGAGGACATCGACCTTGGCGAGACGGGTGAGCAGCTGGCCGTAGCTGCCGTCCGCGTGGGCGATGGCGAGATCGTTGAGCAGCCGCGGGACACGGGTGCACAGCGCGGGCATGCCGTGGAGGCACGCGACCTGGGCGAGGGCGGCGCCGAGGAAGCTCTTACCGACGCCGGTTTTCCCGACCACCACCACGTTCTGTTTGTTGCGGATCCACTTGGCGGTGGCGAGATCGCGCACGACGGACTTGTCTAGTCCGCGGGCAGGATCGCACCAGGCGCTCTCGAGCGTGGCGTCGGAGATGCTCAGGTGCGCCGCGCGGGTGAGGCGTGCGAGGCGGCGGTTCTCGCGTTCCATCCATTCTCTGTCGACCATCAGCGCCATCTGCTCAGTGAAGGTCATGCCTGTGCCGGGGGCCTGCTGCAGCAGTTCCTTGAAGGCCAGGGCCATCGTGGTCAATCGCATCTGGGTGAGTTTCTCGATCGTCTCTTGATCGGTCATCTTCGCGGGTCTCCTTTCGGTCGTAGTACGCGGCGCCACGCACGTTGTCGTGCGATGAGCCTGGGGGCAGATCATCGTGGTCGGGGGTGGGCAGGTGCACCCGGTCCAGGCCCTTCTTCAAGATCGAGCGGACGCTGTAGCGGGTGGGCGCTCCGATCTGGAGGGCTCGCCGGCAGGCAGCGTTGAAGCGCTCGGGCGGGTAGGATTTGGCGTCACGGATCAGCGCCATGCAGGCCCGGTAGCCGCTCTCCGGGTGAGGACGGTTCTCGAGGATGTGCGCCACCAATGCGCCCACATCGTCGCCCTTCGTAGTGGCCCACTCGATCAAGCGGGATGGAGGCCAGGCGCCGTACTCGCGGTGGCTCTTGGGTCGATGCTCGGGCAGCGTGCTCGCGCTGCCCTTGCGCGACCACAGGCGCTGGTGGCTCGCCACCCGCTTGCCGGCGTGAAAGATCTCGATGATCGCAGCGGTGAAGCGCAGCTCAATCAGCTCCTGGGCCAGCTGGTAGGGGACGCTGTAGAGCCGGCCATCGAGCTCGACGTGATAGTCGATGTTCACGCGTGCGCGCTTGCGCTCTGAGTACTCCCAGCGCGTGGCCGGCAGCGCTTTCATCGCTGGCCTGTCGATGGTTTCGAAGGCCGATTTTCGGCAGCCTTCCAGCTTCTGGAACGGCCGACAATTCAATCGGATCAGAAGCTCGGCGATGGCGGCGTTGAGATCCTCGAGACTAAAGAATGTGCGGTTGCGCAGGCACGCCAGGATCCATCGCTGCGCGAGAAGCACGCCGCCCTCGACCTTGGCTTTGTCACGGGGCTCCCCCGCGCGCGCGGGCACGATGGCGACGTCATAGTGCTGGCTGAGCTCGGCGTACGTGGGATTGATCTCAGGGTCGTAGCGATCGGGACCTTTCACCGCGCTTCTCAATTGGTCAGGCACTGCTACGCGCGGTGTGGCTCCGAGAAACTCGAAGAGACGCACCGTCGAGGCACAGAAATCGCGCTTGGCCTGGGTGCGCGTCGCCTCCGCGAACGTGAAGTTGGAGGCTCCCATCACGGCAACAAACAGCTCCACGGCAATGACCTCGCCGGTGACCGCGTCGTGAATGCACGGGCGCTTGCCCGAGTAGTCGATGAAGACCTTCTCGCCGGCCTTGTGCTCCTGGCGCATGGTCACGTCGACGTGCCCCTGGTAGCGCGCGTACAGCTCGCAGAACTGGCTGTAGCCGTAGGGGACCGCGCCCACCGACGGTCCATCCTTCACCGCCGCTGCGTACTCGGACCACAGCAGCGTAAGCGTCACGCCCACCCGTCGCATTTCCCGATGCACCCACGCCATGTCCACGGCGGACCGGCTCGGTGGCTCCGAGCGGCCCACCAACCGAAACAGGCGCAACTCCACCTCCGTCTCCGCCATTTCCTTCGCCGCCTGCCAGGTCAGCCCGGCAGCGGCGGCGCGCCGTAGGTACTCGCTCACCGTCCCCTTCGAAACCCCGCTCGACGCGGATATCTGCCGTTGGGTGAGCTGGCTCTCGAAGTGCAACCGAAGGATCTCTCGAATCTTGCGCATGGGGTGCCGTTCCATTCGGCGACGGTGGCCTACCGGCCTTCGTCGCGACAGCCCCCGCCCCACCCCCACTCGATCGCTTCCACGGGCAGCCCCTGTGGCCTGCCCAGATCCTCCGGAACGCGCGCCCGCGTTAGACCGGAATTCGCGCCCGCATCATGCCCGGAATGCGCGCCCGCGTTACGCCGGAATCCGTGCCCGGATGCGACCGGAATACGCACACGTGACGGTGTCGCGGCCCACGCTCGAGCGAGGGCCAATCGACGATGCGTTGCAGGCCCTCGGGCTCGAACGGGTGAGCGCGATCATTGTCGGGGGCTTTTCGAGCGCGCTCGCTCTCGCGCGATCCTCGGACCTCG
>JBBRQA010000325.1:0-3053 GCA_038227085.1 Burkholderiales bacterium | reverse complement strand
CGTATGGCCGTCGGTGCCGGGCATGCCGAGGTGCACGGGCTTGTCCATGCCGATGAACCACTGCACGGTGGCGCGGAAGATGATCGGCGTCTTGTGGCGCCAGCAGTGCGGATAGCTGTGGCGGAAGGGCTCGCTCTTGAGGAGCGCACCTTTCTCGCGCAGCGTCTCGATGATCGCCTTGTCGTCGCGCACGCTCATGCCCGCGAACAAAGGCACACTCGACTTGTAGCGGCCCTGGTCGTCCACCGGCTGGTCGAGCGCGAGCTGGTACTTCTTGCCGACCTCGAAGTCCTCCACGCCGTGCGCGGGCGCGGTGTGCACCAGGCCCGTGCCCGACTCGACCGTCACGTGGTCGGCGAGCACCATCGGCACGATGCGCTCGAAGAACGGATGGCGGAACTGGAGCCCCTCGAGCGCCACGCCGGTGGCGCGGCCGAGGACCGCCTTCGCGGTGAGGCCGTAGCGCGCGAGGCAGGCATCGCGCAGCGCCGCGGCGAGGATCAAGGCACCGCGCTCGGTGTCGACCAACTCGTACTCGACCTCGGCACCGGCGGCGATCGCCTGGTTGCCGGGGAGCGTCCACGGCGTGGTGGTCCAGATCACCGCGAATGCGCCCGCCAGGTCGCTCGGCGCGTCGAACGCCTCCGCAACCGCTTGCGGATCCACGGACGCGAAGGCCACGTCGACGGCGGCCGAGGTCTTGTCCTCGTACTCGACCTCGGCCTCGGCGAGCGCGGAGGCGCAATCAATGCACCAGTTGACGGGCTTCAGGCCGCGATAGAGAAGCCCGTTCTTCCAGATGCGGGCGAGCGCGCGGATCTCCGAGCCCTCGGTCTCGAAGTCCATGGTCTTGTACGGATGGGCCCAGTCGCCGAGCACGCCGAGGCGCACGAAGTCGGCCTTCTGGCGCTCGATCTGCTCCGCGGCGTAGGCGCGGCAGAGTTGGCGAGCCTTGTTGGGGTCGAGGTTGCGACCGTACTTCTTCTCGATCTGATGCTCGATCGGCAGCCCATGGCAATCCCAGCCCGGCGTGTAGGGCGCGTCGAAACCGGCGAGAGTCTTCGACTTCACCACGAGATCCTTGAGGATCTTGTTCACCGCGTGGCCGATGTGGATGTCGCCGTTGGCGTAGGGAGGCCCGTCGTGCAGGACGTACTTGGTGCGGCCGCGGCTGTGCTCGCGGATGCGCTCGTAGAGCCGGGTCTCTTGCCATGCCCTGATCCACTCCGGCTCCCGCTTCGCGAGGTCGCCGCGCATCGGGAAGGGCGTCTCGGTGAGGTTCAGCGTGAGCTTGTAATCGGTCTTCGTGTCGTTCGGCATCTTCGGGCTCTCATCGCGTGGCGGACGCGCGGAAGCATTCCCGCGCCTCGTCGCAGTCGCGCCCGATCTGGGCCGCGAGCTCGTCGAGCGAGGCGAAATGCGCCTCGTCGCGCAGCTTCTTCACGAACTCGATGGTGAGACGGCGCCCGTAGAGGTCGCCTGAGAAATCGAAGAGGAATGCTTCGAGAGTCGCCGGGCCGCCCGCTTGCACGGCCGGGTTGATTCCGAGGCTCGCCACTCCCTCGAGTCCGCGAGTTGCTGCACCGAAACATTTTACCGCAAACACCCCTTGCAGGGCGGCCCGCGCGCGTCCCAGCCGCACATTGGCCGTGGGGAAGCCCATCAGGCGGCCGCGCTTCTCGCCGTGCACCACGTGGCCGCGAATCGCGTACGGGCGCCCCAGGAGGCTCCGCGCGGCGGCGAAGTTCCCGGCGGCGAGCGCCTCGCGCACGCGCGTGCTGGAGACGCGTTCGCCGTCGACGCTCACGGCGGCGAGCACTTCGACCTCGAAGCCCAGCCGCGCTCCGGCCGCGGCGAGCGACGCTACGTCGCCCTTGCGGCCCGCGCCGTAGCGGAAGTCCTGCCCCACGATCACCCAGCGCGCTCCGTAGTGCCGATGGAGGGCCTCCTCGAAGTCTTGCGCGGAGAGGACGGCGAAGGGCCGGTCGAAGCGCTGGACGAACGTGGTGTCGATGCCCGTGGCCGCGATCGCGGCGAGCTTCTCGGCGAGGCTCGCGAGGCGCGCCGGCGCCTCGCGCGGGGCGAAGAACTCGCGCGGCAGCGGCTCGAACGTAAACGCCGCGCTCGCCAGGCCGCGCGCCGTCGCGGCCGCGCAGACGCGCTCGAGCATCGCCTGGTGGCCGAGGTGCACGCCGTCGAAGCTGCCCACCGCGACCGCGGTGGGGCTTGGCGCGGGCGCGTTGCGGAGGATCTTCACGTGTCGGTAGTCACGAGGTGTGTGCGCCTGTCGCAGGCGTCACTCGTGCCGCGAGAAATCCCGTAGCCGAAACCCCATGACCCGCAGCGACAGGAAGTAGGTGAGGCTGCCGGCGGCAATTACCAGCGCGAGCTTTATCGCGCGAATGGTGGCGGAGATCTCGAACCACGACGATTCGCTCCCCATCGAATACCAGAGCGCGCCGCCCATGAGATAGAGCGCCACCGCGAGCTTCAGCAGGAAGGCCGCCCAGCCCGGCTCGGGGCGGTAGATGCCCGCCTTGCGCATGAGGTGCCAGAGCCACGCCGCATTGAAGCACGCGCCCACCGAGATGGAGAGCGCCAGCCCGGCGTGCTTGAAGTAAGGCACGAAGGCGGCGTTGAGGAGTTGCGTGACGACCAGCGTCACGACCGCGACCTTTACCGGCGTGCGGATGTTCTGGCGCGCGTAGAAGCCGGGCGCCAGCACCTTGACCAGGATGATGCCGATGAGGCCCACGGCGTAGGCCACCAGTGCGCTCCTGGTCATCATCACGTCGTTGCGCATGAACTCCCCGTGCCAGAAGAGCGTGGAGACGAGCGGCACCGCGAGGATCGCGAGGGCCACCGCGGCTGGCGCCGCGAGCGCGAACGAGATGCGCAGGCCCCAGTCGAGGAGCCTTGAGTACGCCTGCGTATCCGCCGAGGCGTGGTGGCGCACCAGCGACGGCAGCAGCACCGTGCCGATCGCGACCCCCAGCAGCGCCGAGGGGAATTCCATCAATCGATCGGCGAAGTAGAGCCACGACACCGACCCG
>JBBRQA010000324.1:0-3100 GCA_038227085.1 Burkholderiales bacterium | reverse complement strand
GACAACATCTACCGCTTCACTCTCGCGGGCACCGAGGTGTCGGCGCTGCTGGGCCGCATGCCTTCCGCGGTGGGCTACCAGCCGACGCTCGCCGAGGAGATGGGCCGCCTGCAGGAGCGCATCACGTCCACCAAGAAAGGCTCGATCACTTCGATCCAGGCGGTGTACGTGCCCGCGGATGACTTGACGGATCCGTCGCCCGCGACGACCTTCGGCCATCTGGACGCCACGGTCGTTCTCTCTCGCGACATCGCGTCGCTCGGCATCTACCCCGCGGTGGACCCGCTCGATTCGAACTCGCGCCAGGTCGACCCGAACGTGATCGGCGAGGAGCACTACAACACCACGCGCGCCGTGCAAGCGGTGCTGCAGCGTTACAAGGAATTGCGCGACATCATCGCGATCCTGGGAATGGACGAGCTGTCTCCGGAAGACAAGCTCGCCGTGGGCCGCGCGCGCAAGATCCAGCGCTTCCTGTCGCAGCCGTTCCACGTCGCCGAGGTGTTCACCGGCTCGCCGGGCAAGTACGTGACGCTCAAGGACACGATCAAGGGCTTCAACATGATCGTGAACGGCGAATGCGATTCGCTTCCCGAGCAGGCCTTCTACATGGTCGGCGCGATCGAGGAAGCGTTCGAGAAAGCGAAGACGTTGCAGTAATGGCCAAGACCTTCCAAGTCGACATCGTCAGCGCCGAGCAGCAGATCTTCTCGGGCGCCGCCGAGAGGGTGATCGCGCCGGGCGAGGTGGGCGAGCTGGGGATCCTTCCCGAGCACGCGCCGCTGCTCACGCGCATCAAGCCGGGCACGGTTCGCATCCTGCAGGCCGGCGGCGAGGAAGAGGTGATCTACGTGTCGGGCGGCATGATGGAAGTGCAGCCGGACCGCGTGACCGTCCTCGCCGACACCTCCGTGCGTGCCCACGACCTCGACGAGGCCAAGGCCATGGAAGCCGAGCGGTTGGCGAAGGAAGCGCTTGCTAACCGCGCCGGCGTGATGGAGATCGCCAAGGCCCAGGCCGAGCTGGCGGAGGCCGCTGCCCAGCTCTCGGCCATCCGCAAGCTGCGGAAGGCCCGCTAGAGTGCTAGAATTTCTCCTGAAGTTGAGGAGATCACTGAAACTCCTTGGTTAGAGGCGCAACACATCCGGGCAGGGGAAACCCTGCCCTTTTTCTTTTTCGAATCCGCGCGCGATGACTTCCTCCTCTCCGCTTCAAGTGGTGGTGCTCGCCGCGGGCCAGGGCAAGCGCATGCATTCGAGCCTGCCCAAGGTCGTGCATCCCCTGGCCGGCCGTCCACTCCTCGCCCACGTGCTCGACGCCGCCAGCCGGCTCGAGCCGCGGCGCTTATGCGTCGTGGTGGGCCACGGCGCCGACGCTGTGCGCGAGCGCCTGGCGGGTGCGAGGGTCGAGTGGGCCATCCAGGAAAAGCAGCTCGGCACCGGGCACGCGGTGATGCAGGCCCTCCCGCACCTCGATGATGGCGGCACGGTGCTGGTGCTTTATGGCGACGTGCCGCTGATCGCGACCGAGACCTTGCGCACCCTGGTCGAGGCCGCCGAGGGCGGTCGCCTCGCGCTCCTCACGCAGGAAATCGACGAGCCGAAGGGCTACGGGCGCATCGTTCGCGAGGGTGGACGGGTCGCCCGGATCGTCGAGGAAAAGGACGCCACCGCCGCGCAGCGCGCCATCCGCGAAGTCAACACCGGCATCCTCGCCGCTCCGCGCGCCAAGCTGGGCGAGTGGCTCGCGCAGCTCTCCAATGACAACGCGCAGGGCGAGTATTATCTGACCGACATCGTGGCCGCGGCAGTCGCCGACGGCGTCGCGATCGAGGTGCGCCATCCGGGCGCGCCGCACGAGTCGCTCGGCGTGAACAGCAAGGTCGACCTCGCCGCGCTGGAGCGTCGATTCCAGATGAACGAAGCCGCCAAGCTCCTCGAGTCCGGCGTCACCCTCACCGATCCTGCGCGCGTCGACGTGCGCGGCGAGCTCACGTGCGGCCGCGACGTGTCGATCGACGTGAACTGCATCTTCGAGGGACGCGTGTCCCTGGGCGACGGCGTGCGGATCGGCGCCAATTGCATCCTGCGCGACGCGAGCATCGGCGCGGGCACCGAGGTGAAGCCGTTCACTCTCGTCGAGGAAGCGTCGATCGGCGTCAACGCGCGCATCGGCCCGTACGCGCGCATCCGCCCCGGCGCGCAGCTGGGCGACGAGGTGCACATCGGTAATTTCGTCGAGGTAAAGGCGTCCACCTTCGGGCGCGGCAGCAAGGCGAACCATCTCGCCTACGTGGGCGACGCCAGCGTCGGAAGTGGCGTCAACATCGGCGCCGGCACCATCACCTGCAATTACGACGGTGCGAGCAAGCACCGCACGGTGATCGAGGACGACGTGCACATCGGCTCCGACGTCCAGCTGGTGGCCCCGGTCACGATCGGCAAGGGCGCCACCATCGGCGCGGGGGCCACCATCGTGAAGGACGTGCCTCCCGGCGGCCTTACGCTCACCGAAGCGAGGCAGGTCACCAAGCCCGGATGGCAACGCCCCCGGAAGAAGTAACCGGCTCTAGCGCGCTGTCGCCACGGCGGCGGGAGCCTTCGCGGAATTGAAGTTGGTCACCGCCGTCGCGATGATGACGGCGAGAACGGTCAGCGCCATGACGCGCGCGACCACGCGGAAGGGATCGGCCTGCATCCAGGCGCGTTCCTGTTGGTTGGGTTTCGGATCGTGGCTGCGAAGTTCGTCGAACATGTCGGCCTCTGGGTTCCGCCTGTGTGCGTCAGGCAGAAGGAAGGCTACTCGGGGACGGCCGCTTCCTCGATGGCTTATCCCATGGCGGCGATGCCGAAAATTCCGCAGGTTCCCTCTCGCGTGGCGTTGAGCGGCGACTGGTCGGCCGCTCCAACGCCCGCCCCGCTATCTCACCAGCGCGCCGGCGGTTTTTTGTTGATGGTGATGTGGCGGCTCTCCACCGAGATGTAGCCGCCAGCGGTGAGGTCGCGGAAGATGCGGCTCACCATGTCGCGCGAGGCGCCGACGCGCTCCGCGATCTCCTGCTGGGTGAGCTTCTCGGGGATCTCGAGCTTGCCGTTCGTTT
>JBBRQA010000323.1:0-3105 GCA_038227085.1 Burkholderiales bacterium | reverse complement strand
CGGATCTCCTCCTCCAGCTCCGCGCGGATGCCCGCCGGGCAGTAGTACTTGGTGGCGTCCGTGAAGTACTTGTTCTGGTAGTCGTAGTTGCCCTGCGGCGCCTCGATGCGCACCAGCGGCAGCGCGATCTCGCCGCGCTGGCGGTCGGTGACGATGGAAGCGGTGAGCTCCTGGCCGGCGATGAATTCCTCGGCGACCACCAGCTCGTCGTATTTCGCGGCGAGCTTGTACGCCTCGGGGAAATCCGAGGGCGCGCGCACGATGGTGAGGCCGATGGTCGAACCCTCGCGCGCCGGCTTCAACACCACCGGCATGCCGAGGAGGTCGATCACCTTGTCCCACGCGGTGGAGGCCTTCACCATCGCGAAGCGCGGTGTGGGCACGCCCGCGGCATCCCACACGAGCTTGGTGCGCCACTTGTCCATGGCGAGCGCCGACCCCAGCACGCCGCTGCCCGTGTAGGGAACGCGCATCGTCTCCAATGCGCCCTGCACCGTGCCGTCCTCGCCAAAGCGCCCATGCAACGCGATGAAGGCGCGCTGGAAGCCCTCGCGCTTCAGGTCGAAGAGCTCGCGCTCGGCGGGATCGAAGGCGTGCGCGTCCACGTTCTTGGCGCGCAGCGCGCCCAGCACGGCGTTGCCCGAGATGAGCGAGATCTCGCGCTCCGCGGAGGGGCCGCCCATCAGCACCGCCACCTTGCCGAGAGCCTTCATGCGTCGTCCCCCACGATGCGCACCTCGCGCAGCAGCTCGACGCCGGTCTTCTCGAATACGGTCATCTGCACGTGGTCGATCATCGACTCGATGTCGCGCGCAGTGGCATCACCCAGGTTCACGATGAAATTCGAGTGCTTCGGCGAGACCTGGGCGCCGCCGATGGTGTATCCCTTGAGCCCGCACGATTCGATCAGGCGCGCGGCGTGGTCGCCGGGCGGATTGCGGAACACGCTGCCGGCATTCGGCTGGCTCAGCGGCTGCGAGGCGACGCGCCTCTGCAGGAGCTCCTTGATGCGCGCGAGGGACTCGCTCTCCACGCCCGGCGAGAAGCCGAGCACAGCGGAGACGAACCACTCTTCGTTGCCGGAGCGCAGCGCCACGTGGCGATAGCCGGTCTCGTAGTCGGCGGGCGCGCGATGGCGCAACTGCCCGGCGCGATCGACGGTCTCCACCGCGATCACGTGGTTCCACGTCTCGCCGCCGTAGCAGCCTGCGTTCATCGCGAGCGCGCCGCCGAGGGTGCCGGGCACGCCCGCCAGCCATTCGGCGCCGGCGCCGCCATGCTTGGCCACGAAGCGCGCGAGGTGCGGCGAAGGCACGCCCGCGCCCGCGCGGAAGGCGAGCGTGCCGCGCGGCGTCGCGACTTCCGACTCGACCTCGATGCCGATCAGCGCGTGGTGCGTGAACACCACCGAGCCCGCGAAGCCGCCGTCGCGCACCAGGAGGTTGCTGCCCAGGCCGATGAAGATCACCGGCTCCGCCGCGGGCCGCGAGCGCAGGTAGGCCGCGAGGTCGAGCACGTCGGCGGGCTGGTAGAAGGCGCGGGCGATCCCTCCCGCGCGCCAGCTCACGTGCTTCGCCATGCGCTCGTCGCACTTGAGGAGGCCGCGGAGCTCGGAATTCATGCGGGGGCCGTCGCTCATGTCCATCCCATCAGCTCCGCACCGCCCGCGCCGCAATGCCGGCGGGGATGGCGAGCTCGGGAGCGAGGTTCGCGATGGAGCCCGCGCCCATGGTGACGACCACGTCACCGTCGCGGACGCGAGACAGCACCGCCTCGCGCATCTCGGAGGTCTTCTCCACGAACAGCGGCTCGACCTTGCCGGCGAGGCGCACCGAGCGCACCAGCGAGCGGCCGTCGGCGCCGACGATCGGCGCTTCGCCCGCCGGATACACGTCGGCCAACACCAGCTCGTCCACGGTGGACAGCACCTTCACGAAATCCTCGAAGAGGTCGCGCGTGCGCGTGAAGCGATGGGGTTGGAACGCGAGAACCAGCCTCCTCCCGGGAAACGCGCCGCGCGCGGCGGCGAGTGTCGCCGCCATCTCCGCGGGGTGGTGGCCGTAGTCGTCGACTATCGTGTAGTGGCCGCCGCCGGCGAGCGCGACGTCGCCGTAGCGTTGGAAGCGCCGCCCGACGCCGGTGAATTCCGCGAGTCCCTTGGCGATCGACGCCTCGGAGGCGCCGACCTCGCGCGCCACGGCGATCGCCGCCAGCGCGTTCAGCACGTTGTGCTCGCCGGGAAGGTTCAGCATTACGTCGAGGGGCGCGATGTCCTTGCTGGTCGACACCGCGTTGAAGCGCATGCGCCCGGAGTCCCAGCGCACGTTCTCGGCACGCAGGTCGGCGTCGCTGGTCTTGCCGTAGGTGAGCATCGGGCGCGTGACGGCAGGCATGATGGCGCGCACGTGCGGGTCGTCCTTGCAGATCACCGCCAGGCCATAGAACGGCAGGTGTCCGAGGAACTCCACGAACGTCGACTTCAGCTTCTCGAAGTCCCCCCCATAGGTCTCCATGTGGTCGGCGTCGATGTTGGTGACCACCGAGATCACCGGCTGCAGGTAGAGGAACGACGCGTCCGACTCGTCGGCCTCCGCCACCAGGAACTCGCCCTTGCCGAGGCGCGCGTTGGTGCCGATGGAATTGAGGCGCCCGCCGATCACGCAGGTGGGATCGAGGCCCGCTTCCCCCAGGACCGCGGCGATGAGCGAGGTGGTCGTGGTCTTGCCGTGCGTGCCGGCGATCGCGATGCCCTGCTTGAAGCGCATCAGCTCGGCAAGCATCATCGCGCGAGGCACTACCGGGATGTGCGCCTCGCGCGCGCGCATCACCTCCGGATTGTCGGCCTTCACCGCGGTGGACACGACGACGGCGTCGGCGGCTTCCACGTTGCGCGCGGCATGGCCGATGACGATGCGGATCCCCATCTGGCGCAGGCGCCGCACGGCGGGATTCTCGGAGAGGTCCGAGCCCGACACGGTGTAGCCGAGGTTCGCGAACACGTCCGCGATGCCCGACATGCCCGAGCCGCCGATGCCGACGAAATGGATGCTCTTCACCTTATGCCGCATGGGAGAGCTCCATGCAGAGTTCGGCGCACCGCCGGGT
>JBBRQA010000322.1:0-3133 GCA_038227085.1 Burkholderiales bacterium | reverse complement strand
CGCAGCGACACGCGCAGGAGATTGCTGTTTTCGGGCGCGGCGACGGTCTTCCCGCCGCTCGTGATGAAAGTGATGTTCGGCATGACTAGCCCGCCAGCCGCGTGAGCACGAAGTCGCTGCCTTCGGAGCCGGCGAGGCTCTGAAGCTCGCGGCGCGCGCTTTCGACGGTGTCGAACTTTTCGAGGAACTTGGTGGGGATGTCGTTCACCGCCGGGGGCGGCGTTTCGTCGACGATGCGCACGCGCGTGGGGCCGGCGAGCCTTGCGATCACGAAGCGCGCGCGCGTACGCCCGCAGAAGGCGTAGTCGTACGACTCCACGGGCTCCAGCCCCGCGCCCGCCTCGGTGTGGAACTGCCCGGGCTTGCTGGTGAGGATCACGTACACCGGCGCTCCCATCAATTGGCCTCGCTCGCCTCTTCCGGCGGCTTGATCGTCGCCGCCCACACCTCGTCCGAGTCCTGCAGCAGCTCGACATCGTGGCTGAACCACAGCTGGCAGCACAGGCGATACCCCCGTTCGAGGTTGTCGCGCAGCATCTTCTTCTCCTTCCAGTTGGGCGGCGGCAGGTGCTCGGCGCCCGCGAGCACCCGGCACGCGCATTTCGAGCACTTGCCCATGCCGCATCCGTAGCGCAAGTGCGGGAAGGGGAATTGCTTTATCCCGGCGCGCACGACGAGGTTGGTGTTCTCCTTCACCTCGCCCTCGTAGACCTGGCCCAGCTTGTGGAAGACGACCTTCGACATGCGTTCAGGCGAGCGCGGGCTCGGCGCGCTCCATGTCGAGCGCCTGGATCGGCAGCTCGCCCTCGACGTAGTCCTTGTAGAGGGCCGTGGTGTAGAGAAGGCGCATCTGCGCGCCCACCTCGCAGATCTGGAGGCACTTCTGCTGCATCTCCACGGTAGTGGCGTGCTCGAGAACGATCTGGTAGCCGCGCTCGCCGTGGATCTCGTCGGAGACGATGTGCAGGTCGAAGAATTCCACCTCCTCGTCGGTGAACTTGTACTTGTCGCGCAACGTCGGTGTCTGCTTGCGGTAGATGGAGGGCACCTGGGACTCGAGGCCTACCACCAGTCCCGCGACCGCCACGACCGGGTCCTCGCGCATCGCCACCGCGTAGCACCAGCTCTGCAGGCCGCGCGTGGTGGCCGACATGTTGTCGGGATTGGTTACGCGTTCGCGCGTCGTGCCGCAGGCCTCGGCGAAGCGGATCAGGAGATCGGTGTGGCGGTCGCCACCGATTTCCTCCTCGTACATGTTGGCGAGCAGGAAATCCTTCGCCTCGGTCATCGAGTCCGGAGTGCGCGCATAGATGTAGGCAAGGTAATCGGCGAACGGGCCGACGTAGTGATAGTGGTTCTCCGCCCACCTCGCTAGGTGCGCGCGGGTGAGCTTGCCGCTCGCCCACGCGATGCTGAAGGGCGACTTGTTGGCGCTCTTGCCCTGGATGGCGTTTTCGAGCGCGGTGCGGAAATCGTCTCGGTTCATGAGTTCGGCCATGGTCGGGCTCCCGGAGGCGGAAAAAAACGAATGGATACTGTATACACGAATGATTTGCATTGCAAGAGGGCGGGGGCGGGCTTCGACAAAGCAACGCGGGCCAAAGAATCGCCTTCCGATACAGTCAGTTAGTCGCTTCCTGGGAAGGGCCTCCCGGATGGCGCTTGGGCTACAATATCCAGCCAACCCCTTTCGGATCGGGCACAAGGATGAAGGTCGGGACACTGGGATCGCGCCATGCGCCGCTCAACAAGGTGGTGGCCGATTCGATTCGCGAGCGCATCCTGGCGGGCGAGTTCGCGCCCGGCGAGCGGCTCGCGGAAGAGAAACTCTCCGCGGAGCTCGGCGTGTCGCGCATGCCGGTGCGCGAGGCGCTGCGCGCGCTCTGCGCCGAAGGCATCGTGACCCTCGAGCCGCGTCGCGGCGCATCCGTCACCGTGTACACCGACGCGCAGGTTCGCGAGCTCGTGGAAGTGCGCGCGACCCTCGAGGGCCTGAACGCCCGGCTTGCCGCCAGGCGGCACGACCCGAAGCAGATCGCCGAGCTCGAGCGCATCCTCGCCGCCGGCTCGAAGATCACCGAGAGGAGCGACCTCGCGCGCATCCAGGAGAACAATGCGCGCTTTCACGAGGCGGTGGAGGCGATCGCCGCCAATTCGGTCCTGATGAACATCGTGCGCTCGCTGCGCGATCGCACCGCCCTCATCTTCGCCCCGCAAAGCCGCGCGCGCATCCGCGAGAATTGGGAAGAGCACGCGGCCATTGTCCGCGCGGTGATCTCCGGAGACGCGGAGCTCGCGGGTCTCCTCGCGACGCGCCACGTCTACAACGCCGCGCAGATGCCTGACGCGGCGGAGCCGGCGGCGCCAACCGCGGCCAAGCCCGGGATGAAGCGCGCCGCGGCCTGACCCCTACCCGCGTCCCTGGAAGTTGAAGCCGTCCACGTAAATGTGGTCCACGCTCGCGTTCCGCGCGAGGAAGGCCTGCTTCGCGTCGCTGATCATGACGGGGGAGCCGCACATGTAGACGGAATGCTCGGACAAGTCGCCGATGTCCTGCAGCACTGCCTGCTGCACGTGGCCACGGCGCCCTTGCCACGCGGCGCTTGCGCGCGAGAGCACCGGGACATAGTTGAACTCGTAGAGGCGGCGTCCCCATTCGCCGATCTCGTCGTGCAGGTACAAGTCCGCCTCGGTGCGCGCGCCCCAGTAGAGCGAGACCGGCGGGCAATCGGGATCGTCCATCAACGATTCGAGGATGGACTTGATCGGGGAGAGCCCCGTGCCGGTCGCCACCATCACTAGCTGGCGATAGTCCTCCTCGTGATAGCGGAAGGTGCCGAGCGGGATCTCGACATCGAGCATGTCGCCCGCCTGGAGCTGCGCGAGATGTCCCTCGGTGAAGCGCCCGCCGGGAATCCTGCGCACGTGGAAATCCACCTCGTTGGACTGGGGGGGCGACGCCATCGAGAAGCTGCGATGGGTGCCGTCGTCGAGGAACACGTTCATGTGCTGGCCCGGCCGGTACGCGAACGACTCGGCCTCTGGAAGGACGAGCGTGAGGTGCATCACGTCGTGGCAGAAGGGCGTCACGTCGGTGACGAGGGCAGAGTGCCGCTCGGGCGCGGAGAGCTCG
>JBBRQA010000321.1:0-3140 GCA_038227085.1 Burkholderiales bacterium | reverse complement strand
GCGGCGATGGTCACGGAGTTGGCCACGAGGATCCACGCGGCGCCGGCCGCGATCATCGCGGGGACGGCGAACCACACGTTGGGCGCGAACGCGAGCGCCGCGATGCCGAGCGCATTGATGATCGAGCCGCCGACCACGATCTCGTCGCGGGTCCAGCGCATCCTCAGGCGTGGAATCTGCGTGCTCACGGCGATGGCGCCCAGTCCCAGCGAGGACAGCAGCACGGTGTACGTCCCCGCGCCCCCGCCCCCGCTCATCTGCTTGGCGACCAGCGGAAGGAGCGCGAAGATGGCGGTGGAATGCAGGAAGAACACCGCGGTGCGCACCAGCGCGTCGCGCAACCGCCGCGACTCGCGCGCGAACTGGAAGCCCAGGCGCATCGCGCCGATGAAGCGCTCGCCGGGAAGCACCGAGGGCTTGGTCTCGCGCTTCCAGCGAAACAGGACGATGCCCGCGACCACCGAGATCACGAAGTTCACCGCGAAGACGTACTCGGTGCCGGCCCCGGCGATGATGGCGCCGGCGAGCAGCGGGCCGATCACGCGCGAGGTATTGACCGCGACGGCGTTCAGCGCTAGCGCCTCGCCCAGTTGCGCGCGCGGCACGATCTCGGGAAGGATCGCCGCGTAGACCGGCCAGCGCATCGCGAGCCCGATGCCGTTGGCGAACACCAGGACGAGGAGCACGGGCGCGGTGATGTGGCCCGCGACGGCGAAGGAGTAGATCACCGCCGCCGTCGTGGCGATCCAGAACTGCGACACCATGAAATATCGGCGCCGGTCGAGGATGTCGGCGAAGGCGCCGCTCGGAAGCCCGAGGAGGAAAACCGGCAGCGACGAGGCGGTCTGCACCAGCGCGATCAGCGTGGGCGAGCTGGTGAGCGACGTCATCAGCCAGGCCGCCGCGACGTCGTTCATCCACACGCAGATGTTGGACGCCATCCAAACCAGCCACAGCATGCGGAACGTCGGCAGGCGCAGCGGCGCCCACGGCGAGGCCCTCTCGATTTTCGGAGCTTCCGGGGCGGGAAGGTTTTCGCTCATGCGACAGTATAATTAGGTGATGCTCCGCCGCATGGCGACGTTCCATGCGTCGCCCTATCTTCTCCTCACCCTCACGGTGCTCTTCTGGTCGATCAACTGGGTGATCGGCAGGGCGATCGCGGGCCACGTTTCGCCGATCGCGTTCACCTTCATCCGCTGGGTGGGGGCATTCGCGATCATGCTGCCCTTTGCATGGCCGCAGATCCGCGCACAGTGGGCCGCCATCCGCCGCCATTGGAAGCTCATCGCGTGGCTGGGCTTCTGGGGGACGGGGCTGCACAACGCCTTCGCCTACGCCGGCCTGCAGTTCACCACGGCCACCAACGGCGTCATCCTCAATAGCTCCGTGCCGATCATGATCATCGTGGTGGGCTGGCTCTTCTACCGCGACACCATCTCGCGCGGGCAGGCGCTCGGCGTGGCGATCTCGCTCGCGGGCGTGCTCGCGATCCTCACGCGTGGAGACCTCCGGGTGCTCGCGAGCTTCTCGCTCAACAAGGGCGACCTCATCGTGCTCGCCGGGATGATTTTCTGGGCGGCCTACACGGTGTTCCTGCGCATCAAGCCCGCTGAAGTGGGCGGGCTCGCGCTCCTCACCTGCTGCTCGGCGGTGGGCATCTGCCTGCTCTTTCCGCTCTTTCTCGCCGAGATGATCTTCTTCGGCGGGCACGTGGAGCTGCGTCCCGCGACATTCGCCGCAATGGCGTACGTCGCGATCTTCCCGTCGTTCGTGGGCTATGTGTTCTGGAACCGCGCGGTGGCCGAGGTGGGATCGAACGTCGCCGGGATCTTCATGCACCTGATGCCCGTGTTCGGCAGCATCCTCGCGTGGATCTTCCTCGACGAGCGCATCGAGCTTTTCCACGTCGTGGGCATCGCGCTCATCCTGGGTGGCATCACCCTCACCTCGCGGGGTCGGCGTCTGGTGCCCGAGCCCGGACCGGAGTAGTCGAATGAACCTGATCCTTTGGCGCCACGCCGAAGCCGAAGACATGAACAGCCGCGGCGACATGGCGCGCGAGCTGACGAAGAGGGGCCGCCGTCAATCGGAGCAGATGGCCCATTGGCTCGCGGCGCACCTCGAAGGCGACTGGCGCATCGTGGTGAGCCCTGCGCGGCGCACGCTCCAGACGGTCGAGCCGCTCGGGCGGGAATTCGAAGTGCGCGACACGCTCGCCCCCGGAACGTTTCCCGAGAAAGTGCTGCGCGAGGCGGGCTGGCCCGCCGCCGGAAAGAATGTGCTCATGGTCGGCCACCAGCCCACGCTGGGCGAGGTCGCGGCCTTGCTGCTGAAGGGCGAGGCGGGCGGCGTCTCCATCCGCAAGGGCGCGATCTGGTGGTTCGTCACGCGCGAGCGCGAGGGTAAGATGGAAACCACCCTCAAGACCGTCCTCGAGCCCGACCAGGCCGAAGACTAGGAGACCGCAATGAAGCTCACGCCCGAGCAGATCGCCGCCTTCGACAAGGACGGCTACCTCTTCTTCCCGAGCCTCTTCACGTCCGCGGAAATCAAGGTCCTCACCGACGAGGTGCCGAACCTCTACCGGCAGCGCCGTCCCGAGAACGTGCGCGAGAAGGGCAGTGACTCGGTGCGCACCAATTTCGCGGCGCACATGTACAGCAAGCCCTTCGCGCGACTCGCCCGCCATCCGCGCATGGTCGACCCCGTGATGCAGATCTTCGGCGAGGCGCTCTACATGCACCAGTTCAAGATCAACGGCAAGCAGGCCTTCGACGGCGACGTGTGGCAGTGGCACCAGGACTACGGCACGTGGATGAACGACGACCTCATGCCGGAAGCCCGCGCCATGAACGTCGCGATTTTCCTCGACGAGGTGAACGAGTTCAACGGCCCGCTCATGTTCATCCCCGGCAGCCACAGGCAGGGCGCGCTGCCCGCGGGGCACGACACCAGCACCACCAGCTATCCGCTCTGGACCATCGACCACGACACGATCACGCAGCTCGTGGCCAACGGCGGCATCGTCGCGCCCAAGGGGCCGCCGGGATCGATGATCCTGTTCCACGGCTGCCTCGTGCACGCGTCCACGTCGAATCTCTCGCCGTGGAATCGCGTCGCTGTATATCTCAGCCTCT
>JBBRQA010000320.1:0-3249 GCA_038227085.1 Burkholderiales bacterium | reverse complement strand
GAAGTGCAGGCCGCGGAAGCGGCGGGCCTCGAGCGCGCCGACGCGAAAACCGTCCCCAACGTGTCGCCGGAAAGGGCCGCGCAGCCGGGCGCCCCGGGCCTCGCGCGGGACGAGCCGATGGAGCTTCGCCCCTCGCCGCGCTTCGATTCCACCGAGAGCCTGGCGCGTCTTTCCGTGCTTCCCTCGGAAGCCGAAGCCACTTCCTCGCGCGCCGGCTGGACCGTCCCGGCGAAGCCCGGTGCGCCCAGGCTCGACCGCGCGCGCGCCCTCATCGTCACCGCCTACGTCATCGCGCTGTTCGTCGCCGTCGCCATCGCGTTCCTCTGAAAAGGGGCAGAATGGCGCCCGATGCCCGGGCCGGATTCGCAGGGCGGCGGGTACGCGCAACCACACGAGGAGAACAGCCATGCCGAAGAGGATCCTGCTCGCCGGCGCCGCGCTTGTCTTGGCGGCACTTGCCCACGCCAACCCGCAGGGAGATGACGGCCCCGCATACGCGAGCGCCAGCGCATGGGCCAACCTGCCCGCCGGCGTGCGCTATCCCGAAGGCCTCGCCGTAAATCCGGCCAACGGCGACCTCTTCGTCGGCACATTCGACTTCGGCCCGAACGCGAACAAGCTGGTGCGCATCGGCCGCAACGGCAACGTGGAGGCGCAGAAGGACTTCGGCGGCGCTCCCCTGCTGGGGCTTGGGTTCGCCAACGGCAAGGTGTACATCCTCAATTTCGGCGCGTCCAAGCTGCAGCGCATCGAACCGAATTTCACCGCGACCACGGCCGTCGAGGACATCGCGACCATCCCCGTCATCGGCGCGCCCGGCCCGCGCACCACCGGCAATCCCGACGGCAGCTCCGACCTCATCACGTTCGGGTCGAGCGGCATGCCGGGACCGAACGCGATGGTCTTCGACCACTTGGGCAACCTGTACATCTCCGACTCCTTCCAGGGCGCGATCTTCCGCGTGGCGAACGCGACCACGTGCGCTCCCCCATGCGCGATCACGACGCTGTCGCACGATCCGCAGCTCGCCACCGCGGGCTTTCCGCCGTTCGGCGCCAACGGGCTCGCGCTCAACGCTGCCGAGAACGTGCTCTACATCGCGGTGACCGGAGACAACCGCGTCGTGCAGATGACGCTGCCGGGTGGCGCGATCACTCCTTTCGCCGAGAGCCTGCACGGGGCGGATGGCCTCCTTTTCAACGACGGCGTGCTGTGGGTCGCGGAAAACCAGGGCGACCATGTGACCGCGTTGAATTCGAGCGGCAGGGTGATCGCCAAGGTTGGCGCCTTCGAGGGCATCGGACGCGACGGCGCGCCGCGCGGCCTTCTCTTTCCCGCGAGCATGGTGATCTATGGGCCGCACATGTACGTCACCAACCTCGCGTTGCCGCTCACCCCGCAGGTGGGCGACGAGCCGGAAGAGGACGTGACGCGATGGAACGTGGCGCGGTTCAACAACCCGTTGCGTCACTGAGCCGTTGCTTCGGCGCGTCCCTTGAGCGAGCCCATGCGCACCGCATAGGCTCGCGTGAACTCGGCGCCGAGGAAGAAGATCTGCGCCGAGTAGTAGACCCAGACGATGACCACCACCAGCGTCCCCGCCGCGCCGAACGGGGACGCTACCGCGCTCTTGCCGATGTAGATGCCGATGAGGACCTTGCCGATCCAGAAGAGGAGGGAGGTCACCGCGGCACCTACCCAGACGTCGCTCCAGGCGATGCGCACGCTCGGCAGGAACTTGTAGATCATCGCGAAGAGCCCCGTGATCACCACGAAGGAGCCGGCGAACTCGACCGCGCGCAGCACGAAGGCGCTGCCGGGAAAGCCGCCCATCCACGAGTGGCCCACTGCGGAGACCGTCGCGCTCACGGCGAGCGAGACCAGGAGAAGGAAGCCTATGGTCGCGATCATTCCCACCGAGAGCAGGTGGGAGAACAAGAAACTCCACACCCCGGACGTCTTCGGAGCCTCGAAATTCCAGATCTTGTCGAGGTCGCGGCGCAGCTCCGCGAAGACGCTGGAGGCGCCGAGCACCAGGGTCGCGATGCTCACGACCGCCGACCAGATTCCCTCCGACTTCTGGTTGGCCTTTTCCAGCACCGAGCGCACCGTGTCCGCGCCCTGCTCGCCCATGAGCCCGGTGAGCTGGTTCATGAGCAGGTCGCGCGCCGTATCGCTGCCGATGGCGATGCCGGCGATCGAGATCACGAGCAGCAGGAGCGGGGCCATCGAGAAGAGCGTGTAGAAAGCGAGCGCGGCACCCATGCTCGCGGCACCATCGCGTACCCAGCTCTTCGCCGCCTCGACGGCGAGGGAGCCCCATGCGCCTGCGGTGTGGGAGTCGAATTTCATGGCTTGCCGGAGAGGATATCCTAGGCGCGCCATGCATACCCGCCCGGTCGCATCACGCCATCTCGCCCTGCTGCTGGCCGCGGCGCTCGCCCTCGCGGGCTGCGGGGGAAGCAAGGTCAAGCTCGACAAGCTGGATCGCGGCGCGGTGGTGCTCGCGTTCGGCGACAGCCTCACCTTTGGCACCGGCGCGGGGGCTGGCGAGTCGTACCCGGCGGTGCTCGAGCGCGGCACCGGGTTGAAGGTGGTGAACGCGGGCATGCCGGGCGAGACCAGCGCCGAGGGGCTCGAGCGCCTCCCCGACGTGCTCGAGGAGGTGAAGCCCAAGCTCCTTATCCTCTGCCACGGGGGCAACGACTTCCTGCAGAAGCTTGACGATGGCGGCGTGGCGAGCAATGTGCGCGCCATGATCCGGCTCGCGAAGGCGAAGGGCATCGCAGTGGTGCCCCTCGCTACGCCCAAACCCGGCATCCCGCCGTCGGTGCCCGCGCTCTATGGCCAGATCGCCGCCGGAGAAGGCGTCCCGTTCGAGGAGGCGGCGATGAAGGACGTGCTCTTCAACTCGAGCCTGAAGTCCGACCTCGTGCACCCGAACGGCAAGGGCTATGCGCAGATCGCCGCGGCGATCGAGAAGCTCCTGAAGAGAAGCGGGGCGCTCTAGCACCGTGCGTGATGCGCTGACGACGCACGAATCAGCGAAGTCCTACAAGGGCAGGGGGATTTCTCTGGATGGTAGTCCATGAGGCGAGGTCTACATTCGACTCAACAAGACCCACCGAACGAGGCCCGCCATGAAGCAGATGAGAACCGTCAAACTGCGCCGTCCCGCCCTCCCGCCGATTCTCGAGATCGACGAGGACGGCCTCCCCGTCTCGGAGATCAGCTTCGAGAACCGCCGCT
>JBBRQA010000319.1:0-3277 GCA_038227085.1 Burkholderiales bacterium | reverse complement strand
CGCTCTTCCTGCGCCTGGAGCACCACTTCGACACCCCCGAGCTCTGGACCGTGGCGATCCGCGAGCACCGCGACATCGTCGCCGCCATCGCGCGTCACGACGCAGGCGCAGCGCGCACCGCCATGCGCCAGCACATGAACCACGCCGCGAAGCGTTTCAGCAAGAGCTGGGACAAGAAGAAAAGAAAATAAAGGGGTCAGAACCCTTTTCTGGCCGAAAAGGGTTCTGACCCCTTTTCCGGGGAGAAGCGATGGAAGAGCAGGAGCACGTCCTCAACGCCGCCGGCGAGTTCGACGTCCACGACGAGCCGATCGACCTTTCGCAGTACCGCTTCGAGAACTGGATCGCGTTCGCCTTCTTCTGGGTGCTCGCGCTCACGATTTTCTACCAGTTCTTCACGCGCTATGCGCTCAACGACTCGGCGTCGTGGACCGAGGAGATCGCGCGCTACCTCCTCATCTGCGTCGTGTTCGTCGGCGCCGCGGTCAACGTGCGCAAGAACAACCACATCCAGGTGGACTTCCTCTACCGATTCCTGCCGCCGAAGGTGTCGCGCCCGCTCTCGACGCTCGTGGACGCGGCGCGCATTGCGTTCCTAGCCTATTGCGTGTGGCTCACCATCTCGCTGATGGGCAAGATCGGCGCGCAACGCATGGCGATCATCGACTGGCCGATCGGCCTCACGTACGGCGTGGTGGCATTCGGCTTCGTGTTGATGACCTGGCGCGCGATCGGCGTGGCCATCGCCAACTGGAAGCGCGGCGCCTCGGTGCTCGAGCGCCCCGAGCTCATGGACGAGGCACGCTGATGGGACCGGGAACCTTCAAGCTCGCATTCCTCGCCCTGATGATGTCGGGGCTGCCAGTCGCGCTCGCCATGGCAGGCGCCTCGCTCATCTACGTGATGGCGACCGGCATCGTCCCAGACTACGTGATCATCCATCGGATGGTGGGCGGCCTCGACTCGTTTCCGCTCCTCGCGGTTCCGTTCTTCATCCTCGCCGGCAACCTGATGAACTCGGCGGGCATCACCAACCGCATCTACAACTTCGCGCTCGCCCTGGTGGGCTGGATGCGCGGGGGGCTGGGACACGTCAACATCGTGGGCTCGGTGATTTTCGCGGGCATGTCGGGCACGGCGATCGCGGACGCGGCGGGCCTGGGCACCATCGAGATCAAGGCGATGACCGACCACGGCTACTCGAAGGAATTCTCCGTGGGCGTCACCGCTGCCTCGGCGACGCTGGGCCCGATCATTCCGCCGTCGCTGCCGTTCGTGATCTACGCGCTGTTCGCCAACGTGTCGGTGGGCGCGCTCTTCCTCGCGGGCATCCTGCCGGGCGCGGTGATGGCGATCCTCATGATGCTCACCGTCGCCTTCTACGCGCACAAAAACAAGTGGGGCGCGGACGTGCCGTTCGACTGGAAGCGCGTCGGCAAGGCGCTGTTCGAGGCGGCGATCGTGATCGGCTGGCCGGCGGCGATCTGGGGGGCTACCGAACTCGGCACCGAGCCGCGCATGACGGTGCTCGTGGGCCTGGTCGTGCTCCTCGCCGCCGACTGGAAATTCAGGTTCGCCGCGGTGCTGCCGATCATGACCCCGGTCCTCCTCATCGGCGGCATGACCACCGGCGTCTTTACCGCTACCGAGGGCGCCATCGCCGCGTGCGTGTGGGCACTCTTCCTCGGGCTCTTCTGGTATCGCACCATGAGCTGGAGAATGCTGGTGAAGGCGTCGATGGACACCATCGAGACGACGTCGGCCGTACTCCTCATCGTCGCGGCGGCCTCGATCTTCGGCTGGATGCTCACCGTGACGCGCACCACGGAGATGATCGCGGCGTGGGTGCTGTCGGTGACGAGCACGCCGGCTGGATTCCTTCTCCTCGCAAACCTGCTGATGCTCTTCGTGGGCTGCTTCCTCGAGCCGACCGCGGCGATCACGATCCTCGTGCCGATCCTGCTGCCGATCGTCCACAAGCTCGGCATCGATCCGGTGCACTTCGGCCTGGTGATGGTGCTGAACCTGATGATCGGGCTGCTGCATCCACCGATGGGACTGGTGCTGTTCGTCCTCGCGAGGGTCGCGAAACTTTCGGTGGAGCGCACCACCATGGCGATCCTGCCGTGGCTGGTGCCGCTGCTGATCAGCTTGGTGATAGTGACGTATATTCCCCAGATCAGCCTCTGGCTGCCGAACTACATGAGGTAACGGCCATGTTGCGCGAAACTCCCCTCTACCTGCGTCTGAATCCCGCCGACGACGTCGTCATCGCCTGCCGCGAGCTGGAGACGGGCACCAACCTCCTGCAGGAAAACGTCGTCTGCCGCGAGCGCATCCCCGCCGGACACAAGGTCGCCACGCGCGCCGTGGCCCAGGGCGAGCCGGTGCGCCGCTACGCGCAGATCATCGGCTTCGCGACGCAGCCGATCGAGTCCGGGCGGCACGTCCACGTGCACAACCTCGAGGTGCGCGATTTCGCGCGCGACTATGCGTTCGGAGAGGCCTACCACGCGACCGAATTCGTCGACGAGCCCGCCACCTTCCAGGGCATCGTGCGCTCGGACGGGCGCGTGGCCACGCGCAACTACATCGGCATCCTGTCCACGGTGAACTGCTCCGCAACGGTGGCCAAGCATGTCGCCGAAGCGTTCAAGGGCGAGGCGCTGGCTTCCTTCCCGAACATCGACGGCGTCGTCGCACTCACGCACACCAGCGGCTGCGGCATGGACACGACCGGGGAGGGGATGACGATCCTGCGCCGCACGCTCTCGGGCTACGCGCGCCACGCCAACTTCGCGGGCGTGCTCATCATCGGTCTGGGCTGCGAGGCGAACCAGATGGACGCGCTCTTCTTCACGCAGGGCCTGGCGCAGGGTCCCCTCCTGAAGGCGATGACGATCCAGGACAAGGGCGGGACCGCGAAGGCCGTGGCCGAAGGGGTCGCGATGATCCATGAGATGCTGCCCGCGGCGAACCAGGTGATGCGCAGCACCGTGCCCGCGAGCCACATCGTGGTCGGATTGCAGTGCGGCGGCTCCGACGGCTACTCCGGCATCACCGCCAATCCCGCGCTGGGCGCCGCGGTGGACCTGCTGGTCAGGCACGGCGGCACCGCGATCCTCTCCGAGACGCCCGAGAACTACGGCGCTGAGCACCTCCTCACGCGCCGCGCGCAAAGCCGCGCGGTCGGGGAGAAAATCGTCGAGCGCATCCACTGGTGGGAGGAATATACCGCGCGCAACAAAGGCGAGATGAACAACAACCCGTCGCCGGG
>JBBRQA010000318.1:0-3280 GCA_038227085.1 Burkholderiales bacterium | reverse complement strand
CATGATTTTCGTCTTGTCTCGTAGTGTCGCTTCCGCGATTATGACGAAATGAAACGTGATTGGCGCGGCATTTACGATTCGCTCGTGGTCGGCAGGAGCGCGATCGTCGGCAAGGGGCTGTTCAGCGGCACGCGCATTCCGGCGCGCGCGAAGATCGGCGAGTTCGAGGGCGAAGTGATCGGACTGCGCGAATCGCGCCGGCGCGCGCAAGGGCGGGCCATCGTCGCCATCGTGGAGCTCGATCGCCACGCGCTCGACGCGACCGCGAGCCCGCGCGGCTTTCGCTTCATCAACCATTCGTGCGATCCCAACACCTACATCCGCTGCACCGCGCAGCGCGCGGAGTTCTACGCGCTCCGGGCGATCGCCAAGGGCGAGGAGCTGACCGCGGACTACGGAGAGTCGCACCACAACGGCAAATTGCCATGCCGATGCGGCGCGGCGAGGTGCCGAGGTTTCATCTAGGGCCTAGGTCCTCCCGGCGAGGCGCGTCCAGCGCGGCAGCATCGAGACCAGCACTCGTCCTTGGGGACCACGTGGTGGAAGATTGCCGCCGGCGATGGTCAGTGCTTTGTGTGCGCTCGTCCCCCGGCCGCGTGCAGCTCCTGGCTCGCGCCCAGGGTGGAGGCATTGAGGGCGGCGGCGAGCGCCGCGTCGCCACGGATGATCGAGGCCCAGGTGAGCTCGATGCCCTTGCGCTTGCCCTTCACGACGAGCCTGAAGCCCTCGGGGGTGACGGTGATGGTGTATTTCTCGCCGTTCAGGTCGAGCTCGCGCTTGAAAGATTGTTGCAGCTTCGTGGTCATGGTTTGCTCGCTTGTAGTTTCTCTTCGGGGGATACCGGAGCCGGGTCGGTGTCACCGGGCCCCGGGGGAAAGGACATCGCGATGCGCACGGGCTTGCCGGCCTTGGCGGGGACGGTGGCCCTCGCGCTCTTGCGCGTGCCGTTGTACGCCGCTTCGATGTTGTAAATGCCCGGCGGCAGCTGCACGTAGCAGATCGGGCCGTCGGTCTTCGCGCTGAACGCTTCGCCCCTGGCGGGCGTGATCGTCACGTCGACATCGGCGATGAAGTTGCCGCGCCCCGCGAGGCTGAACTGGAGCGACATGCTGGCGCCTTCGGCGGCCGCGGCCAGCTCGCGGCGCTCGTCGTTGCCGACCCCGCCGCATACCAACGGGCCGGCGTTCGCCTGCACCGCGGCCGCGGTGAGCGCGAGCGCCAGCGTTGTGATGTAAATGGTCTTCCTGCGCATGGATGGATCTCCTTACCGCTGGTAGACCCCTCCTTGACCCTCAAAATTCAACCTCATGGGCCTTACGGACGATGGCGCCCCTTCACTGGCCGGGGATTTCGCCCGCGCGTAGTCCGATTGGACGTCGTTTCCTTGGCGTTCTCGGCCGGCAACGCCGGGAATCGCGGCGGCAAGCCTGCGGGGCTCCTGTTCATGCCCCCTTAACGTCCCACCACCCTGGCGGGACGACAAACGGTGTCAGGTACGACTTAAAAGTCGTACCTGACACGACTTTTCGGTATCGTGGCGACCTTGAGCTCAACCCATCCCCCGCGCCGCGCCGCGATCGTCTTCATCTTCGTGACCGTGGTGATCGACGTCATCGCGATGGGCATCGTCATTCCGGTGCTGCCGAAGCTGATCGAGTCCTTCGAGGGCGGCGACACCTCGGCGGCGGCGCGCACGTTCGGCATCTTCATGACGGCGTGGGGGCTCATGCAGTTCCTCTTCATGCCGGTGATCGGCGCGCTCTCGGACCACTTCGGCCGCCGGCCTGTGATCCTCATATCGTGCTTCGGGCTGGGGTGCGACTATTTCCTCATGGCGCTCGCGCCGGACTTGAACTGGCTCTTCGTGGGCCGCGTCATCTCCGGCATCACCGCGGCGAGCTTCGGGACCGCGTTCGCGTATATAGCCGACGTGGCCCCGCCCGAGAATCGCGCGGCATCGTTCGGCGTCGTCGGCGCGGGCTTCGGGTTGGGATTCGTCCTCGGCCCCGCCCTGGGCGGCATCCTCGGCCAGGTCGATCCTCGCCTGCCGTTCTGGGCGGCGGGCATGATGGCGATCGTAAGCGCGGCCTACGGCTACTTCATCCTTCCAGAGTCGCTCGCGAAGGACAAGCGCGCGCGCTTCGAGTGGAAGAAGGCGAACCCGGTGGGCTCGCTCGCCCTGCTGCGCTCCCATCGCGAGCTCTCCGGCCTCGCCGTCGCATACTTCCTCATGCAGCTCGCGCACGTCGTGTTGCCGAGCGTGACCGTGCTCTACATGAGCTACCGCTACGGCTGGAGCGAGCTGCAGGTGGGCCTGGCCCTCGCCGGCGTCGGCGCGTGCTCGATGATCGTTCAGGGCGCGTTGGTGCGGCCCATCGTAAAGCACCTGGGCGAACGCCGAGCCCTCGCGTTGGGGCTCGTCTCCGGTGCCGTGGGCTTCGCCATCTACGCTTTCGCCTCACGCGGCGACGTCTTCCTCGTCGGCATCCCGGTGATGGCGATCTGGGGCCTCACGGGACCGGCGATCCAGGCGCTGATGACACGCAACGTGTCGTCCTCGGAGCAGGGGCAGCTCCAGGGCGCCAACGCGAGCCTCACCGCCATCGCGGGCCTCTTCGGCCCGGCAATCTTCACCCTCGTGTTCGCGACCTTCATCGGCGCGCGCGCGGATCTCCACCTGCCGGGGGCGCCCTATCTCCTCGCCGCGGCGATCCTGCTTGCGTCGTGCGCGATCGCCTGGGCAACGACACGACCACGCTGAAGGCGAGGAGCAGGAACGCCGCCGCGATCCACCAGCGCTTGGCATCGCGCGCACGCTTGCGCACTTCCGCCATCACGAACTCCTCGCCCTTGATCATCTCGTTGTACGACTTCTGGAACGAGGCGATGCGCCGCACCTCCGCGTCGTCGAGGGGCTCGCCTTTCCAGCGTCGCTCGCCCTCGCTCGCGCGGAGCTTCTCCGCCTCTTCGCGGTAGCGTGCCGCGTACGCTTCGGCGTCGGTGCGGATCGCCCGCGACTTGTCGTCCATGTAGGCCGCGCGCACCGCGGGGAAGGCGCGCTCGAGCGTGTCGAGAAATGGCTGGTCGGCCTGCGGTGCGATCGCGATCCAGATGCCGGAGGCGGCGAGCAGTGCCGCGGTCATCCAGCGCCCGAGGCGAAAGGCCACATCGAGCTTCGCGCCGCGCGCCTGCGGCAAGCGCAGCCCGTGCGCCACACCGGCGATCGCGAGCGCGGCCCCGTAGGTGCACACGAGCGTCGCGCCGGTCGAGAAGTCTCCTG
>JBBRQA010000317.1:0-3285 GCA_038227085.1 Burkholderiales bacterium | reverse complement strand
GCGCCTGCTCGAGCGCGGCGACGATTTCGGCGAAGAGGTGCGCGTGCGCCTCGAAATGGGACTCTTCCTTCCCGGGCACTGGCACGCGAAGGCGCAGCGCATGCGCAGCGCGCTCGTCGCGAACATCGAGGCGGCGCTCGGTGAAGCCGACGTGCTCGTTTGCCCGACGATGCGCTCGCCCGCGCCGCCCGTCGGGGCCGCGCGCGTCGCTATCGGCGGCAAGTCGCTCGCGCTGCACACCGCGGTCACCAACCTCACGCAGCCCTTCAATCTCGCGGGACTGCCGGCGATCTCGGTGCCGTGGGCGTTGTCGCGGGACGGCGCGCCGATCTCGATGCAGCTCATCGGCAAGCGCGGCCATGACTGGCGCGTGCTTTCGATCGCGCAACGCCTCGAGGCCGCATCGCCGTGGCAGCGGCAGCGGCGCAACGCCTAGGGCGCGCATGCTCGCCCTCGACCTCTTCGTCAACGGCCTCATCTTCGGGCTCTTCTACGCGCTGATGGCCGTGGGGCTCGCCATGATCTTCGGCGTGCTCAAGGTGGTGAACTTCGCACACGGCGAGTTCTACATGGTCGGCGCCTACACCTACGTGCTCTGCGCGATGAAGCTGGACGTGCCGCCATGGCTCGCGCTGCCGCTCGCCGCGGTGGCCGGGGCCGCGCTCGGATGGACCGTCGAGCGCTTGCTGATGCGCCCGCTCTACGCGGGCTACACGAGCTGGAGCATCATGAAGGACGAGTACGCGGTTGTGGTGACGTTCGGCCTGTCGCTACTGCTCATCAACCTTGTCGACAAGGTCGTCGGCCCCTATCCGTACCGCGGCCCGCCGCTCATCGAGACCTCGCGCTTCGCGCTGGGCCCGGTGATGCTGAACGGCCAGAAGCTGATAGCCGCCGGCATCTCGATCGCGCTGCTGGCCGGATTGGCGGTGTTCGTCAAGCGCTCGCTGTGGGGCCGGCAAATACAAGCCGTCGCGCAGAACCGCCTCGGCGCCTCTCTCGCCGGCATCGATGCGACGCGCACCACGAGCCTCATCTTCGCAATATCGGGAATGCTCGCCGCGCTCGCCGGGGCGCTGCTCGCGCCGCTCATCAATCCCTCTCCGGACGTCGGCGCCTTTCCCGCGATCAAGTCGTACGTGATCGTGGTGCTCGGCGGCATGGGCTCGATCTGGGGGGCGATGATCGCCGCGCTCCTGCTCGGCGTGCTCGAATCGTTCTTCGCGGTCTATGTCTCGTACGACTACCGCGACGCGTTCGGCCTGCTGATCCTCATGCTGGTGCTCATCTTCCGCCCTCAGGGCCTGGTCGGCGAGAAGGGTCGCGAGGTATGAGCGACGCGCGCAACCTGTGGAGCCGCCGGCTCGCCACGGATTTCCGCGCCGCGCTCGCGGTGGTCGCGGCACTCGCCTTCGTGCCGCTCTTCGTGAGCTCGCCCTATTGGCTCGGGATCCTCATCGTGAGCATCTACTTCGCCCTGCTCGCGCTCGGGTGGAATTTGCTCGCCGGATTCACCGGGCAGTTCTCGCTGGCTCCCGCCGCCTTCGCGATGCTCGGCGCCTATGCCACCGCGCTCCTCGACTATCACTGGAAAGCGCCGCTCGCGATCGGCATCCCGGCGGCGATCGCGGCCACGGCCTTCCTCGGGTGGCTGCTCGGCAGGATCGTGCTGCGGCTGAAGGGCCCGTACCTCGCGCTCACCACGCTCTCGTTCGCGGAAATCGCGCGCGTCGTCGTCGGCAACTCGCACGAGTTCACGCGCGGCGACCAGGGCCTCAACGTGCCGACGCTCATGCAAAGCCGCGTGGGTTATTACTACCTTTTCCTGGCCGTGCTCGTGGCCGTGTTGACCGGGCTGCACGCCCTCATGCGCGCGCGCGTGGGGCGCTTCTGGCTCGCGATCCGCGACGACGAGACCGGAGCCGAGAGCCGCGGCATCGACGTGGTGCGCTTCAAGACGCTCGCCTTCGCGCTCTCGTGCGCGATCTGCGGGCTGGCGGGCTCCCTCTACGGTACCTTCAGCCAGCTGGTGAGCCCCGAGCTGGGATTGCTGCTGCAGACGGGCCTGGTGATCTCCATGGTGGTGATCGGTGGCATGGGCACGCTCACCGGGCCGATCGTGGGCGCGCTGCTGGTGTACCTCTCCTCCGAGTGGCTGCGCGGCGTGGGCAACATCCAGCTCATCGTGTTCTCGCTGGTGGTGATCGTCTTCGCGCGCTTTTTCCGCACCGGGCTGTGGGGCCTGGTCACGCGCCGCCGATGAGCCTGCTCTCTACCTCCGGCCTCACCAAGCACTTCGGCGGAGTCGCCGCGGTCGAGGGGCTCGCGTTCTCGATGGAGGAAGGCGAGGTCCTCGGGCTGATCGGCCCGAACGGTTCCGGCAAGACCACGGCGCTCAACATGCTGTCGGGATTCCTCGCGCCCGATTCCGGGCGGGTGTGGATCGCCGGGGAGGAAGTCACCGGCATGAAGCCCGTCGCACTCGCGCGCCGCGGGATGCTGCGCATGTTCCAGATGACGCGCGTCTTCGCGCGCATCTCGGCGTTCGACAATCTGATTACGGCGGGCCTCGCTCGCGGCCTTACCGAAAAGGAGACTCGGTGGCGCGCGCGCGCGCTGCTGGAAGAGCTCACGCTCACCGCGGTCCAGTATCTCGACGCGGGCCAACTCTCGGGCGGGCAGAGGAAGCTCCTCGAGTTCGGCATGTGCTTCATCGCCCCGCCGCGCGTGGCGCTCCTCGACGAGCCCTTCGCCGCGGTGCACCCGGTGATGCGCGAGACCATGGCGGGGTTCATCCGCCGGCGCAACACCCAGGGTCACGCCTTCCTGGTGGTGAGCCACGACATGCCCATCGTGGTCGAGCTCTGCCCGCGCACCGCGTGCATGAACGCGGGCCGGCTCATCGCCCTGGGCCCCACGCGCGAGGTGCTCAAGTCCGCCGCGGTGATCGAGGCGTACCTGGGGAGCGGCAGCCATGCATGAGCTGCTGCTCGAACTGGTCGATGTCACCGCTGGCTACGCGCAGGACATCGACGTGTTGCGGGAGGTTTCGCTGCAAGTGCGCGCCGGGGAGGTGAGCGGGCTCATCGGCCTCAACGGGGCGGGCAAGTCGACGGTGGTGAAGACCATCTGCGGATTCCTGGCACCCAAGTCGGGGCGCATCGAGCTCGAGGGCGTGTCGATCGCGGGGATAGAGCCCCACCGCCTCATCGATCGCGGCATCTGCTGCATTCCGCAGGAGTCGAGCCTCTTCCCCTACCTCAGCGTCGAGGAGAACCTGCTCCT
>JBBRQA010000316.1:0-3362 GCA_038227085.1 Burkholderiales bacterium | reverse complement strand
GCGTCGTGCTCGGCGGGCTCGGCCGCGGAGCCGTAGAGGTGGTGCGCGACCGCGTTGTAGAGAGTGTCGTTGATGAGCGTCGACTTGCCCGAGCCGGACAGCCCGGTGATCGCGACGAACAACCCGACCGGAATGTCGACCGTCACGTTGCGCAGGTTGTTGCCGCGCGCGCCGGCGATGCGCAGGTGCTTGGCGGGATCTCCGCGCCGGCGGCGCGTCGGCGTCGGGATCGCCTTGCGTCCCGAGAGGTACTGGCCGGTGAGGGACGCCGGGTTGGCCATCACTTCGTCCGGCGTGCCCTGCGCCACGACCTCGCCACCGTGCACGCCCGCGCCCGGCCCCATGTCGATCACGTGGTCCGCGGCCTGGATCGCCTCCTCGTCGTGCTCGACCACGATCACCGAGTTGCCAAGGTCGCGCAGGCGCTTCAGCGTCTCGATCAGTCGCGCGTTGTCGCGCTGGTGCAGTCCGATGGACGGCTCGTCGAGCACGTACATCACGCCGGTGAGCCCCGAGCCGATCTGGCTCGCCAGCCGGATGCGCTGCGCCTCGCCTCCGGACAGCGTGTCCGCCGAGCGCGTGAGCGACAGGTAGTCGAGGCCGACGTCGTTCAGGAACTGCACGCGGTTGGCGATCTCGCGCACGATCCTCTCGGCGATCGCCTTCTTGGTGCCGGGGAGCTCGAGCGTCTCGAAGAAAGGCTGCGCTTCCTTCAGCGGCAGCGAGGAGAGCTCGTGGATCGAGCGACCCGCGACGAAGACGTTGCGCGCCTCGCGCCTCAAGCGCGTGCCGTGGCACTCGGGGCAATCGCGCGTATTGAGGTACTTGGCGAGCTCTTCCTTCACCGCGACCGAGTCGGTCTCGCGATGACGCCTCTCGAGGTTGGGCACGATCCCCTCGAACGCGTGCTCCTTCACCGCGCTGCGGCCCTTCTCGCCGGGGTAGCGGAACGCGATCTTCTCCTCGCCGGAGCCGTTCAGCGCGATCTCCTGGGCGCTGGGCGGCAGCGATTCGAACGGCGCCTCGACGTCGAAGCCGTAGTGCTGCGCGAGCGACTGCAGCATCGAGAAGTAGAACTGGTTGCGGCGGTCCCAGCCGCGGATGGCCCCGCCGGCGAGCGACAGGTGCGGGAAAGCTACCACGCGCTTGGGGTCGAAGAACGTGATCTGGCCGAGCCCGTCGCAGCGCGGGCACGCGCCCATCGGGTTGTTGAACGAGAAAAGGCGGGGTTCGAGCTCGGGGATCGAGTAGCTGCAGATGGGGCAGGCGAATTTCGCCGAGAAGAGGTGCTCCTTGCCGCCGTCGATCTCGACCGCGATGGCGCGCCCGTCGGCGTGGCGCAGCGCCGTCTCGAAGGATTCGGCGAGGCGTTGCGTGATGCCGCCGGGCTTGCCGCCGTCGGGGGCTACCTTGAGGCGGTCGATCACGATCTCGATGGTGTGCTTCTTGTTGCGGTCGAGCTTGGGCAGCTGGTCGATCTCGTGGACCTCGCCGTCGATGCGCAGCCGCACGAAGCCTTGCGCGCGCAGCTCCTCGATCAACTCAGCCTGCTCCCCCTTGCGGCCCACCACGAGGGGCGCCAGCACCATCACGCGCATGCCTTCCTCGAGCGCCAGCACGTGGTCGACCATCTGCGCCACGCTCTGCGCGCTGAGCGCGATCTTGTGCTCCGGGCAATACGGATCGCCCACGCGCGCAAACAGGAGCCGCATGTAGTCGTGGATCTCGGTCACGGTGCCGACCGTGGAGCGCGGGTTGTGGGAGGTGGCCTTCTGCTCGATGGCGATCGCGGGCGACAGGCCCTCGATCAGGTCGACGTCGGGCTTCTCCATCAGCTGCAGGAATTGCCGCGCGTACGCCGAGAGCGATTCCACGTAGCGGCGCTGGCCCTCGGCGTAGAGCGTGTCGAAGGCGAGCGAGGATTTACCCGATCCGGAAAGGCCCGTGATCACCACGAGCTTGTTGCGCGGAATGTCGAGGCTGACATTCCTGAGGTTGTGCGTGCGCGCGCCGCGGATCCGGATCGTTTCCATAGGGCAATCTGCTAATATACATGAGCATTCTTCCCCTGATCCAACCCCCCATTTCGATGAAATTCAACGGCGCGCGCTTTCGCCCGCCACGGTCTCAGGGAGCGTCATCTTTTTTGCCTGCTTCGGCGTTCTTGAGGCGAGGCTCCAATCAAGCGTACAGTTCCCCGGGACGTTTTCCGCACTCAGGAAAGGGCAGCATCCATGGCATCGGTCAACAAGGTCATCCTCATCGGCAACCTCGGGCGCGATCCCGAGACGCGTTACATGCCCGACGGCGGCGCCATCACCAACATCTCGGTGGCGACCACGGACGTCTGGAAGGACAAGAACGGCGAGAAGCAGGAAAAGACGGAATGGCACCGCGTCGCCTTCTTCGGGAAGCTCGCGGAAATCGCCGGCGAATACCTGAAGAAGGGCAGCCAGGTCTACGTCGAGGGGCGGCTGCAGACGCGCAAGTGGCAGGACAAGGAGGGCGTCGACAAGTACACCACCGAGATCGTCGCCGACCGCATGCAGATGCTCGGCTCGCGCCAGGGCATGGGCGGCGGCGGGGCGGATCGCGAAGCGCCGTCCGATCGCGAAAGCGCTCCGGCGCGGGGTGCGGGCGCCGGCGCGGCGAAGCCGGCGGCCGCCAAGGCCGCGGGCGGGAAGTTCGACGACTTCGAAGACGACATCCCCTTCTAGGCCTGCGCCATGAAACGCATCGTGCTCTTCCTCGTCACCAACCTCGCGGTGATGTTGGTGCTGTCGGTCACTCTCTCCATCCTGGGGGTGAACCGCTTCCTTACCGCCAACGGCCTGAACATGGGCATGCTGCTCGCGTTCTCCGCGGTGGTGGGATTCGCGGGGTCGTTCTTCTCGCTGCTCATCTCCAAGCCGATGGCCAAGTGGTCGGTGGGCGCGCACGTGATCACGGCGCCCTCCACGCCCGACGAGCAATGGCTGGTGAGCACGGTCAAGCGGCTGGCCGACAAGGCGGGCGTGGGCATGCCGGAGGTCGCCGTGTACGATGGTGCCCCAAACGCCTTCGCCACCGGGGCTTTCCGCAACTCCGCCCTGGTCGCGGTATCGACCGGGCTCCTCGAGTCGATGACGCGCGACGAGGTCGAGGCGGTGCTCGGCCACGAGATGGCGCACGTCGCCAACGGCGACATGGTGACTCTCACGCTGATCCAGGGCGTGGTGAACACCTTCGTGGTGTTCCTCGCGCGCGTGGTCGGATATCTGGTCGACAAGGCGGTGTTCAAGAGCGAGCGCGGCGTCGGCATGGGCTACTACCTCGTCGTGTTCGTGTGCGAGATCCTGTTCGGCATCCTCGCCTCGATCATC
>JBBRQA010000315.1:0-3401 GCA_038227085.1 Burkholderiales bacterium | reverse complement strand
GGGCTGGGCAAGCTCCTCGCCGAGCAGGGTTACGCCGCGGTCTTCCCAGGCGGCAGCGCGAAGGAGCGCGCCGACGCGCAACGCCTCGTCGCGCAGGTGCCGGGCGCGTTCGCCGCCCCCGCGATGACGCTCATCGAGGCCGCCGCGCTCCTCGGCCACGCCGCGGGCGTAGTGGGGGTGGACACCGGGCTCACCCATCTCGCGGTCGCGCTCGGCGTGCCGACCGTGGGCGTCTATTGCGCGACCGATCCCGCGCTCACCGGCCTGCACGGCGGCGTGAGCGCGGTGAACGTGGGGGCGAGCGGGGCGCCTCCTTCCGTCGCGACAGTCGCCGCGGCGATCGGGATGGGCAGCGCGGACGAATGACGCGGCTTCTCTACGCGCTCGCGTGGCTGGCCGCCACGCCGTTCGTGCTCGCGCGCCTCGCATGGCGCTCGCGGCGCCAGCCGGGATACCTGCACCGCCTGGGCGAGCGCTTCGGCCGCTACCGGCCGCGCCTGCCCGGGCCCTTCATCTGGGTGCATGCGGTGTCCGTCGGGGAGACGCGCGCCGCCGTGCCGCTCGTCGATGCGTTGCAGGCGCGCTATCCCGACCACCGTATCCTCCTCACGCATATGACGCCCACCGGGCGCGCCACCAGCCGCGAGATCTTCGGCGCACGCGTCGAGCGCGCGTGGCTTCCCTACGACATGGGATTCGCGGTGCGCCGCTTCATCGGCCACTTCAACCCGGACCTCGGCATCGTCCTCGAGACCGAGATCTGGCCGCGCCTGCTCGACGAGGCGGCGCGCCGCGGCATCCCGGTGGTGCTCGCCAACGGGCGCCTGTCGGAGCGCTCGGCGCGGCGCTACGCGTGGATCCCGTCGCTCACCCGCTGGTCGTTCGCGAACCTGCGCGGCGTGGCGGCGCAGACCGAGGCCGATGCCGCGCGCTTCCGCGCCGTCGGAGTGCGCGACCCCGCGGTGATCGGCAACGTGAAGTTCGATCTCACGGTGCCGCCGGAAATGGTCGAGCGCGGCGCCGAGTTTCGCGCGCGCCTCGGCAAGGCGCGGGCGGTCTGGGTGGCGGGAAGCACGCGCGAAGGCGAAGAAGCCCTGCTTCTTGAAGCGTTCGCATCGGCCCCGCCCGAAGCCCTCCTGGTGATCGTGCCGCGCCATCCGCAGCGCTTCGACGACGTCGCGCAGCTGGCCGAGAGCCGCGGCTTCGCCGTGGCCCGGCGCAGCGCCGAGCAAGCCGTGCCTTCCGACGTGCGCGTGGTGGTCGGCGACTCGATGGGCGAGATGTTCGCGTACTACGCAGCGGCCGACGTCGTGATCATGGGCGGGAGCCTCCTCGAATTCGGCAGCCAGAACCTGATCGAGGCCTGCGCCCTCGGGCGCCCGGTGATCGTCGGGCCGCACACCTACAACTTCTCTGAAGCGTCCAAGAGTGCCATCGCGGCGGGCGCGGCTGTGCGCGTGCGCGATGCGCGCGAGGCGCTCGCCGCCGCGGCGGCGATCAGCGCCGATCCGGTGCGGCGTGATGCCATGGGCACGGCCGGGCGCGAGTTCGTCGCGGCCCATCGGGGGGCGGTCACCCGGTTGATGGCGTGGATCGAGGTGACGGCCGCGAAGTAGTCGGCGAAGCCGGTTGCTGGCTCGGAGGCGGCACGAAGGCTGGATTGCGCTGTAGAAGACGAACTACGAAGGCCGGATTAACCTGCCCGTGCCAGCGTCCGGTTCACCTCTTCGAGGTCCGTCTCGGTGAGCACGCCCGCCGCCGCCTTCAGCCGCAGGTTGCTCATGAGGAAGTTATAGCGCGCCTGCTGGAGGTCGCGCCGCGTCTGGAACACCGCCTGCTGCGCGTTCAGCACGTCCACGCTGGTGCGCACGCCCACGTCGCGCCCGAGGATGGTGGAATCGAGCTGGCTCTGCGTCGAGGCGAGCGCCTGCTCGAGCGCGCGCACCTGGGAGATGCCGCTCGTCACGTTGAGGAAGTTCACACGCACCGCCTGCGCCACCGTGCGCTGGTTGGTGTCGAGGTCCTGCTCGGCGCGGTCGCGGTTGGCGAGGGCCTCGCGCACGCGCGATTGGATGAGTCCGCCCGAGTAGATCGGCACGGAGAGGATTACACCGATCGAAGAGGTGTTGGTGACCGCACCAAGGATTCCGGGCACGAATGCCTGCGGGTTGTCGGCGCGCGCGTAGCTGCCGCTCAGGTCCAGCGTGGGCAGGTGCCCCGCGCGCTGGCGCCGGACTTCACCCCTGAAGAATTCGAGGTTGGAGCGCGCGATGACGATGGTGTAGCTGGAGTCGAGCGAGGCGCTGACCCATGCCTCGATGTCGTTGGGTTGCGGCACGCCGAGGGTGAGCGGCTCGCGCAGCGGCGTGAGCCCCTCGGGCAGCTTGCCGATCAGCACCTGCAGCGCGCGCCGCTTCACCTCGAGGTCGTTCTTGTCGGCGATCGCCTTGGCGGTGGTCTGGTCGTAGCGCGCCTGCGCATCGAGCGTGTCGACGATGGTGGCGGTGCCCACCTCGAAGTTGCGCTTGGCCTGGGCGAGCTGCTCGGAGATCGCGCTGCTCTGCGTCTCCGACAGCGCCACGTTGTCCTGCGCGAGGAGCACGTCGAAATACGCCTGGGCCACGCGCAGGATGAGATCCTGCTGCGTGCCGGCGAGCGTGGCCTCGGCCTGGATCACCTGTTGCTTCGCCTGGTCGATCGCGATCCAGTTCTGCAGGCGGAAGATGGGTTGCGACAGCGTGATCGCATACACCTTGGTGGTGTAGTTCAGGTCGGCGGCGATCTGGCGGTCGACCGAGTTGTGGAAGATCGAGGCGCTGCCGGCGATGAGCGGCAGGTAGGCCGAGCGCGCCTGCGGCAGCTTCTCGATCGACGCCGCGTACTGCGCGCGCGCCGACTGGTAGACCGGGTCACTCACCTGCGAGTCGCGGAAAATCGTGAGCAGGTCTGCGGCGCTGGCGGGTCCGAGCGCGGCGCCAAGGGCCACGGCTAGGGCGATACGGCGGAATTTCATCGATGGGCCTTCGGTAGTCTTCGTATTCTGCGGGGCAGGGCTATGACGGCGCGGGACGGGCTTTCGGATTCGCTAGAAGCGGAAGCGCGGCGGCTGGGCGGCGTTAGCCAATGGCTTCAGCATCGTCTCGAAGAGCTCGGCGTGCTGGAAGGCCCCGGCTACCGGCTGGCGCACCACGATCGCCTTCATCACCGGCGCATCGCCCACCACGGCGAAGAGGCGCCCGCCGGGCGTGAGGCGGTCGAGAAGCGCCTGCGGAAGGATCGGCGTGGAGCCGGTGAGGACGATCACGTCGAATGCCGACTCGACGAGCGGCGCGCGCGCGCTGTCGCCCTCGAGGAGAGTCACGTTGGCGATCCCGGCGCGGCGAAGGTTCTGCGCGGCTCCC
>JBBRQA010000314.1:0-3476 GCA_038227085.1 Burkholderiales bacterium | reverse complement strand
GGCCGCTCACGACATAGATGCGCTCGCGGCTCTCGGCCTGCTCGCCACGCAGCGTCGCGACCACGTTCACGAAATTGGTGGGCTTCGGCACGCGCGCGCCGGTGCTGATCAGGTGCTCGTCGAACGCGACCTCCAGGCGCCCGCCGCCCTCCCTGGAGCAGCGCTCGAGCTCGGCCTTGATATAGCGGCGCGCCGCGCCGACGCCGCGCGTCTCCGAGTTGGTGTCGGATAGCGAGTTGCGCGTGCCGAACGACGCCAGCTTGCGAATGTTCGCCTCGATGCGAGACTGCGAAATTTCACCCGTGATCTCGGCGATGAGCGGGTTGCGCGTGCCTGGCTGGGCACCCAGCGCTGGTGCGCTCGCCGCCAGCGTGAGCACGAGAAGGGTGCCTACTTTCATGGACTGATCCTCATACTTTCAAGTGGTGAATGTTCGGAGTATGGTAATTCGCTCGAGGCTTCGCACACTTCCCGGGAGAAAAAAGTGAACAACACGCATGAAATCGCGCGTATCGCCATTGTCCTCGCCGCGGCGCTCGCCGCGCCGGCCGCGCTCGCGCAGTCGGTCGCGATCACCCCCAAGTACCCGGGCAAGGTGCACCTGCTGCCCGCGACGCTCGAGACCACGCAGTGGGGCTGGTTCGACAACGCGCAGCCGCCGGTGCTGAAGATCGACTCCGGCGACACCGTCGTCTTCGAAACCATGATGCACGCGCACAACCTGGTCACGCCGGGGCGCACCATCGAGGAGATCAAGAAAAGCCGCACCGACTTCCCCGGCCGCGGCCCGCACACGCTCACCGGTCCCGTGTACGTGAACGGCGCGGAGCCCGGTGACGTGCTCAAGGTGTCGCTCCTGAAGATCGTGCCGCGCGCCTACGCCACCAACTTCAACGTGCCGGGCATGTTCGGCCAGTTCCCCAAGGACTATCCCGACGGCCAGGTGAAGTACCTGTACCTCGACATGGACAAGATGGAGACCGAGTTCATTCCCGGCGTCTTCATCCCGCTGAAGCCCTTCCCCGGAACGCTCGGCGTGGCGCGCGCGCAGCCCGGCCGCTACAGCAGCGTCCCGCCTGGAGAGTTCGCCGGCAACATGGACATCCGCGACTTCAGCGAGGGCGCCACGCTCTACGTGCCGGTGTGGGTGAAGGGCGCCCTCCTCTGGACCGGCGATTCCCACGCGGCGCAGGGCAACGGCGAGGTGAACCTCACCGCCATCGAAACCGCGTACAAGGAGATGGCGGTGAACGTCTCGGTCGTGAAGAACATGAAGCTCGACATGCCGAGGATCGAGACCCCCACCCACTGGATCACCATGGGCTTCGACAGCGATCTCAACCTCGCGTGGAACCAGGCGCTCGCGCAGACCATCAAGTTCATCGCGGAGCAGCGCAACATCTCGCCCGCCGAGGCCGGCATCGTGATGGCGAGCGTGTCCGACTGCCGCGTCTCGCAGGTGGTCAACATCAAGAAGGGCGTGCATTGCCTCACGCCGAAGGACATGCGCGCCACCGGCATCCCGCCGCGCCCCGCCACGGAGGACGTGACCTTCTACGCCACCACCGGCCGCGACGCCGACCTGAACAAGGCGATGGACTCGGCCTCGATGGGGATGATCAAGTTCCTCGAGCAGAAGAAGAACGTGGCGCGCCTCGACGCCTACGGCCTCGCGAGCGGCGCGATGGACTGCCGCATCGGCGACATGACCGGCGCCGAGAAGAACGTGCATTGCGTGATCCCGAAGAGCCTCTGGCGTTAATTGTCATCCCCGCGAAGGCGGGGATCCAAGCTTGGATCTCCGCCTTCGCGGGGATGACGGCGGCGTTGCTCTTCATGAGCGCCGCCCTCGCCCAGCCGCGCATCACGCTGGTCGCGGCGACCGCGGAGCTCGCTTCGCTTGCGGCGGAGGTCGGCGGCGATCGCATCTCCGTGTCGCACATCATTCCCGCAGGGCAGGACGGCGAGAATTTCCAGCCACGCCCCCACGACCTGTCGCGCATCCGCGAAGCGAAGGTCGTGGTGCGCGTCGGAGTCGACTACGACTTGTGGCTCGATCGGCTGCTGCGCCAATCGGGCAATGCCGCGGTGCAGCGCGGCGCGCCGGGATACGTGGACGCCTCGCAGGACGTGGCGCTCCTCGATGTGCGCGCGGGCGGCATCGGCGCCGGCGACGGCCACGCGCACGGGCGCGGCAACCCCCACTATTGGCTCGACCCGGGCAATGCGGAAGCGATTACCGCGACCCTCCTCGAAACGCTGGCCAGGATCGATCCCGCCCACGCCAGGCAATACGAGGAGAACCGCCTCGCCTTCCTCGCGCGCCTCGATGCGAAAATGCGGGAATGGACCGAGGCCCTGAAGAGCGCGGCGCCGCTCATCGCCTACCACGACACGTGGCCCTATTTCGCGCGCCGCTTCCGGCTGCGCTTCGTGGGCGTGATCGAGGCGCGGCCCGGCGTGGCGGCCAGCCCCGCGCACCTGGCGGAGCTCGCGCGTCTGGCATCGCAGGCGCGCGTGGCCACCATCGTGCGCGAACCGCATGAGCCGAGGCGCGACGCCGATTTCCTCGCCGTGCGAACCGGCGCGCGGGTCGTGGTGCTCGCCTCCGGGGTGGGCGCCGTCCCCGAGGCGCGCGACTACATCTCCCTCATCGACTACGACGTGCGCGCGCTGCAGTGAGCGACACCCTCGCCTTCCTCGCGCTCCCCGCGCTGGCCTGCACGGCCCTGGTGGGGATCCACGCGTACTTCGGCCTGCACGTGCTGAAGCGCAATGTGATCTTCGTGGATCTCGCGCTCGCGCAGGTGGCGGCGCTAGGCGCGACCGCGGCGTTTCTCCTCGGGCATTCGCCACAGAGCATCGCCGCGCATGCGTATGCGCTGGCGTTCACGCTCGTCGCCGCGGCGTTGCTGGCATCGTCGCGCTCGTGGTCGACGCGCGTGCCGCAGGAGGCGCAGATCGGCGTGGTCTACGTGGTGGCCGCTGCGGCCGCGCTCCTCCTCGTGGACCGCGCGCCGCAAGGCGCCGAGCACATCCGCCAGATCCTGACGGGCAACATCCTCACCGTCGGCTGGGAGGAGCTCGCGTGGGCGATTCCCCTCTACGCGGTGGTAGGCGCCGCCTACCCGTTCGTTGCGCGTCGACTGGCGCCCGGCTCCTGGCTCGCCGAGTTCGCGTTCTATGCCGCATTCGGCCTCGTGGTGACGAGCTCCGTCGCGCTCGCCGGCGTGCTGCTGGTGTTCGCCTTCCTCATCATTCCGGCCGCGATCGGGTTGCTGCACGCCGATCGCTTCCCGGCGCAGCTCGCCACCGCATGGATCGCCGGAACCGTCACCGCCTTCGTGGGCCTCGCTCTCTCGTACGCGGGAGACTTCTCGACCGGCGCAACGCTCGTGTGCACCTACGGGGCAGCGCTCGCGATCGCCGGAGTGGCGCACGGGTTGCGCTTGCCGCAGGCGCGTGGCGCGAGGCTC
>JBBRQA010000313.1:0-3492 GCA_038227085.1 Burkholderiales bacterium | reverse complement strand
GTGAGCGCGTCCTCGGCGACCTTGCCCACCGCGAACACCCTCAGCCGCTGCGTGAAGCATCGCAGCATCGCCTCCATCACCGGGCGCCCCTGCGCGACCTCTCCGGGGCGCGGCTTGCGGTTGCTGGAGGGACCGCACGGGCCCGCCTTCGCATCGCCATCGTCGGCAAGGTAGGGATGCCAGGGAAACGCGTTCCACAGCACCACCTCGAAAGGCTTGCCGACGCGCTCGATCTCGCTCCAGATCACCGCCGCGCTCCTCTCACGCATCGGCTTTTCTTCCGCGATGCGGCTCGTCAACGCGAGGTTGCGGCGCGCGACCATATCGGCCTTGTGCGTGAGCTCGGTCTCGGAGCAGAACGCGATGCCGGTGAATCGGCAACCGCGATGGCTGGGGGCCTCGCCCAGCAGCAGCACGCGCGCGTGGGTGCGCCGCGCATCGATGTAGGCCTCCATGTTCTCGCGGCGAAGGCGCGGCATGTCGTGGCGCGGCGCGCGGTCGCGCTCGTCCGACTCGCGCCATGGGTTGAAGACGCCGGGGGCATCGGTCGGGCCCTTTTCGAGAAGGGCGAGGAAATCCTGCAAGGCGGAGGTGGACACCCGTCATTATAGAATCAGGCCCCGATCTTCGAGACCATGAAATGCGCGGCGCGCTTCTGATCCTGGCTTTGTGCTCGACGCTGGCGTCGGCCCAGCCCGTGGAGTACCGCAGCGAGGCCGCGGCCTCCTACCGGGCGATCCTCGCGGGCCTCGCGGCGAGGGGGAAGCTGGACGACGACGACGCTTTGCTGGCCCGGGTGCGACGCATCTCTCCGGGATTGATCGGCGCCGCGGCGCAGATGCGTGCGGAGACGTCGGCGTGGTCCTGGGAAATACACGTGACGAGCGATCCTTCGAAGGGGGCGTTCTGCATGGCGGGTGGCAAGGTCCTGGTCGGCGGCGCCCTGGTGAGGCGCCTCGCCCTCACCGACGCCGAGCTCGCGATGCTGCTCGCCCACGAGATCGCGCACGCGGTGGCCGACCATCGCCGCGCGGTTTCGCGTCTCACCATGGAATCTGACGCGACCGAGGAAATGCGCGAGGCCGCGCTCGCCCTCGCGCAGGAAGACGAAGCGGATCGCATCGGCATCGAGCTCGCCCATCGCGCCGGGTGGCCGGCCGCAGGCCTGGTGAGCTTCTTCGACAAGCTCGTGGCGCAGGAATCCGCCGGCACCTTCAGCGCGAGCCATCCCTCGGCGGCAGCGCGGGCCGCGGCCGCGCATGCCCTCGCGCGGAAGCTCGGCGACTAGATACGGCCGCCCATGAAAAATGCCCGGAAGGCGGAGTGTCTTCCGGGCAAAAGGCCACCAACAAACACCTGGCCGAGGAGGCTCCCTAGAACTTTATGCGCATGCCCAGTCCGACTTCGACCTGGCTGCTGTGCCCGTTGGTTATGGCGAGCTTGTATCCGTCGTTGAGCTTCATGTAGTCGGCGACGACGTAGAGTTCCGCGCGCCGGTCGAAGTGGTAGAACGCGGAGGCGTACGTCGTCTTCTTGTTGCCGGTACCGGTCGCCTTGACTCCCGAGGCATCGGCATAGGGAGTCAGGATGAATCCCGCGCCATTCAGGCCCGCGTTATCCGCATGAAGGACCTGGTAGCCGAGCTCGTAGTCGAACGGGCCACCTGGAGTGAGCTTGGACGACACCGTGTAGGCGTGGTCCTTGCGCTTGCCGACGTTGCCGCCCTGCTCAGAGTCCTGCTTGTAATATCCGGCATTCAGCCTTACGACCGGGCCGAGTTGGGCGTTGCCGCCGAACGAGTACTGCTTGTAGAGCAGGTCGTTCACGTTGAAGTGGTTGTAGTACCCGGCGAAATGGAAGATGTCCCCGGGGGCGTTGAAGCCGAACGCCGCCGTCTGGCCGCTGCCCTTCTGGAAATCGCCCGCGTTATTGGCCGGGAACGCGTACATGAGTCCCGCGACGAACGGCCCGAATACCTTCTTCCAGACGATGCCGCGATCGACGCGCGTGCCGGTGGCGCTCGCCGCGTAGAAGATCAGCTGCTTGTAGTTGTTGGAGTTGGTATAGCCGCCTTCTTCGAGAGTAACGCGCGAGCCAGTGAAGGGGTCGCCGTAGATGCCGCTGAAGTCGCGCGCGAGCGCGTTCTGCCGTCCGAAGGTAAGCTTGCCGAAGGTGTCGCTCTGGAATCCGACCCACGCGTCGCGGTTGAACAGCACGCCTGGGGTGTCTTCCTCTCCGGTCTGGTAGTCGAACTCGCTTTCCAGCTTGAAGATCACGCCGGTGGTGTTATCGAAGATGCCGTGCCGGCCGGTGATGCCCCAGCGGTCGCCGCTCATCCACGAGGTCTGGAAGCCGCGCTTGTGGTCGCCCTTGGCATTGGCATTGCTCACGCTGCTCAAGGTGGCGTCGATCAGCCCGTAGAGCGTGACCGTGTCGACCGGCGTGACCTGGAAGGTGAATCCCGGCTGCCACTCGGCGCTGGCGACGAGCTGCGGAACCCAGCTCTTCGACTCCGCCATCACCGGCTGCGGCGCGGCCGCCGGGGCGCTCGCCTGCTGCTGCGATGTGGCCGCGTCGAGCTTCTTCTCCATCGCCTCCAGGCGCAGGCGCTGCTCCTCGAGCTGCGCGCGCTGCGCGGCGATCTCGGCCTTCAGGTCGCTGGTCGCGTCGGCGAACGCGGGGCTCGCCGAGAAAGCCAGCGCGGCGAGCGCGCCGGCGACCGCGGCGTGCAGCGCCCTGGGTTGCATGAATTTGTTCCTGGTCATTGGCATTGTCTCCACTGGGGGTTGGTGATCACACATCGTCTTGCGCCTCATCTTACTTGCCTCCGCCCGCGGCGACCGCCGCCTTCCACTGACCGAGAAACTCGAGGCGCTTCTTCGAATCGAGCAGCTCGGTGATCTCGGCGCCAACCGGGATCGGCTTCACGGCGCCACCGAGCTGCTTGTTCAGCTTGGCGGCGGTGTATTCGGCGTCGACGTCCTCGCGCATGGAGAAGAGCTCGACGTCGCTGCCGATCATCTTCTGGCCGCGAATCGACAGGATGTAGTCGACCCAGAGCTTCGCCGCGTTGGGATTCTTCGCCGCCTTGCCGATGAACATCACGCGCGAGAGCACCAGCGTGTAGTCCTTGGGCAGCACCACGCCCAGGTTCGGGTCCTTCTTGGAGCGCACCAGCGCGTAGGAGCCGAGCACGTTGTACCCCAGCAGGTGCTCGCCCGACGAGACCTTCTCCAGCATGTTGCCGGTGCTCGAGTAGACCTTGTAGCCGGTCTTGCCGAAGCCCTTCTCGATGTCAGCCATGCCCGGGAAGTACTTGGTGTCGAGCACGACGAACATGAAGCCCACGCCGCTCTTCTCGATGTCGTAGGTGGTGACCTTGCCCTTCAGCTTGTCGGTCTTGTCGGCCATCACCTTGGCGAACGAGGCGTGGTCGGTCGGGATCTCGTCGCCGGTCATGAGGCGCTTGTTGTAGATGAACACCGCCGGCTC
>JBBRQA010000312.1:0-3501 GCA_038227085.1 Burkholderiales bacterium | reverse complement strand
CTCCGGGCCGGCGGGCGGCATCGTCGGCATGGTGCGCACCTCGGAGGCGGCGGGATTCCAGAAGGTGATCGGCTTCGACATGGGCGGCACCTCGACCGACGTCTCGCATTACGCGGGCGAGCTCGAGCGGGAGTTCGAGACACTGGTCGCGGGCGTGCGCATGCGCGCGCCGATGATGGCGATCCACACCATCGCGGCGGGCGGAGGATCGATCCTCTTCTTCGACGGGCAGCGCCAGCGCGTGGGACCCGATTCCGCGGGTGCGAATCCCGGGCCGGCCAGCTATCGCCGCGGCGGGCCGCTCACGGTGACCGACTGCAACGTGATGCTGGGCAAGATCCAGCCCGCGTTCTTTCCAAAGGTTTTCGGCCCGAAGGGCGACGAGGCGCTCGACGCGAAAGTGGTGCGCGAGAAATTCGCGGAGCTCTCCGGCCAGATCGCCGCCGCCACGGCGCAGCCGCAGGCTCCCGAGGCGGTCGCTGAGGGCTATGTGCGCATCGCGGTGGCCAACATGGCCAACGCCATCAAGTTCATTTCGGTGCAGCGCGGCCATGACGTGACTGAATACACGCTCGCGTGCTTCGGCGGCGCCGGGGGCCAGCACGCGTGCCTGGTGGCTGACGAGCTCGGCATGAAGCGCGTCTACATCCATCCGCTCGCGGGCGTGCTCTCGGCCTACGGCATGGGCCTGGCCCAGGTGCGCGCGCTGCGCGAGGAGGCGGTCGAGCGCCGGCTCGAGGACAGCGCCCTCACCGACATCGAGGAGAAGTGCGTGAAGCTGGGCGAGCAATGCATCCGCGAGCTCGCCGTGCAGGGCGTGGCCTTCGAGAGGCTCGAGAAGCGCGTGCACCTGAAGTACGAAGGCACCGACACGTCGCTCTCGGTGCCGCTCGGCTCGATCCGGAAGATGCGCGAGGACTTCGAGCGCCTCTATCGCAGCCGCTTCAGCTTCCTCATGCCCGACCGCGCGCTGGTCGCCGAGGCGGTCTCGGTGGAAGCCGTGGGCCGATCCGACGCCGGCCCCGGCCTCATCGTCGCCAGCCCGACGACCACGGCGAAGCCCGCGGCGGTGGCGGAAGTGGAGATGATCTCCGGGGGAATGCGCCACAAGACGCCGGTCTACATCCGCGAGAAGCTCGCTCCCGGAACGCGCATCCCCGGACCCGCGATCATCGCCGAGCGCAACGCCACGACGGTGGTGGAGCCTGAATGGGAAGCGCGCATCACCGAGCTGGACCACCTCGTCCTCGAGCGCATGGTGGAGCGCCGCGCCCGCTACGCCCTCGGCACCACCGCCGACCCGGTGATGCTGGAAGTCTTCAACAACCTGTTCATGTCGATCGCCGAGCAGATGGGCGTGCGCCTCGCGCAGACCGCGTACTCGGTGAACATCAAGGAGCGCCTCGATTTCTCGTGCGCCCTCTTCGACGCCGAGGGCAGCCTCATCGCCAACGCGCCGCACATGCCGGTGCACCTGGGTTCGATGGGGGAGAGCATCAAGACGGTGATCGCGAAGAACGCCGGGAAGATGAAGGCGGGCGACGTCTACGTCCTGAACGATCCGTACAACGGCGGCACGCACCTGCCCGATGTGACGGTGATAACCCCCGTTTTCGACGAAGCGGAAGGGTCGATCCTGTTCTATGTCGGATCCCGGGGGCACCACGCGGATATCGGCGGGATCACCCCGGGATCGATGCCACCGTTCTCGAAAACCGTCGAGGAAGAGGGTGTCCTCCTCGACAACGTGAAGCTGGTCGAGAACGGCCACATGCTCGAGACGCAGATGCGAAGGCTCCTCGGCGCGGCGCGCTATCCGGCGCGCAATCCCGACCAGAACATCGCCGACCTGCGCGCGCAAGTCGCGGCCAACGAGAAGGGCGTGCAGGAGCTGAAACGCATGGTCGCCCACTTCGGCCTCGACGTCGTCAAGGCTTACATGGTCCACGTGCAGGACAACGCCGAGGAGTGCGTGCGTCGCGTGATCGGCGTGCTGAAGGACGGGGAGTTCGCATACGAGATGGACAACGGCGCGCTGATCAAGGTGAAGATCACCATCGGCGCGGACAGGAGAAGCGCCACGATCGACTTCAGCGGGACCAGCCCGCAGCTGGAGAGCAACTTCAACGCGCCCTCGGCCGTGGCGTACGCCGCGGTCCTCTATGTGTTCCGCACCTTGGTGGACGATGACATCCCGCTGAATGCCGGGTGCCTGAAGCCGTTGAAGGTGATCATTCCCGAAGGCTCGATGCTGAACCCGCATCCGCCCGCGGCCACCGTGGCGGGTAACGTCGAGACCTCGCAATGCCTTACCGACGCGCTCTACGGGGCGCTCGGGTTGATGGGCGCCTCCTGCGGCACGATGAACAACTTCACCTTCGGCAACGAGCGCTACCAGTACTACGAAACGATTTCCGGCGGCACCGGCGCCGGGCCGGGCTTCGACGGCACCGATACCGTGCAGACGCACATGACCAACTCGCGCCTCACCGATCCCGAGGTGCTGGAGTGGCGCTACCCGGTGCGCATCGACGCGCACGAGATCCGGCCCGCCAGCGGCGGCGCGGGAAAGTGGCACGGCGGCAACGGCGCCACGCGCCGCGTGCGATTCCTGGAGCCCATGACGGCCGCCATCCTCGCCGGACATCGCCGAATTCCGCCGTACGGGATGGCGGGCGGAGCGCCGGGCGCGGTCGGGGCGAACTGGGTCGAGCGCGCCGATGGTTCCCGCACCGATCTTTCCTACGCGGACGAGACGCAAGTCGCCGCCGGCGATGTCTTCGTGATCGAGACGCCGGGCGGCGGGGGTTACGGCGAGGCTTGATTCTTGCCGGTTGACTTTTGTGTCAATCGCGCAACGCATCATCGCGCGTGTGTGAAATTTCACTTCCTCGCGATTTGCGCTGCGTATAAAATAGGCACCTTTCCTTTCGCCGACAGTCTGGTTTCTTTTGCCACCACGTCTCCACGAGACAACCAGACCGCGAGAGCGGCGCAGCAAAACGTGAAAATCGGTTCGATCCAACTCAAGAACAACCTGATCGTCGCGCCCATGGCGGGCGTGACCGATCGTCCGTTCCGCTCCCTCTGCAAGAAGATGGGCGCAGGAATGGCCGTGTCCGAGATGGTCGCGTCGAATTCGCTGCTGTGGGGGTCCGAGAAAACCATCCGCCGCGGCAACCACGAGGGCGAAGTGGAGCCCAAGGTGATCCAGATCGCCGGCGCCGATCCCGCGATGATGGCCGAGGCCGCGAAGTACAACGTCGATAGCGGCGCGCACATCATCGACATCAACATGGGCTGCCCGGCGAAGAAGATCTGCAACGTGATGGCGGGCTCGGCGCTCCTGCAGGACGAGCCGCTCGTGGCGCGCATCGTCGACGCGGTGGTGCGCGCGGTCAACGTGCCCGTCACCCTCAAGATCCGCACCGGCTGGAACAAGGACAACCGCAATGCGCTGCGCATCGCGAAGATCGCCGAGGATCACGGCATCCAGTCGCT
>JBBRQA010000311.1:0-3503 GCA_038227085.1 Burkholderiales bacterium | reverse complement strand
TTCATGGCGACCCTCGCCGCCATCGGGATCTGGCAACGCTACGGCATTTTCTATTACGCGGGCCTCGCGGCGGCCGCGGCGATCGCGGTCCTCCACTACACCTGGATTCGCGGGCGCACGCGCGAGGGATGCTTCAAGGCTTTCCTCGGCAACAACTGGATCGGCGCGGCCGTGTTCGCCGGCATCCTCGCGGACAACCACCCCTGGCTCTCCCTGCATCGCTGGCTGCCATGATCCTCGTGATCCTCGCCCATCCGTACCCGCGGCGCTCGCGCGCCTGCGCGGCGCTCCTCGACGCGATACGCGACCTGCCCGCGCTCGAGGTGCGCTCGCTCTACGACCTCTATCCCGACTTCGACGTGGACCGCGCTGCCGAGCAGGCCGCGCTCGAGCGCGCGCGCCTCGTGGTCTGGCTGCACCCGGTCTTCTGGTACACGGCGCCGGCGCTCATGAAGCACTGGTTCGAGGAGGTGCTGGTGCGCGGCTTCGCTTACGGTCCCGGCGGCGCGGCGCTCACCGGCAAGGACGTGCTGTGGGCGCCCACGGCGGGCGGCGACGAGGTGGCCTACAGCGAGGAGGGACGCCACCATCACCCGTTCGAGGCGTTCGCGCCGGTGGTCGAGCAGACCGCGCGTTACTGCGGGATGAACTGGCTCGCGCCTTTCGTGTTGCGCGGCGCCCACGAGGTCGACGCCGAAGCGCTAGCCGCCTCGGGCCGCGAGCTGCGTTCGCGCCTCGAAGCGTGGCGCGCCATACCCAGGGACGCCTGATGCGCGAAGCCCTCGTCTTCCTCGCCGCCGCGGTGATCTGCGTGCCGATCGCCGCGCGCCTCGGGCTGGGCTCTGTGCTGGGCTATCTCATCGCCGGGGCTGCCATCGGGCCCTGGGGCCTGGGGTTCATCGGCGACATAACCTCGACGCAGAACCTGGCCGAGCTGGGCGTGGTCCTCATGCTGTTCGTCATCGGCCTCGAGCTCGATCCGAAGCGACTGGCGGCGATGCGCAAGACCGTCTTCGTCGGCGGCTCGATCCAGCTGGCCGTCAGCGGTGCGGTCCTCGCGGCGGCTCTCCTCGCGCTCGGCCTCGCATGGCAGGCGGCGCTCGTGGGCGGGCTCGCGCTGGCGCTCTCCTCGACGGCGATCGCCACGCAGGCCATGACCGAGAGAAACGAGCTCGACACGCCCACCGGGCGCGCAGGGTTCGGCATCCTTCTCTTCCAGGACATCGCGGCGATCCCGCTCATCGCGCTGGTGCCGATCCTCGGCCACGCCGACACCGCGGGCACCGAGCCCGTGTGGATGCGCGTGGGGATCGCGCTCGCGGCGATCGCCGGCGTCGTGGTCCTCGGCCGATACGCGATCCGTCCGGCGTTGCGGCTCATCGCGCGGATCGACATCCGCGAGCTTTTCACGGCGTTCTCCCTGCTGCTGGTGATCGGCGTCGCGGAGCTCATGTCGCTCGCGGGGCTGTCGATGGCGATGGGCGCCTTCCTCGCCGGGGTGCTGCTCGCGAGCTCGGAGTTCCGCCATGCGCTCGAGAGCGATATCGAGCCTTTCAAGGGATTGTTGCTCGGGCTGTTCTTCATCACGGTGGGCATGACCATCGACTTCGGCCTCCTCGCGAGCCGCCCGTTCATGGTCGCCGCCCTGCTCGTGGGCTTCGTCGCCCTCAAGTTCTTCTCGCTGTGGGCGGTGGCGCGCATGCTCGACATCTGCCGCGAGCGCTGGCTCTTCGCCTCGCTCCTCGCGCAAGGCGGCGAATTCGCCTTCGTGGTGTTCGGCGTGGCGCGCGAGTCGAGGCTCTTCAGCGCGGAATGGGAAGCGCTCCTCACCGTCGCCGTGGCGCTCTCGATGGGAACCACGCCGCTCCTGCTCCTCCTGCACGATCGCCTCGCGGCGCGCGGCACCCGGGCCGAGCCCGAAGCCGACACCATCGACACCCAGGCGCCGGTGATCATCGCGGGGTTCGGGCGCTTCGGCCAGATCGTGGGCCGGCTCCTCCTCGCGAACGACGTGCGCGCCGTGGTGCTCGACCACGATCCCGACCAGATCGAGACGCTGCGCAAGTTCGGCTACCGCGTGTTCTACGGCGATGCCACGAGGCTCGACCTGCTCGAGGCGGCGGGCGCGCGCAAGGCGCGCCTCCTCGTGAACGCGATCGACGACGTGGAGGCGAGCCTGGCGCTCGTGGACCGCGTGCGCGCCAACTTCCCGAACCTGCCGATCGTGAGCCGCGCGAGAAACGTCACGCATTACTTCGAGCTGCGCCTGCGCGGGGTCGAGGTGGCCGAGCGCGAGACCTTCGAGTCGGCGCTGCGCATGGGGCGCTCGGCGCTGGAGAAGCTGGGCGTCGACCGCTATCGCGCGCGCGAGCTGGCCGACCTCTTCCGGCGCCACAATATCGCGAGCGTCGACGCGACCCTTCCCTTCTACCAGGACGAGGCGCGGCGCATGTCGATGGCGAAGTCGGGGCGCGAAGAGCTCGAGCAGCAGTTCGCACGCGACCGCGAGCGCTTCGAGCGCGAGCACGGAGGCACGGGATGGAAATGAGAGCCTTGCTGGCTTTGCTTCTCGCGGCCGTCCTCTCGGGGTGCGGCACGACGCACGCGACCATCGACACCACTCGCGGCGAGCACTTGATGCTCCTCGGCCACGACCCCGTGGGCTATTTCACCGATGGGCGGCCGGTGCGTGGCAAGCACACCATCGCAGCCACGCACGAGGGGCGCACGTACTACTTCGCCACGGCAGAGCATCGCAGCGCATTCACCGCTTCGCCGGCGAAGTTCGAGCCGCAGTACGCAGGCTTCTGCTCCAACGGCGCGCCCTACGGCGTGAAGATGGGCAGCGATCCAACCCAATTCGAGGTGGTCGACGGCCGGCTCTTCATCTTCGGGGACGTGCAGGGGAAGGAGTTCTGGCTTCTCGACCGCGACGACAACATCCGCCACGCCGACGAGCTGTGGCCGAGTATCCGCGACAAGGGCTGGCGCACGCAGAGCCTCGAGGCGTGGATCTTCAAGGTGCCGTGGTACCGCGACGGGCGCGGCCTCATGGTGCGCTGGCGCGAGAAGCATCCGGGACAGGAGATGAACTACGACACCGGGAGCACATTGAACAACCTCCTCTTCAAGTATCCCGGCTGGCGCGCGCGCGAAGGCTATAGTCAGGAACGGCTCGGCGTGCCGGGCGAACCCGACGATCCCAAGTGATGAGCAAGAGCGACACCTGGCTGGTCGCCGGAGTGCGAACCCCGTTCGCGAAAGTGGACGGCGCGTTGCGCGCGCTCGACGCAGTGGCGTTGTCGGTGCCGGTCGCCAAGGCGATGGTGGCGCAGCTCGCCGCCGGGGACCGCCCCGACTTGGTGGTGTGGGGCACGGTCGCGCCCAACCTCGGCTGGAGCAACATCGCGCGCGAAGTGGTGATCGACGCGGGCGTGGATCCGGCGACCCCGGCCTTCTCCACCGTGCTCGCATGCTCCACCAGCATGGTCGCGGTGTTCGAG
>JBBRQA010000310.1:0-3562 GCA_038227085.1 Burkholderiales bacterium | reverse complement strand
GCGTGCGGCAGGATCACGGAATCCTCGATGGTGCTGCGGTTGTGCACGCGCACGCTCGACGAGAGCAGTGAGCGCTTCACCGAGGAGCCGCTCACGATGCAGCCCCCGGACACGATGGAATCGATCGCCATGCCGCGGCACGTGTCGTCGTCGAACACGAACTTCGCCGGCGGGATCTGCTCCTGGAAGGTCCAGATCGGCCAGTTGCGGTCGTAGAGGTTCAGCTCCGGCTCGACGCGCGTGAGGTCGATGTTGGCCTCCCAGTACGCGTCGATGGTGCCCACGTCGCGCCAGTAGGGCTCGCCGTTGATCATGTTCACGCAGCTCCGCGCGTAGTCGTGCGCGTGGATCGCCGCGCCCGCGTTCACCAGGCGCGGCAGCAGGTCCTTGCCGAAATCGTGGCTCGAGCTCTCGTCCTCCGCGTCCATCAAGAGCTGGTCGTAGAGGAACGCGGAGTCGAACACGTACACGCCCATGCTCGCGTACACGCGGTCCGGGCGGCCCGGCACGGTGAACGGCACCGCGGGCTTTTCCTGGAACGCGGTGACGCGCCCGCTCTCGTCGGCGCTCACGATGCCGTACGACGAGCACTCGGAGGCCGGCGCCTGCACGCACGCCACGGTCACCTTCGCGTTGGTCGCGAGATGCTCCTCGATCATCGCGCGGTAATCCATCTTGTAGACATGGTCGCCGGCGAGGACGAGGACGAGCTTCGGATTCTGCCGGCGAAGAATGTCGAGGTTCTGGTAGACCGCATCCGCCGTGCCCTGGTACCAGCCGCCGTTGGTGCGCTGCTGCGCGGGCAGCACCTCGACGAACTCGTCGAAGCGCGTGTCGAGGAAATTCCAGCCGCGCTGCACGTGGCGAATGAGGCTGTGCGCCTTGTACTGCGTGCAGATGTCGATGCGGCGGATGCCGGAGTTGAGGCAGTTCGACAGCGTGAAGTCGATGATGCGGAACTTGCCGCCGAATGCGACCGAGGGCTTGGCGCGCCAGTCGGTGAGCTGCTTCAGGCGCGTGCCGCGCCCGCCGGCCAGCACCATCGCGACGGTATTCCTCGCCGCATATCCCGAATAGCGGGTGGTGCTGCCGCGGGAGGCCGTGTCCTGCCGAGGGCGAACCTTTTCCTCGATGACTGCCATGGCGTCCTCCCCGAAGCGCGATGATGATGAAATCTCATCACGCTTTTCCGACCATTTCTGTCGGCGCGCGCCTACATCGCCGCAATTTTTCCGGCGCCCAGCAGCACGACACGCTCGTTAGTGACCGCACGCACCGGGATCTTCATCAGCATCGCGGAGAGCGACCCCTTCGCGCAGAAGGACTCGCAGAAGCGCGAATCGCCCAGGCGCGCGTAGAGGCGGGCCACCACGCCGCCGGTGAGGTACACGCCACCGCGCGCCATCACCGCAAGTGCGTGATCGCCCGCGACATTTCCCATGCACTCCAGGAAGAGGTCGAGCGCGCCGGAGCACGCCGGGTCGCCCTTTCCCGCGCGCTCGGCGATCCACTCCGCGCTGATGTGGTCCTCGCGAGCGCCATGCGCATGCGCGCCCTCGCCGCGCACGAAGGAGAGCACGTGCGAGAGCCCCGTGCCCGACACGATCTCCTCGGCGCCCACGCGCCCGTGCGCGGAGAAGATCGAGCGCCACAGGTCGAGCTGGCGCGCGGTCGCCGGCGAAAATCCGATGTGCCCGCCCTCGCTCGCCACCACGCGGTGGCCGCCATTGTCGTCGGGCACGAGATATGCAATGCCAAGACCCGTGCCGATGCCCATCACCACGCGCGCCTCGTTGGCCGCTGCCTTGCCTTGCTGCACGGTCGCGAAATCGCGCGGGCCGAGCCCATCGAGGCCGTGGGCGGCCGCGGCAAGGTCGTTCACCACGCGCACCTTCGGGATGAGGAAGCGGCTTTCGATCGCGTCGCCGTCCACCGTGAGCGGGCGGTGCGTCATCTTCACCTTGTTGTCCTCCATCGGACCCGCGGCGCCGAAGCCCGCCGCGGTGATGCGCTGGCCCTTCTCGCGCACGGCGTTCCATTCACCGAGGAAAGCGGTCAGCACCGCGGGAAAGCTCTCCGCGTTCGCAGTCTCATAACGCCTGGCGAGCGCGGGCACCCACTTGCCGCTGCGCGTTTCCCCGACTTCCAGCAGAATCTTGGTCGCCCCTACATCGCCCGCCAGAATCATCTTGCCTGCCTCCGTGAAAGTTCTCTTCGCCACCCCCGAGTGTGCTCCCCTGGTGAAGACCGGCGGCCTGGGCGACGTGAGCGCCGCGCTCCCCGCGGCACTCCACGCCATGGGCATCGACGTGCGCGTGCTGCTGCCAGGCTATCCGTCGGTGAAGAAGGCCGACCCCAAGGCGCCCGAGATCGCGGCCTTCAAGCTGCTCGGCCACCAGGTGCGCATCCTCGACTCGAAGCTGCCCAGCGGCGTGCCGCTCCTCATCCTCGACGCGCCCGAGCTCTACGAGCGCCCCGGCGGCCCCTACCAGCAGGATAGCGGCGACGACTGGACAGACAACGCGATCCGCTTCGGCGTTCTGTCGCTGGCAGCCGCGGTCCTCGGCACCGACGTGAGCCCGCTCGCGTGGCGCCCCGGCGTCGTGCATTGCAACGATTGGCCGACGGCGTTGGCGCCCGTGTTCCTCAAGTCCGCGTCGGGCCGGTGCGCGGCCTCGCTCGTCACCGTGCATAACCTCGCATTCCAGGGCGTCTTCCCTTACTCGGAGATCGAGCCCCTCGCGCTTCCCGCCGATGCGCTCGGCGTCGAAGGCCTCGAGTTCTACGGCAAGGTGTCGTTCCTGAAGGGCGGGCTCGTGTACGGCGACGCGATCAACACGGTGAGCCCGACCTACGCGCGCGAGATCCAGACGCCGGAGCTGGGCTTCGGCATGGACGGCGTGCTGCGCTCGCGCGCGAAACGTCTCTCGGGGATCCTGAACGGCATCGACATGGCGCTCTGGGATCCGGCGACCGACCCATGGATCCCGAGCCGCTATGGCGCGAGCTCGCTCCAGGGCAAGCTCGCCAACAAGCGCGCGTTGAAGGAGCGCCTCGGCCTCCCCGGCCCCGACGACATTCCGCTCGCCGCGATCGTCAGCCGCCTCACCAGCCAGAAGGGCATCGACGTCATCGTGGACGCGCTGCCCGAGCTCGCGCGCATTCCCGTGCAGGTCGCGATCGTGGGAAGCGGCGAGCACGCGCTGGTGAAGAGGATCGGCGAGGCGCAGCGGAACCTCCCGCGGCATCTCGGCAGCTTCATCGGCTTCGACGAGGGTCTCGCGCACCTCGTCGAGGCGGGCGCCGACATGTTCCTCATGCCCTCGCGCTTCGAGCCGTGCGGCATGAACCAGATGTACAGCCAGCGCTACGGCACGCCGCCCATCGCGCACGCGACCGGCGGCCTCGTCGACACGGTGGTGGACGATGCAAGCGATCCTTCGCGCGACACGGGCTTCCTGATGAGCGAGCTCACCGTGGAGGCGCTCGTCGAGGCGGTGAAGGGAGCCGTCGCCGCGCATCGCGATCCCGCTCGCTGGGCGCGCCTGCAAGCCAACGGCAT
>JBBRQA010000309.1:0-3569 GCA_038227085.1 Burkholderiales bacterium | reverse complement strand
GGGAGCTTCATCACGTCACGGGCGAGCGGGGTGAGGTCGGCGGCGCGCATTACTGGCGCCGCGCGCGCGTGCGGTCGCGCGCGCTCTTCCTGGGCGTCTCCTCGACCTTGGTGTCGGGGCGCGCCACCGACGCGGCGGGCAGCGGTAGCACCATCACGTAGCGATGGTTATCGACTCCCGCGGCGGGTTTCGCGGAGATCTTGGCGAACACGTACGCGGCGTTCTTCTGCACGCTGGTGACCTCCGCGACCACCAGGCCCGGCGGATAGGTGCCGTCTATGCCGGAGGTCACGAACATGTCGCCGTTCTGCACGTCGGCCGATACCGGCATGAAGGGAATGTCGATGGAGCCGTCCTTGCCCGATCCGACCGCGACCGCGCGCAGCCCGTTCCGCACCAGCATCACCGGGACCGACTGGTCCTTCTCGGTAACGAGCGTGACTTCGCTGGAGAACGTGCCGACGTTGGTGACCTGACCCACCACGCCGCTGCCGTCGATCACGGGCATGCCGGGGGCGATGGCATGGGTGAGCCCCTTGTCGACCACGATCTTGCGCACGAACGGGTTGCGCGCCGTGTAGAGCACTTCGGCGATGGTGCCGTTCTCGACGTAGCGGCTCTTGCCCGTGCTCGCAGTCATCTCGAGGAGGTGCGCCTGCTCGGCCTTCAGGAGGCGCGCTTCCTGCGCGGCGGCCGACTGCTCGAGCACCTTGGCCTTCAGCTCCTGGTTTTCGCGCAACAGCCGCTCCTGGCTCGCGAAATATTCGCCGACGCGTCCCACGGCCTCACCCGGCATGGTCGCGACCTGCTGCACCGGATGCGCGAGGACCGAAAGCGACAGGCGCACCGTCTCGAGCGCGTGGAAGCGGTGGTCGGCGATCATCAGCGCGATCGCGGAGAGCGTGAAGAAAGTGAGCCGCGCCAGGGGGCTCGGCCCCCGGTGGAAGAATGCTGGCGGCTCGCGGACGATCAATCGTTGGTGAAGACGGTTCCGAGCTTGTCCATCTCCTCGAGCGCGCGCCCGGAACCGCGAACCACGCACGTCAAGGGATCGTCGGCGACGATGACCGGCAGGCCCGTCTCTTCCATGAGCAGGCGATCGAGCTCGCGCAGGAGCGCGCCGCCGCCGGTGAGCACCATGCCCTTCTCGGCGATGTCGGCGCCGAGCTCGGGCGGGGTTTGCTCGAGCGCGCTTTTCACCGCCGACACGATGTTGTTGAGCGGGTCGGTGAGCGCCTCGAGGATCTCGTTGGAGGAGATGGTGAAGGAGCGCGGGATGCCTTCGGCGAGGTTCCTGCCCTTCACTTCCATCTCACGCACTTCGCTGCCGGGGAACGCGGAGCCGATGGTCTTCTTGATGTTCTCCGCGGTAGATTCGCCGATCAGCATCCCGTAGTTGCGGCGGATGTAGTTGATGATCGCCTCGTCGAACTTGTCGCCGCCCACGCGCACGGAGGCCGAATACACGATGCCTCCCAGCGAGATCACGCCGACTTCGGTGGTGCCGCCGCCGATGTCGACCACCATCGAGCCGGTCGCGTCCGCGATCGGAAGATCCGCGCCGATCGCGGCCGCCATCGGCTCCTCGATGAGGAATACCTGCGAGGCGCCCGCGCCCACGGCGCTTTCCTTGATCGCGCGCCGCTCCACCTGGGTGGATCCGTACGGCACGCAGATCACGATGCGTGGGCTCGGCCGGAACCACTGGTTGTCGTGGATCTTCTTGATGAAGTACTTGAGCATCTGCTCGGTGATCGTGAAGTCGGCGATCACGCCGTCCTTCATCGGGCGGATGGCGGTGATGTTTCCGGGCGTGCGCCCGAGCATCTGCTTTGCAGCAAGTCCGACCGCCTGGATGGTTTTCTTGCCGTTGGGGCCGCCTTCCTGGCGGATCGCAACCACCGAAGGCTCGTCGAGGACGATGCCCTTGCCGCGGACGTAGATCAGCGTGTTGGCGGTACCGAGGTCGATCGCGAGGTCGGTGGAAAAATACTTGGAAACGAAGGAAAACATCTTGATCCGTAAGGAGTTTCGGGATGCGGCACGCCCCATCGGAGGGGGTGCAATATAATAGCCCAAAATCGCGCTGAATTAAGGCCTTAGCGGCACTTCCGATGCTATCCCTCGAACAAATCCACCGGATCGCCCACCTGGCGCGCCTGGAGCTCGCCGAAGGCGAGGTTGCTGCGATGCAGCAACAGCTGAACGACATCCTCGCGATGGTCGACGAGATGAGCGCGGTCGACACCACGGGCGTGGCGCCAATGTCCCATCCGCAGGAAGTCATGCAGCGCGCGCGCGACGATCGCGTGACCGAGAGCGACCAGCGCGAGCTTTTCCAGTCGATCGCACCGGCCGTGGAAGACGGGTTGTATCTCGTCCCCAGGGTGATCGAGTAACGTGCACAACGCGACGCTGAAGGATCTCGCGGCGAAGCTGGCAGCACGCCAGGTGTCGAGCGTCGAGGTGACGCAGCACTTCCTCGACCGCATCGCGGCCGGCAACGCGGCGCTCAATGCATTCATCATGGTCGATGCCGAGAAGAGCCTCGCGCAGGCGCGCGCGGCCGACGAGCGCATCGCGAAGGGCGAGGCGCAACCGCTGACCGGCATTCCCATCGCGCACAAGGACCTCTTCTGCGCGCAGGGCTGGCGCACGACCTGCGGCTCGAAGATCCTCGAGAATTTCATCGCGCCGTACGACGCGCACGTGATCGAGCAGTTCGACGCGGCCGGCGCGGTGATCCTCGGCAAGACCAACATGGACGAGTTCGCCATGGGCTCATCCAACGAGAACTCGTACTTCGGTCCGGTGAAGAATCCGTGGGACACGAGGGCGGTGCCGGGCGGAAGCTCGGGCGGCTCGGCGGCGGCGGTGGCGGCGCGCATGGCGCCGGCGGCGACCGGCACGGATACCGGCGGATCGATCCGCCAGCCCGCATCCTTCACCGGCGTGAGCGGGTTGCGCCCCACCTACGGACGCGTCTCGCGCTACGGCATGGTCGCTTTCGCGTCCTCGCTCGACCAGGCCGGCGCGCTCGGCAAGACCGCGCACGATCTCGCCATGGTGCTCGACGTGATGGCGGGCTTCGACGCACGCGATTCCACCTGCATGGACCGGCCCAAGGACGACTACGTGGGCGGCCTCGCAAGCGGCGTGAAGGGGCTGCGCATCGGCGTGCCGCGCGAGTACTTCAGCAAGGACCTCGCGCGCGACGTGGGCGCCCCGATCCTGGCGGCCATCGAGGAGTACAAGAAGCGGGGCGCGAGCGTAGTCGAGGTGAGCCTGCCCAACCAGCATCTCTCGGTACCGGTGTATTACGTGCTCGCGCCCGCCGAGGCGTCGTCGAACCTCTCGCGCTACGACGGCACGCGCTACGGCTACCGCGCCCCCGAGTACACCGACCTTCTCGACATGTACAAGAAGACGCGCGCGCAGGGCTTCGGCCCCGAGGTGAAGCGGCGCATCCTCATCGGCACCTACGTGCTCTCGCACGGCTACTACGACGCGTATTACCTGAAGGCGCAGAAGATCCGCCGCCTGATCGCACGCGACTTCGTCGAGGCGTT
>JBBRQA010000308.1:0-3580 GCA_038227085.1 Burkholderiales bacterium | reverse complement strand
GTGTCGCCGATGTACATGCCGGGGCGCTTGCGCACCGCGTCCAGGCCTTTCAGGATCTTGATGCTCGACGAGTCGTACTCGGCCGGGATGCGGCCGTTCTCGGGAGTGGGTTGTGGGACCGTTGCCATTGAGTTCCTGTGTGGAATGAAGCCGCGCAGCCCTAGATGCGCATCGGCATCACGACGTACTTGAAGTCGTCGTGGCCGGGCATCTGCACCAGCGCGCTCGAATTGGAGTCGCCCATGGTGAAGGTCACCGTTTCGGAATCTACGTGGTTCAGCACGTCGAGGAGATACGAGATGTTGAAGCCGATGTCGAGCGGATCGCCGTCGTACTCCACTGCGAGGCCTTCTTCGGCCTCTTCCTGCTCGTTGTTCGTGCAGATGATCGACAACGCGTCCTTGGTGAACACCAGGCGCACGCCGCGAATCTTCTCGTTGGAGAGAATCGCCGCACGGTTGAGCGACTGCGCGAGCGTCGCGCGATCCAGCGAGACGCGGTTCTTGTGCACCGCCGGAATGACCTTCTGGTAATCGGGGAACTTGCCCTCTACGATCTTGGAGACGATCTCGATGCCGCCGAACGAGAAGCGCGCCTGGTTGGAGCCGATCGCGAGCGACACCGGCTCGTCGGTTTCACCCAGCAGCTTGATGAGCTCGAGCACCGTCTTCCTGGGCAGGATCGCCTCCACCGAGCCATGGTCACTGCCCAGCGCCTGGCTCGCGAAGGACAGGCGATGGCCGTCGGTGGCGACCACGCGCAGCACGTCTTTGTCGACCGAGAAGAGCACCCCGTTCAGGTAATAGCGGATGTCCTGCACCGCCATGGCGAACTGCACGAGCCCGAGCGCTTCCCTGAGGGCCTTCTGCGGCAGGGTGAGGGTCTTGGACGCGTCCTTGGCCTCGACCATGCGGGGAAAATCGGCTGCGGCGAGCGTCTGCAGGTTGAAGCGGCTCTTGCCGGCGCGCACCGTCATGCGATTTTCCTTGGCCTCGAGGGAGACCTCCGCATCCTCGGGAAGCGAACGCAGGATGTCGTAGAGCTTGCGTGCGCCTACCGTGACGGAACCCTCCGCGGAGCTCTCGAGGTCCGCGCGCGAAGTAATCTGCACTTCGAGGTCGGTGGCCAGGAACTCGACCTTCGATCCCGTCGCCGTGATGAGGACGTTGGAGAGGATGGGGAGCGTATGGCGCCGTTCCACGATCCCCGTGACCTGCTGCAGCGGACTCAACAGCTTGTCGTTCGTCGTTTTGATTTTCAGCATGATCTCTATCTATTAGTAATCTTTATAAAAGAGAACAGTTAACAGCTAACAGGAGGAGCCCCGGAGCGGGATAACTCCAGAATACGGCATTGGATCAACGGGTTGGCGCATTTAAAAATGGGGGCAAAAAGTCTGTTTACCAGCCGCGGCCTGTGCGCAATACAGCCCTCGCGAGCGTTGGGCAAAACTGTCCACAGGTTCTTCATGGGTTCCGGGGCTTTCATCCCAACAGGATCTGCTGGAGCTGAGCGTAGTCGCGCGCGAACTCCTGGTCGCTCTCGCGCAGCTCCGCGGTCTTGCGGCAGGCATGCAGCACCGTGGTGTGGTCGCGGCCGCCGAATGCCTCGCCGATCTCGGGCAGGCTTTGCTGGGTCAGCTCCTTGGCGAGGGCCATGGCGACCTGCCTGGGGCGCGCCACGGACCGGAAGCGCTTCTTCGAATACATCTCCGACACTTTGATCTTGAAGTAGTCGGCGACCGTCTTCTGGATATTCTCGATGGAGACCTGGCGGTTCAGGACCGCGAGGAGATCCTTCAAGGCCTCCCGTGCCGTTCCGACGCTCACCGTCGCGTTGTTGAAGCGGCAGTAGGCGAGCACGCGCTTCAAGGCGCCCTCGAGCTCGCGCACATTCGAGCGGATGTGCTTGGCGATGAAGAAGGCGACGTTCTCGTCGAGGCGCACGCCGTCGTTCTCGGCCTTCTTGAGGAGGATCGCTACTCGCATCTCCAGCTCCGGAGGCTCGACCGCCACGGTGAGGCCCCAGCCGAAGCGCGAAATGAGGCGGTCTTCGATGCCGGTCATTTCCCGCGGGAAGCAATCGCTGGTGATCGCGACCTGCTTGTGCGCCTCGAACAGCGCGTTGAACGTATAGAAAAACTCTTCCTGGGAGCGCGACTTGCCGACGAAGAACTGCACATCGTCTATGAGGAAGAGATCGAGCGAGCGGTAGTAGCGCTTGAGCGAATCGAAGCTCTTGTGCTGGTAGGCGCGCACCACGTCCGCGACGAACTGCTCCGCGTGGATGTAGCGCACCTTGGCCTTGGGATTGCGCTTCAGCACCTCGGTGCCGATCGCCTGCAGGAGGTGGGTCTTGCCGAGGCCGGTGCCGCCATAGATGAAGAGCGGGTTGTAGGCCGTGCCGGGATTCTCGGCGACCTGGATCGCGGCGGCGCGCGCGATCTGGTTGGCCTTGCCGTTCACGAAATTGGTGAAGGTGAAGCCGGGATTGAGGCGGTGCTCCTCGCGCGCGGGGCGCTCGGGTGCGGCGACCGCGATCGGCTCCGGAACCATGATCTCGTTGTCGGCGAGCTTGTCGTCGAGCACCAGGTTCACGCTGAGGCGCCCGCCCGCCACGTGCTCCACCCGCGAGGCGATCCTGCCCAGCAGGTTGGTGCGCACATACTTGAGGACGTGGTGGTTGGGCGCCACGAGCACCAGCTGGTCGTCCTGCCGCTCGCCCCGCAGGGGCTTGATCCAGGTGTCGTATTGCTGCGCCGGCAACTCCTTCTTGAGTTCAGCGGCGAGCGACGGCCAAAGCGAATCCATGGGCAAAATCGGGAGCGGGGAGGGATCGAAAAAAGGAGGGGAGGCGATCCGAAATTTTACCGGGATCGAGCCCGGTTATCCACAGCCAAATTAAGCGTGGAATACGCCGCTGCAATAGCGTCGAGGCGCCGAATCCGTTATAATTTCAGGCTTTTCGCCAGTCGGGCGATTGAATCAGAGGACCGCCGCAAATGAAGCGCACATTCCAGCCTTCAACCGCTCACCGGAAGAAAACGCACGGCTTTCGCGTGCGCATGAAAACGGCCAGTGGCCGCGCCATCATCAGCGCGCGCCGCGCCAAGGGCCGCAAGCGCGTCGCCGTCTAGGTCGGGCCATGCCGCGGGAGGCCCGGAAAGAAGGGTATTCGCGGCGTCACCGCTTCTCGGTGCAGGGCTCGTTCGGCACCGTGCTGCGCGGCTCGCGCAAGCTGCGCGGGCGCTTCGCGATCCTTCACGTGTCTCCCGGGGTGCCCGGCCTCTCGCGCCTGGGCGTCGCGCTGACCCGCCGCCTCGTCCCCCATTCCGTCGATCGCAACCACGTGAAGCGCTTTGTGCGTAACACCTTCCGGCGCCATGAGGCCAAGCAGGCCGGCCTCGATTGCGTGGTGTCGTTGCGCGAGCGCTTCGACGCGGCCACATCCGAGCCGGTGTTCGCCGAGATCCGCACCCTCTTCGACCAACTCGCCAAGAACGACTCCCGCTGAATGACGCGCCTCATGCTTTTCGTGATTCGCGCCTATCGGTACCTGTTGAGCCCGTGGTGGGGAAACC
>JBBRQA010000307.1:0-3610 GCA_038227085.1 Burkholderiales bacterium | reverse complement strand
GTCTGTCATGACCACCACGGTTCTGAGCGCGGGGCACAACGGGGCGAGCCTCTGCACCAGCGGAAGGAAGGTGAGGTCGACGAAGAGAGCCGCGTCCTCTGCGTCGCTCAGGATCCACGCGATCTGCTCGAGGAAGAGCCGCGGGTTCACCGTGTGCATCACCATGCCGCTGCCGGCCGCCGCGTAATACAGCTCGAAGTGGCGGTAGCCGTTCCACGCGAGGCTTGCGACGCGATCCCCCGGCTTCAGGCCGAGCGAGGCGAGCGCGTTGGCCAGCCGCCGCGCGCGCGTGTGGGATTCGCGATAGGTGTAGCGGTGGATGTCGCCTTCGACGCGGCGCGAGACAACCTGCGCGTCGCCGTGGTGCCGATCCGCGTGCCGAATCAGGTCGGACACGAGAAGCGGCGTCTCCATCATCAAGCCACGCATTGCGATCCTCCGGACCATTGTTTCCGGAGATACTACGCCGCCTCGCCGCTACGGGCGATGCGGGGACGGTGGGATTCTAGGCGCGGGTGGTGCGTTGGAACCAGTAGGCGCGGGTGTCGTGGCTCCAGCACGCGGAGATCGGCACCTTGGGCTGCTGGGCGCGCATCTTGGCCAGCACCCAGCGCGCACGGGCGCGGCGCGACCAGTTGGGGAAGAATTGACGCGCGAGGGCGCGGGTGTAGGCGAAGCTGTTGCTGTTCATGTGCGTGGGATCTCCTTGTTGGAGACCATCATCGCGGCTTAGCCCGGGGAATTCTGTCGGATCGCGGGAGGCGCGCCGGAAACCCCCTCTGAATCAACTATCGGAATTGTCCTGCAAGGCGCGCTCCACCGGCTCCGGAAACGTGAGAAAAGTCACAGGGTTGATGTCGGTATTCGGAGACATTCGCCGGTCGTCGGTTACGGGTTGCCGGTTGTCGCCCGCCGTGGCAGGGCGGGGCGCAGACGCCCAAGATATCGTGACAGGAGTCCCCATGCTTCGCTCGATCGCGGTCACTGCAACCCTTTCCCTGGCCCTCGCGGCCCAGGCGAACGACGGGTTCGAGCCTTCTCTGCGTTCCAAGGCGATGGTCTCGGCCGGTGCCGGTGGGGTGGTGACGAAGCATGCAGATGCGCCCTTCGCGGTGGGACGCGACCCTCTTCCGCAGCTAGCGCGCCTCGACGAGCAGGAGAGGCCGGCCCCGCGGGCCGCCTGCGACACTTCGTCCAAGGATCTTTGCTACGACCTGGCGGACGCCAGAATCATTTATCGGCCTGCCCGCAACTACATGCCGGCGGTCGATGGCCTCAGGCCGGAGAGTGTGTCGCTGCGCCGCAACCGCGTGGTCTTCAAGTACAGCTTCCGGTAGGCCGCAGCCCTTAATTCGACGCGAGCTTGGCGTCGCTGAGCGCCTTCGCCTTCTCCGAGCGCGCCGAGCGCATGCAGGAGATCTTGTCTTCCCCGTGGTGGTCGCCGCACTTCGCACGGGCGACTTCGTATTGCGCCTTGGCGCGGGCGAGCCTCGCGTCAGCGGAGGCGGACACGGTGCCCCGGTACTGGGCTTCGAGGTCGGCCTTGCGGATGCGCTCGTCGGCCTTCGTCTCGGCTTTGCAAAGATCCTTCGCGTGATCTTCCAGGCTGCGGCACTTGACCAGCGCGGCGCGGGCCTCGCCTTCGATCGCCTTCTTTGCGGCACCGTAATCGACCGGCGACATGAGGGAGCGCGGCGAGTCGACCGCGGCGCCGATACCGAGCGCGGTGGCGCTCACCAGGATGGCTCCGGCGATCGTTGCGAAGAGTGTGGTTCGTTTCATGTTTCGGCCCGCTTCGTCGTTGGTACGCGCCGGCGTGTCGTGATGAGTGCCGGATTGGTAATGATGATCGCTCCCGGACCCGGCCCGATCTGTCGGCGCTTGTGAACCCGGCGGGTGGGAATGTCTGAATCGGACGTCAGGGGAGTCCTGCGAGGGGCGACGGCGGCGCGCGGGGGAGGCCTCACATTCCTGACCTTCCAATGCAAAAGGGCCGATCCGGAGATCGGCCCTTGCATTGCTGCTTTCCTGGCACGTCGATTACGACTTCTTCATCGCCTTCGCGTCGGCCATGGCTTTCGCCTTGTCCGCGGACGCGGCTTTCTTGCAGGCGGTCTTGTCGGCGCCCTTCTGGTCGTCGCACTTTTCCTTGGCGACTTCATAGGCGGCGTCGGCTTTTTCCTTCTGCACTTCGTACATGGCGTGCGGGGTGCCTTTGCGCTTGGCCTCGAGCTCGGCCTTGGCGACCTTCTCGTTGCCCTTGGCTTGCTTCATGCAAACGTCCTTGGCGTTGCCGCTCATGGGCTTGCAGTTCGCCTTCGCGGCCTTGTAGTCGGCCTCGATCTTGTCCTTGTCCGCACGGTAGTCCGAGCTCGCCGCGACCTTGGAGTTCTTCACGGGGTGGGCAACGGAACTGCCGGCCGGCGCGGTCGTCGTCTGTGCCGGTGCAAGTGCCGCCGTACCGAGCAGGAAGGCCCCAGCAAGGGCGGCGTAAAGAGTAGTCATTTTCATTTGTATGGCTCCTTATGCGATTCCAGTCACTGGACCCACTGATTGCGCTCGTACTTGGCCTCGAAATGGACGATCTGCTTCGCGGCCTCGTCCTTCACAATCCCGTAGGAATTCTGGAGGCTGCCAGCAGCAGCTTCCAGTTGCCTTCGATGCGGTCCCAATTCATGGCGTCACCAGATTGAGAATGGATGTGAAACACGCCCGGAGATCTCCCCCGACGCACTTCAGATGATCGTTCGGAAGAATGTTCCGATCTGTCGGAAGACAGGAATTCCCATTGCGCATTTCGCTGATAGGCGTGTCGGAACATTCCTACAGCGGAACCTCCGCCCCGCCGGGGCCATCTCACCCTCGGCGCCCTACGCGCGCCGACCTTGCATCCCGCACCAGGAGACTCCCATGTCCGCACCTTTCATGCTTCCCCCGCTTCCGTGGGAAGAGAGCGCGCTCGAGCCCGTGATCTCGGCGCGCACCATCGGCCTTCACCATGGCAAGCACCACGCGACCTACGTGAAGAAATTGAACGAGCTGGTCGCGGGCACGCGCTTCGCCGACATGCCGCTCGAGCAGGTCATCGCCGCGTCGGTCGGCGGCGAGGAGACCAGGAAGATCTTCAACAACGCGGCCCAGGCGTGGAATCACACGTTCTTCTGGAACTGCCTCGCGCCCGGCGCCGGCGGCGAGCCTCCCAAGGCGATGGCCAAGGCGATCGAGGAGAGCTTCGGCGGCTACGCGCAATTCAAGGAGCAATTCTCCAAGACCGCGGTCGACACTTTCGGCAGCGGCTGGGCATGGCTCGTGGCGCGGGGCGACAAGCTCGAGATCCTCTCGACCTCCAACGCCGGAACGCCGATCACCATGGGCGCGACACCTCTCCTCACGATCGACGTGTGGGAGCACGCGTACTACATCGACTACGAGAATCGCCGCCCGGAGTTCGTTGATGCGGTGATCGGCAAGCTCCTCAACTGGAATTTCGCCGCCGAGCAGCTCGACAAGGCGCGCTCCGGAGAGCGCAAGGCCGCCTAGACCTCACCACCTCCGGGGTCGGTACAATTACGACCTCGGATGTCTCGCATCTCCCCCAACGATTCCCGCC
>JBBRQA010000306.1:0-3676 GCA_038227085.1 Burkholderiales bacterium | reverse complement strand
TTGCCTCCCGCGGCTCGCCATCGCGGCCTTCCTGTTTCGGTCCGCGCGGCTCGCCGCGTTTGCCGTCGCCACGTCCGCGGCGATGATCGTCGCGATCGCGGCGTTGTCCGTCCCTCGAGCGCTGGCCATCGCGGGGCGGGCGTTGTTCGAGCGCGGGCTTGGCCACGGCCGCGGGCGCGGGCGGCGGCTCGGCGGGCTTGCGCATCCACCCGAACAGCATGTCGAGGAGGCCGTGCTTCTCGGCTGGCGGCGGAGCCGCGGTGCGCATAGGCTGCTGCGCACGGCGCGTTTCCGGTTCGTCCTGCGTGAGCGACATCGGCGCCGGCTGGTCGGGCGTGATGCCCTTCACCAGAGGCTCGGGACGCGGAGGCAGCGGCTGCGGGTTGCGCGCTGCGACGGTCGCCGGCTCTTCGGGGGGCGCGGTCACCATCTCGTAGCTGGGCTTCTGCTCGTCGAGCAGCGCCGAGTCGTGGCGCAGGCGCTCGACGTTGTAGTTGGGAGTCTCGAGATTCGGATTCGGAATCAGGAGCACGTTCACCTTGAGGCGCGCCTCGATCTTGAAGATCTCCGAGCGCTTCTCGTTGAGCAGGTAGGTGGCAACGCTCACCGGAACTTGCGCGTGTATGGCGGCGGTGCCTTCCTTCATCGCCTCCTCCTGGAGGATGCGAAGGACGTGCAACGCGGTCGAGGCGGTGTCGCGGATGTATCCGGTGCCGTGGCAGCGCGGGCAGGGCGAATGCGTGGTCTCTTCCAGCGACGGCTGCAGGCGCTGGCGCGACAGCTCGAGCAGGCCGAAGCGCGAGATTTTTCCGATCTGCACGCGCGCGCGGTCATGGCGCAGCGCATCGCGAAGGCGGTTCTCGACTTCACGCTGGTTCTTGGCGCTCTCCATGTCGATGAAGTCGATCACGATGAGGCCGCCCAGGTCGCGCAGCCGCAGCTGGCGCGCCACTTCGTCGGCCGCCTCGCAGTTGGTATTGAACGCGGTCTGCTCGATGTCGTGGCCGCGCGTCGCGCGGGCGCTGTTCACGTCGACGGAGACCAGGGCCTCCGTGTGGTCGATGACGATCGCCCCGCCCGACGGAAGCGTCACGTCGCGCCGATAGGCGCTCTCGATCTGGTGCTCGATCTGGAAGCGCGAGAACAGGGGAATGTCGTCGCGGTACAGCTTGACCTTGCCGACGTTGGCCGGCATCACCGTACTCATGAAGGCAAGCGCCTGGTCGTAGATCGCCTGGGTGTCGACGAGGATCTCGCCGATTTCGGGCTGGAACAGGTCGCGGATGGCGCGCACCACGAGGCTCGACTCGAGGTAGATGAGGCACGGGCCCTTTTCTTCGTCAGCGGCCTTTTCGATCGCGTGCCAGAGCTGGAGCAGGTAATTAAGGTCCCACTGGAGCTCCTCGGCGGAGCGCCCGATGCCCGCTGTGCGGGCGATGAGGCTCATGCCTTCCGGGATTTCGAGCTGGTCCATCACCTCGCGCAGCTCGTTCCTGTCCTCGCCCTCGATGCGCCGCGAGACGCCACCGCCGCGCGGGTTGTTGGGCATGAGGACGAGATAACGTCCGGCGAGCGATATGTAAGTCGTGAGGGCGGCGCCCTTGTTGCCGCGCTCGTCCTTGTCCACCTGCACGATCAGCTCGGAGCCGTTCTTGAGGTGCGTGGCCATTTTCGAGCGGCCGAACTCTCCGCCGTCGGAGCCCACCATGAACTGCTTGGCAATTTCCTTGAACGGCAGGAAACCGTGCCGCTCGGCGCCGTAATCGAGGAAAACGGCCTCCAGAGACGGCTCTACGCGGGTAATGACCCCCTTGTAGATGTTGCTCTTGCGTTGTTCCTTGCCAGCGGACTCGATGTCGAGGTCGACCAGCTTCTGTCCATCTACTATCGCGACCCGGAGTTCTTCTGCCTGGGTGGCGTTGAAAAGCATGCGCTTCATCGTTACAGTCTCCCGCGCTCGAACACGCAAGAGGGGCCCCGTTCGTCCCGGGCCCGGGCGACGAGTTGCTTCAGAAGTCGAGTCTTGTTGGCATCACGAGTGGTGAGCGAGAGTGACGATTTCTGGTTTTATTCGTCTGGCCCCCGGCGGAATTGCCTGCGGAGGCCTGGAATTCTAGTGGTGCGTCGAGCGCGTTGATTCGTTTACCATCGCTGCTTGGATTCGCAGGCGAGCGACGTTTGCCTGCTTGGAAGCCCTTGAGGCTTCCGCTGAGCCTCCTACCGAGGCTGTCGACTTCATACATAGAAATCAACCAGATAAGTATACGCGGCATGCCGACCAATGGCAAAGCAGTGAATTCCGCCGCTCCCGCGGTGCGCTATATCGAGGTCGCCGAGGAAGAAGCCGGCCAGCGCATCGACAACTATCTGCTCGCCCGGCTGAAGGGCGTTCCGAAGAGCCGCATCTACCGCATCATTCGCAGCGGCGAGGTGCGCATCAACATGAAGCGCGCGGACGCCTCGCAGAAAGTGGTGGCCGGGGACCGGATCCGCGTGCCTCCGGTGCGCGTGGCCGAGCGCGACGCGCCGGAGGCCGCGCCGCATTTCAAGATGCCGATCCTGTTCGAGGACGACTCGCTCCTCGCGATCGACAAGCCCGCGGGGCTCGCGGTGCATGGCGGCAGCGGAGTCGCCCACGGCGTGATCGAATCGTTGCGCTCGATCCGCCCCGAGGCGCGCTTCCTCGAGCTCGTGCACCGACTGGACCGCGACACTTCCGGCGTGCTGCTGCTGGCCAAGAAGCGCAGCGCCCTCGTCGTCCTGCACGAGATGATGCGCGGACACGACATGGACAAGCGCTACCTCGCCGGAGTCGCGGGGCGGTTTCGCAACGAGAAGCAGCGCGTTCGCCTTTCGCTCTCCAAGCACGTGAACGCCGCGGGCGAGAAGCGCGTTTCGGTTTCCGACGATGGCCAGGAAGCCGAGACCATCTTCCACCGGGTCGAGCGCGGCGCCGAGATGAGCCTCCTCGAGGCCGAGCTCCTTACCGGGCGCACTCACCAGATCCGCGTGCACCTCGCGCACCTGGGGCATCCGGTGCTGGGCGACGACAAGTACGGCGACTTCGACCTGAACCATCGCCTGCGCAAGGAAGGCTTGAAGCGCATGTTCCTGCACGCCGCGAAGCTTTCCTTCGCGCATCCGATCTCCGGCGAGAGGGTCGAGCTCGTCTCGCCGCTGCCCGCGGACCTTGAAAAATTCCGCTCGCGCTTCAAAGCGGTCGACGCAGATGAACGCGGATAGAAGCACGCAGATGAATTACGAGCTGGTGATCTTCGACTGGGACGGCACGCTGATGGATTCGACGAAGGTGATCGCGTCGAGCCTGCAAAGCGCCTGTGCCGACGTGGGTGTCGCGGTGCCGAGCGAGCGCGACGCGCTGTACGTGATCGGCCTGAACCTGGCGGATACCTTCCAACACGTGGCTCCCGGGCTCGACGAGGCGGGATGCAAGCGGCTTGCGGAGCGCTACCGCCACCATTTCCTCGCGCGCGAGCACGAGATGCCGCTCTACGATGGCGTGGTCGAGATGCTCTCCGACCTGCACGGCAAAGGCACGCGCCTCGCGGTGGCCACCGGCAAGGCGCGCCGCGGCCTCGATCGCGTGCTCGACGCGACCGGCCTGGGGCGCTGGTTCGAGGCCACGCGCTGCGCCGACGAGGGCTTCGCCAAGCCC
>JBBRQA010000305.1:0-3676 GCA_038227085.1 Burkholderiales bacterium | reverse complement strand
GTAGAACGCGGTGACGATCAGCATCACGAGGCCGAACTGCCCCGAGGCGAAATCGATCACCTGGTAGGTGACGGGATAGGTAATGGTGCCGAAGAGGCTGACGACGACTTTCGCGTTGCCGAGGATGAAGAGCGCGCCGGCGAGCACCAGCACGCCAAAATAGACGTTCTTCACAGTCTCGCGCAGGTAGAGCCCGACCATGCCCGGCAACTGGCGCAGGTAGGCGCCGGCGCTGTTGTCGAGCCTCACCACCGGCAGCGCTGCCGCCGTGGCGGGACGCGCCTCGGGCGCCAGTTCGAGCGCCTTCGCCTTGCGCTTCTTCGCCTCCGGCTGGGCGAAGCTCATGCGGAAGCGCGCGAAGCAAGCGCCGAAGACCACGATGCCGATGCCGAGCCAGAGAGCGCGGTTCCACAGCACCTCGTCCGCGATCGGGATCAAGCGCGTGTTCTTCTCCGCGAGGCTCCAGTAGCGCGTGACCAGGCCCATGGCGCTCGAGCCCAACGGATCGATCATCGCGGCGACCGTGCGATTGTCGATGTCCTGCAGCAGGCGCAGCGCGACGAGGTAGCCGATCAGCACCACCACGCCCGCGATGTAGACCGGCAGCATGCGGCGCGTGAGCGCGGCCAGCCCGAAAAAGCACGCACCGAGGAAGAAGATGTTGGGAAGCAGCATCACCGCGTAGGGCTTGGCGAAGGCCCCGAACGACCACGGCCCCACGCGCGACGCATCCACGCCGGGCAAGTGCGCGCCGATGATCACGCCAAGCGCGATGCCGAGGAAGATGAACAGCAGGATCGCAACCGCGCCCGCGAAGCGGCCGGCGTAATACTGGGACTTGGAGATCGGGCTGGTGAAAAAGAAGTGGAAGGTCTGGTACTCGAAGTCCTGCTGGACCGCCCGCCCCATGAAGGCCGCGATCACCACCACGCCGAGGAGACCCAGAACGGTGATCGTCTGCGCGATCGCGTAGGGAGAGTTGATGAACACCTTGTCGCTGCTGAAGACGATGTTCGCACCGGCGAAGGCGCCACCCGCGGCGGCGATCCACAGCGCCGCGATCGCGGTGAACACCACCAGGTAGACGTAGGTCGAGATGCGTCGGAACTTGGTGGCGAACTCGAACCAGGCGATGGCGATCACAGGCGTCCCGCGACCGCGCTGAAGTAGACGTCTTCGAGGTCGGCCTCCACCGGCTCGAACCCGGCGCCGGGCGAGGACTGCGCGTTGACGCGCACCACCGTGCGCCCCGATTGCAGGCGTGTCGAGATGACCGGCAGCGTCGCCTGGATCGTCTCGAGCTCGGAGCGGTCCACCACGCGCCGCCAGATCCGGCCGCGCAGCCTCTCGACGGAGGCGTGGGGGTCACCGGAGAGCAGCAACTTGCCCTTGCTGATCACCGCGAAGTTGGGGCAGAGGTCGGCCACGTCGTCGACGATGTGGGTGGAGAGGATCACGATCACGTCATGGCCGATGTCGGCGAGGAGATTGTGGAAGCGCACGCGCTCCTCGGGATCGAGGCCCGCGGTGGGTTCGTCGACGATGATGAGCTTGGGATTGCCGATCAGCGCCTGCGCGATGCCGAAGCGCTGGCGCATGCCCCCGGAGAATCCGCCGAGGCGCTGCTTGCGCACCGCGGCGAGGTTGGTGCGCTCGAGGAGCGCATCCACCGTGGCCTTGCGCGCCTTCGAATCCGTGAGGCCCTTCAGGCGCGCGAAGTGGTCGAGCATCTCCACGGCCGTGACCTTCGGATACACGCCGAACTCCTGCGGCAGGTAGCCCAATACCCGGCGCACCCGATCCTTGTCGCGCAGCACGTCGATGTCGTCGAGCGTGGCCGATCCGCTGTCGGCCTCCTGCAGCGTGGCGAGCGTGCGCATCAGCGTCGACTTGCCCGCGCCGTTGGGCCCGAGGAGGCCGAACATCCCCGGAGCGATGGAAAGCGAGACGTTGTCGAGCGCCTGCACGCCATTCGGGTAGCGCTTGGAAAGGTTCTGGATGGTGAGCTGCACGTCTCGATCCTCCGTTTGCCGGTGGGGCGGGCAAGACCGCTACGGTACCCCAGCTGGTTGGACGCGTACGGAAATGGAATTGGATTCGAGGCGCTGCGTCAGCAGTCTCCGACAAAGCGACGCAACAGGCGCCGACTGATTTGTAGCTCCCTCCGTGGCCTCATATCCATACCGGCCGCGCCCACGCCCGCGGCGAAAAGGACCGACCATGGACTGCTGGCACCACGAGATGGAGAAGGCGACCTCCGAGGCGGAGATCGTGAAGAACGCGGGCGACTACCTGAAATTGTGGGCGCCGCGAGAGATCGCCCCGTGGCGCCTGGGGCTGAGCGAGATGCGCATCGCCGACGGTGGCGACATCGAGCGGGTGAATTTCCACCTGTCCGCCGCGGCGCCGAAGAGCAAGCCCGCGTCCGCCAGCGACTCGCACCTGCGCGAGCTCGCCAGCTACTTCTCCCGCGCTTCGACCAGGATCGGAGAGCTGCGCGGCTAGCGCGGCGGCATCATCACCGTGTCGATGGGGTGGATCACCCCGTTGCTCGCCTCGATCTCCTGGCGCGAGACCTTCGCGCCGTTCACCGTGAACCCGGAATCCGAGGGCGCGAGCTTGAGCGCCTCTCCCTGGATGCTGGGCGAGGCGCTCGCCTTGAAGTCCTTGGCGAGCATCGAGCCCTTCATCACGTGGGCGTTGATGATGGACGTGAGCCGCTCCTTGTCCTTCAGTAACGTCTCGAGCGCTGCGCGCGGGATCTTGCGGAACGCGTCGTCGGTCGGGGCGAAGAACGTGAAGGGACCGATGCCCTTGTAGGTCGTGGCGAGGCCCGCGGCCTTCAGCATGTTGGAAAGCGTGACGAAGTTGCCCGCATTGGCTGCGTTCACGACGATGTCCTTGTCTTCGGTATTCGCGTCCATGTCCATCTCCAGGTCGAAAAAAAAATGGGAGGCGCAAGCCTCCCAAAATGTTGTACACCTCTAAAACCGGGTTTCACCCACTATGGGCCGGAAAAGCCTTTGCGCCTAAGCATTTAGTTACTTAAAACAGTTGACTTGGGGGCCTTTCGAGAAACCGTCGCAAGCCATGGCTGCTGCTCGCGCGGCAGGCCCTCGGGGCGGTAGTAGTGCTCGATTTCCTCGAAGCCCGCGGCGCTCGTGAATCGCCGCCACGCCTCGAGGTCATGATATGCGCCGTAGCGCCCCCGGTTCCAGCCCTCCTCGTTCGCGCCACGCGGATTCGAGCTGAAAAGCACTCCGCCCGGCTTCAGCGTCGCGTGAAGCTCTGCGAGGACGCGCGGAAGCTCCTGGCCGGGCACGTGGAAGAGCACCGCGTTGGCGAACACACCGTCGAAACGCGCCGCGGGAAGGTCGAGATGGAGCAAGTCCTGCTCCCAGACTTCGCATCCGCTGTGCGCGCGCGCCATCGCCGCGAGATTCGAGGCGCCTTCCACACCGACCGCGGCGTGGCCCAGGTCGGTGAAGGTCTTCAGGTCGCGCCCCGGGCCGCATCCCAGGTCGAGGATCGCGAACGGCTTCGGGGCCGCGATGTTGCGCAGCAACGCGGCCACATTCTGGCTCACGTCGTGGCCGCGCGTGCCCTCCCAGAACGACTCGGCATTGCGCTGGTAGTGCTCGAGCGTCCCGCCGGTGATCCGCCCGAGCTCGTGTGC
>JBBRQA010000304.1:0-3678 GCA_038227085.1 Burkholderiales bacterium | reverse complement strand
TTCATCGAGTCGGCCACGGGACTGGAGCGCTTCAAGGCCGGCATCGGGCAGGTCTATTACTTCACGCCGCCGCGGGTGACGCTCACCGACACGACGGCCGGCAACAAGTACTCCGACATCCTCGGCTTCGCGTCCAGCCAGTTGTCGTCCTCCGTATCGACGGACCTGGGCTGGCAGTACACGCCCAACCTGAGCCGCTCGGAAAAGATCACCGTGGGCGCGCGCTACGCGCCCGAGCCCGGCAGCATCCTGAACGCCGCGTATCGCTATGCCAGGAGCGCGGTCGACCCGCTCGACCCGACCTTCAACGGCATCCAGCAGGTCGACATCTCCACCCAGTGGCCGGTGCTGCGCAACGTCTCGGCGCTGGCGCGCTGGAACTGGAGCATCAAGGACCGCAAGCTCCTCGAGGGGCTGGCGGGCTTCGAGTACAATGCGGGGTGTTGGCAAGTCCGCGCGGTGGCTCATCGATTCATCACGGCCACGCAGACGTATTCGACTTCCTTCCAGATCCAGCTCGAGCTCTCCGGCCTCACGAGAATCGGCATCAATCCGCTGGAGACCATTCGCCAGAACATCACCGGCTACCGCCGGTCCGACGAGATCAATCCATGATTTCCGCATCCCTCCCCCTTCGACTCCTCCTCGCCGGCCTGGGCGCCTGCGCGTTCGCCGCGCTCGCGCAGCCCAGGCTCGAAACGAGCCTCGCTGCCCCGCCCTCGCGCATCATCCCGGTCGACCGCATCGTCGCCGTGGTGAACGACGAGGTGATCACCCAGAACGACCTCACCGAGCGCGTGAGCCTGGTGGTGAAACAGCTGCAGCGCCAGGGGGGCCAGCTTCCTCCCAGCGACGTGCTGTCGCGCCAGATCCTCGAGCGCATGATCAACGACCTCCTGCAGGTCCAGCTCGCCAAGGAGAACGGCATCAAGGTCGACGACGCGACCCTCGACAAGACCATCGAGCGCATCGCCCAGGAGAACAACCTCGGCATGGCCGACTTCCGCTCCGCGCTCGACAAGGATGGCGTGCGCTACCCGCGCTTCCGCGAGGACATCCGCAACGAGATCCTGCTGTCGCGCCTGCGCGAGCGCGAAGTCGACAACACCATCGTCGTCACCGACGCCGAGGTCGAGACCGAGATCGCCCGCGAGGCGCGCGAGGCGTCGAGCGATTCGGAGTTCATGCTGTCGCACATCCTCGTGACGGTCCCGCCGCAGGCGAGCGCCGAGCAGATCGAGCAGCGCCGCAAGCGCGCCCTCCTCGCGCTCTCGGAGCTGCGCCGGGGGACGAACTTCGCGCAGGTCGCCGCCACGTATTCGGACGCGCCGGATGCGATGCAGGGCGGCAGCCTCGGCTGGCGCCCGTCGGCGCGCCTGCCGTCTCTTTTCCTGGAGACGCTGGAGCGCCTGCAGCCCGGCGACGTGAGCGACATCATGAGGAGCCCCAACGGCTTCCACATCGTGAAGCTCCTCGAGAAGCGCGGCAAGGCCGCGGCCACCGGCGTGCAGCAGACGCACGTGCGCCACATCCTGCTGCGCGCGCGCGACGGCCTGTCGGAAACCGAGGCGCGCGACCGCCTGCTGCGCCTGCGCCAGCGCGTCGGCGCGGGCGAGGATTTCGCCGAGCTCGCCAAGACCAACTCCGAGGATGCGAGCGCCGCGAAAGGCGGCGACCTGGGGTGGGTCGCCGCGGGCGACACCGTGCCCGAGTTCGAGCGCGTCATGAACGCGCTGAAGGACAAGGAGGTGAGCCCGCCGATCCAGACGCCCTTCGGCTGGCACCTGGTGCAGGTCCTCGAGCGCCGTTCCGACGAGCTCTCCGGCGACCGGAAAAAGCTTGCGGCGCGCCAGGCGATCCGCGCCCGCAAGGCCGACGAGGCGTACCAGGACTGGATGCGCCAGTCGCGCGACCGCGCGTTCGTCGAGAATCGCTACGACGAGCGCTAGCCTGCCGCTGGTGGCGCTCACTGCCGGCGAGCCCGCCGGCATCGGGCCCGACCTGTGCGCGATCCTCGCGCGCGAGAAGTTTCCCGGGCGTGTGGTGATCGTGGGCGACCCTGACGTGGTCGCGCAGCGCGCGCGTATGCGCGGCATTCCCTTCGACATTCCCGCGTACCGCGATCGCGAGAGCGCGCCCGCGGTGTCGATCCTCCCCGTGGCCGCCGCCGTGCCGGTGGTGCCCGGGCGCCTGGATGCCGCCAACGCGCGCCACGTGCTCGCGATCCTCGACCGCGCCATCGACGGCTGCGTCACCGACGAGTTCGACGCGATGGTCACGGCGCCCGTGCAGAAGAGCGTCATCAACGAGGCGGGCGTGCCCTTCACCGGCCACACCGAGTACCTCGCCGAGCGCTGCGGCACGCCGCTCGTGGTGATGCTGCTCGCGGGGGGCGGGCTGCGCGTGGCGCTCGCCACCACCCACCTCGCGCTCTCCGAAGTGCCGCGCGCCATCACGCGCGAGCGGATCGAAGCGGTGGTGCGCGTCCTCGACGCCGGCCTGCGCAAGCGCTTCGGCATCGCGCGCCCGCGCATCCTGGTGGCGGGCTTGAACCCGCACGCGGGCGAGTCGGGCTACCTGGGGCGCGAAGAGATCGACAGCATCGCCCCCGCCATCGAGGCGCTCGCGCGCGAAGGCCTCGCGGTGTCGGGCCCCTATCCGGCCGATACGCTGTTCACGCCGCGCGTGCTCGCGCAGGGCGACTGCGCCCTCGCCATGTTCCACGACCAGGGCCTGCCGGTGTTGAAGCACGCCGCATTCGGCGAGGCGGTGAATGTCACTCTCGGGCTGCCGATCATCCGCACCTCCGTCGATCACGGCACCGCGCTCGATCGCGCCGGCGCGGGCGAGGTCGACGCGGGCAGCTTCCGCCAGGCGATCGTGCTCGCCTTCGAGATGGCGTCGTTCAGCCGCTAAGGCGGCCCCCATGCTGCCGCGAGCCAAGAAGCGCTTCGGCCAGCACTTCCTCACCGACCGGCACTACCTCGCGCGCATCGCCGATGCGATCGCGCCGCGGGAGACCGACTCGATGGTGGAGATTGGGCCGGGCACCGGCATCCTCACCGGCGAGCTCGCACCGAAGCTTCAGCATCTCCACGTGGTCGAGATCGATCGCGACCTCGCCGCCGAGCTCGCAGCGCGCTTTCCCGCGAGTAAGCTCTCCGTGCATCGCGCCGACGCGCTCGACTTCGATTTCGCCACGCTCCCCGCGCCGCTGCGCGTCGTCGGCAACCTCCCGTACAACGTCTCCACGCCGATCCTCTTCCGCGTCGCCGCCATCGCCGACCGGCTGCGCGATGCGGTCTTCATGCTGCAGAAGGAAGTCGTCGAGCGCATGGTCGCCGCGCCCGACAGCGAGGCCTACGGGCGGCTTTCGGTGATGCTGCAGTACCGCTTCGCGATGGCGCTCGCCTTTTACGTGCCGCCGGGCGCCTTCACGCCGCCGCCGAAAGTCGATTCCGCGGTGGTGGTGATGAAGCCGCTCCCCGCCGATCGGCCGCGCGCTCGCGACGAGGAGCTCTTCGCGAAGATCGTGATGGCGGCTTTCTCCCAGCGGCGGAAGACCTTGCGCAATGCCGTGCGCGCCCTCGTGGGGGACGAAGCGTTCGTGAAGGCCGGGATCGATCCCCAGCGGCGCGGGGAGACTCTGTCCGTCGCGGAGTTCATCGCGCTTTCAGA
>JBBRQA010000303.1:0-3744 GCA_038227085.1 Burkholderiales bacterium | reverse complement strand
GACCTTGCCCGCGTCCCAGGGCGCGAAGCGCGCTCCATATCGCAGGTCCCAGAATTCCGGGCCGGCGGGATCGCTCTTGGGAAAAGTGGGATCGGGCACGCGTCGATGGTAGCGCCGAACCGCTATAATTCCGCGTCCCCCGTCCCGGATTCCATGAAGCTCCTTGTCGCGGCCACCGCCGCCGTACTGCTGGCGGCCTGCTCTCCCGGCCCCGAAGCCACGCATCCCGCCATCGTGCTCGAGGCGTGCCGCCTGCCGGGCCTCGACACGGCGGCGAAATGCGGCACCTACAAGGTGTGGGAAGACCGCGAGGCCAGGGCGGGGCGCCAGATCGCCATCGACATCGCGATCGTTCCGGCGCGAGCACGCGCGAGCGACCCGGACCCGATCGTGGTCTTCGCCGGCGGCCCGGGGCAGGGCGCGGTCTCGCTCGCGAGCCAGGTGATGCCGCTCTTCTTGCGCCTCAATGACACGCGCGATGTGGTCCTCATCGACCAGCGCGGCACCGGCAACTCCAATCCGCTCGATTGCGACGACGAGGCGGACCAGCCGCTGCAGCAGCTCTTCGAGGACGCGCTCCCGGAAAAGGTGGTGGCGCAGTGCCTCGCCAAGCTCGACGCCGATCCGCGCCTCTACGTGTCCTCGATCGCGGTGGAGGACATCGACGAGGTGCGCGCCGCCCTGGGCTACGACACGATCAACGTGTGGGGCGGCTCGTATGGCACGCGCATGGGGCTCGAGTACCTGCGCCGCCATGGCGACCACGTGCGCACCGTGGTGCTCGACGGCGTGGCGCCTTCGACGATGAAGTTGCCGCTCTCGTTCGTGGCCGACGGCGATGCCGCGCTGCAACGCCTCATCGAGGCGTGCGAGGGCGAGGCGCGCTGCCGCCAGGTCTACCCGGGCCTCGCGCGCACCATCGCCCGCGTGCGCGGCGAGCTCGCGCGCTCCCCGGTGCGCGCCGCGATCCAGGACCCGCGCACCGGAGAGCGCGAGACCATCAGCGTGAACGAGAACGTCTTCCTCTCCGGCCTCTTCCGCCCGCTCTACGTGGCCGAGCTCGCGAGCCTTCTTCCGCTCGGCATCTCGGCCGCCGCGCAGGGCGACTTCAACCCGCTCCTCGCGCAGAACCTGGAATTCGCCGACGACGTCTCGGAAAACCTCTCGATCGGCATGCACCTCTCGGTGATCTGCGCCGAGGACATCCCGCGCATCACGCCGGAGGACCTGGCGAAGCTCGGCGGCTCGTTCTTCGGGCGCGCACTGGTGGATGATTTCATGCGCGCCTGCAAGGACTGGCCGCGCGGCAAGGTGCCCGCGGACTTCTACGAGCCGGTCCGCTCGGACGTGCCGACGCTCATCTTCTCCGGGGGCATCGATCCCGCGACCCCGCCGCACCACGGCGACCAGGTCGCGGCGACGCTTCCCAACGCGCGCCATTTCGTCGCACCCATGGTGGGACACGGCGTGAGCCTGCACGGCTGTGCGCCGCGCCTCATCGAGTCGTTCATTCGCGCCGGCAACGCGCGCCAGCTGGACGGCCGCTGCCTCGAGCGCATTCCGCGGCCGCTGTTCGTGCTGCCCCTGGGAGCCCAGCTTGATTGAGACCCACGACCTCGCCAAGCATTTCGGCGCGGTCGAGGCCGTGCGCCGCGTGAGCTTCACCGCGCCCGACGGAGCCATCACCGGCCTCCTCGGGCCCAACGGCGCCGGCAAGACCACCACGCTGCGAATGATCTCGACCCTCGTCGCGCCGACACGCGGGAAGGCGTTGGTCGACGGAATCGACTGCGCCGCCGATCCGCTCGCGGTGCGCGCCCGCCTCGGTGTCCTGTCCGACGCGCGCGGCATCTACGCGCGACTCACCGCGCGCGAGAACATCGCCTATTACGGCGCGTTGCGCGGCATGGCCCCGGGCGCCGTGGACGCGGCGATCGAAAGGCTCGCGCAGCTCCTCGATCTGACCGCGCTCCTCGACCGACGCACCGATGGCTTCTCCCAGGGCGAGCGCATGAAGGTCGCGATCGCGCGCACCATCGTCCACGATCCGCCCAACGTGATGCTCGACGAGCCCACCAACGGCCTGGACGTGATGACCACGCGCAAGCTGCGCGACGTGGTGAAGGCGCTGCGCGAGGCGGGTAAGTGCGTCCTTTTCTCGAGCCACGTGATGCAGGAGGTCTCGGCGCTCTGCGACGAGATCGTGATCGTCGCGCGCGGGGCGGTGGTCGCGCACGGCAGCTCCGACAGCCTCCTGGCGGCGAGCGGCTGCACCAATCTCGAAGACGCCTTCGTGAAGCTGTCCGGCGAGGGGGTGCCCGCGTGAGGAGCGCCCTGGCCATCGTCTACCTGAAGGAGATGCGCGACGCGCTGCGCGACCGGCGCACCGCGATGATGATCTTCTTCGCCTCGATCATCACCGGCCCGCTCACCCTGATCCTGGTCGCGCAGTTCATCTCCGGGCTCGAGGAGAAGGCGGCGATCATGAAGGTGCGCATGGCCGGCCAGAAGAACGCGACCGCGCTGGTGAATTTCCTCCAGCGCAACGACGTGGAGATCGAGGCCGCGCCCGGCGACTACGAGGGCAAGATCCGCGAGGGGCGCCTCGACGCGGTGATCGTGGTGCCCGAGGACTTCGACGAGCGCCTGCTGGCCGGCGACCACGCCAAGGTCGAGATCGTCTACGACGATTCGCGCGCCGAATCGGGTCCCGCCATCCGCCAGGCCGAGCGCCTGCTGCGCGCCTTCAACCGGGAGACCGGGACGCTGCGCCTGGTAGCGCGTGGCGTGAGCCCGGACCTGGTCGAGCCGGTGAAGGTGGATCACGTGAATACCGCCACGCCGCGGCAGAAGGGAGCGTTCATCCTTTTCCTCATTCCGATGTTCGCGATCCTCTCGCCGCTGCTGGGCGGCATGACGGTGGCGATCGACTCCACCGCGGGCGAGCGCGAGCGCGGCTCGCTCGAGCCTCTCCTGGGCAATCCGGTGCCGACCGGGCAAGTGGTGGTCGGCAAGTGGCTCGCCGCGTGGACCTTCGCCGCCGGGGTGGCGGTGCTCACGCTCTCCGGGTTCGTGATCGCGGCGCTCCTCTACGCGCAGAAAAAGCTCGCGACGCTGATGGCATTCGGCGCCCCCGAGCTCCTTCAGTTCGTGGTGATGGTGATTCCCTTCGCCGCGATGACCTCCGCGCTGCAGATGCTGATCTGCACCTATGGGCGATCCTACCGCGAGGCGCAGACCTACGTGAGCTACCTCGCGACCGTGGCCTCCTTCGTGCCCGTGATCGTCATGTTCAGCGGCTTGAAGGACGCGCTCTGGCAGCTCGCCGTCCCGGTGCTCGGCCAGCAGATGGTGCTCGCGCGCGTGGTGCGCGGCGACTTGATCGCGCCGGTGGACTACCTGCTTCCGTCCGCGGTGGCATTCACCATCGCCGCCATCTGCGTCTCGCTGGTCGCGCGGCTGCTTCGCGAGGAACGCATCATCTTCGGGCGCTCCTAACCGCGGTCAGCCGATCCCACGCTCGCTCGTTGAAGGAAAAGCCCTGGAAACTCGTTGATGACCGTTGCCGAAAAGAAAAAAGTCGACATAAATCCCGTGTTCGCCGTGGGCGGCCCGCTGGAAAAGGCGGTCAAGGGCTTCCGCCATCGCGCCCAACAGGTCGAGTTCGCACAAGCGGTGCTGGAGGCCATCGAGACGAGCGGCGTCCTGATCGCGGAGGCGGGGACCGGCACGGGCAAGACCTTC
>JBBRQA010000302.1:0-3784 GCA_038227085.1 Burkholderiales bacterium | reverse complement strand
GATCGTGGTCGGCGGCTCGATCATCAATGCGCTCGGCATCGCGGCGCTCGCGTTCGCGCCCAACGTGTGGTTCGCCGTCCCCGCGATGATCGCGGCCGGCGCCGCGTGGATCCTCGTGGCCAACTCCGTGACCATCGCCGCGCAGCTGGCGCTTCCCGACTGGGTGCGCGCGCGCGGGATGTCGATCTACCAGATGTCGATCATGGGCGGCGCGGCGTTGGGCGCGGTGATCTGGGGGCAGATCGCGGGCCACACCAGCGTGCCGACCAGTCTCGCCGTCTGCGCGGTGAGCATGCTGGCCTCTCTTGCCATCACGCGCGGACGCACGCTCGAAGGCTTCGAGGACCATACGCCCACGCATCCCTTCGACGAGCCGGTGCCCGCGCTGCCGCTGGATCTGCACGAGGGGCCGATGATGGTGACCATCGAGTACCACATCGATCCCGCGCGCCGCGTGGAGTTCGACGAAGTGATGGCCGAGTCGCGCGGAGCGCGATTGCGCGCGGGCGCGGTGTCCTGGGGGCTCTTCGAGGATATCGAGAAGCCCGGGCGCTTCGTCGAATATTTCGCGTGCGACACATGGGCCGACTACCTGCGCCGCTTCGACCGCTTCACCGCCGCCGACGAGAAGCTGCAGGAGCGGCGCTACGCACACCATATTGCCGAGGGGCGTCCGCGCATCTCGCGCTTCGTCGCGCGCCATCCCACCGGTTGATCACACCCCTGCGCTTCGTGGCTGCGTGGTGATTCTCTTCATGTGACCGCGCGGATCGTCTGAAGGGGCGGCGAGCTCACCGCGCGCCGGGTGCCGATGAGCCCCGCGATCGAGACCCCGATCCCCCCGATCGCGACGCCCGCGAGCGGCAGGCCCCAGTGGAAGTCGTACGCGATGCCCAGCACGCGATCGGCGAGCACCATCGCGAGGCCCACGGCGCCGGCGGCGGCGATGGTGCCGGCGAGAAGCCCGATGGTGAGGAATTCGGCGAGCTGCAGGACGGTGAGCTGGCGGCGGTCGGCGCCGAGCGTGCGCAGGATCGCGCCTTCGAAGACGCGTTCATCCTGGGTCGAGCTGATCGCGGCGAAGAGCACCACGAGCCCCGCGGCGATGGCGAACAGGAACACGAACTCCACCGCGCGCGACACCTGGTCGGTGATGCGCTGGAACTGCGCCATCAGCGCCGAGAGGTCGATCACGCTCACGTTGGGGAAGCGCTGCACCAGGCCGACGATCACGTCGTCGCGGCCCTCCGGCAAGTGGAAGCTCGTGATCCAGCTCGCCGGATAGCTCTCCAGGAGGCTGGGGCTCGCGATCACGAAGAAGTTGGGCTTGAACGAATCCCAGTCCACCTTGCGCAGGCTCGTCACCTTCGCGGCGAAGCGCGAGCCGGCGACGTCGAAGGTGAGCGAGTCGCCCACCTTGACGCCGAGCGTCTTGGCGAGCCCCTCCTCCACCGAGAACTGCGGCTCCTTCGACTCCGGCGCCCAGAAGCTTCCCGCCACGATCTTGTTGTCGGGCCGGTTCTTCGCGGCCCACGAAAGGTTGAACTCGCGCTCCACGAGGCGCTTGGCGCGCTCGTCGGTGAAGTCCTTCGGCGCGGCGGCGCGATCGCCGATCTGCGTGAGTCGCCCGCGCACCATCGGGTAGAGGTCCGGCATCGCCAGCTTGAGGTCGGCGAAATGCTTCTTCACATCCGGGAGCTGGTCCGACTGGATGTTGATCGCGAAACGGTTGGGCATGTCGGGCGGCATCGACTGCTGCCACTTGGTGATGAGCTCGGTGCGCACCAGGGTGAGCATCAGCATCGCCATGAGTCCCAGCCCCAGCGCCATCACCTGCACCAGGCTCGCACCCGTGCGCCGGCGCAGGTTCGCGAGGCCGTAGCGCCATGGGCCGGAAGCGGCGCCGCGCAGGCGTGAGACGAGCCATATCATCGCGTAGCCGGCGAGCGCCGAGACGGCGAGCGCCGCGGCGAACCCACCGACCGCGATGGAGCCCATCTTCACGTCGCCCGCCTGCCAGACGATGAGGGCGCAGAGCGCCGCGAAGCCGAGCGTGAAGGCGGCGAGGCTCAGCGGCTCGGTGGCCGCGATATCGCGACGCAGCACGCGCATCGTGGACACGTTGCGCAGTCGCAGGAGCGGCGGCAGGGTGAATCCCAGCAGCAACACGAAGCCGATCACCGCGCCGCGCAGCGCCGGAAGCGGGCCCGGCAGCGGCAAGGCCACGGTGAAGAACGACGTGAGCCAATAGGCGAGGACCTCCTGCGCGGCGTAGCCGGCGAGGCTTCCCAGCGTGCACGCGACCAGCCCCAGCACGGCGAACTGCCAGGCGTTAATCGCGAAGAGATCGGCGTGCGTCGCGCCCAGGCAGCGCATCATCGCGGCCGCGTCGATCTGGCGCTGCGAGAAGCGGCGCGCGGCGAGCGCCACGGCCACCGAGGCGAGCACCACCGAAAGCAGCGACGCGAGCCCGAGGAAGCGCTGCGAGCGCTCCAGCGCCGTGCGCACTTCGCTCCTCGCGTCGCGCACGCCTTCCATGCGTTGGCCGCGGGCGATCTTCGCCTTCATCTCGTCGCGGTATTGCTCGACCGCCTTCACCTCGCCGCCGAGGAGAAGCCGGTGCGCCACGCGGCTCCCGACCTGGATCAGGCCCGTCGCCTCGACGTCGGAATCGCTCATGAGGACGCGCGGGGCGATGCCGAAGTAGTCGAGCACGCTGTCGGGCTCCCGCTTGATGATCGCGGCCACCGCGAGCTTCGCGCGGCCGATCTGCAGCGTGTCGCCGAGACCGAGGCCGAGGCGTACGGCGAGAGGCGCGCCGATCCACACGGTGCCGGGCTTGGGGCCGCCTTCGACTTCGTGCTCGGGACCCTGCGGAGTGTCGGCGATGCGGATCCGCCCGCGCAGCGGGAAGTGATCCGTGACCGCCTTGATCTCCGCCAGGTTCACCCCGCCCGCGGCGATCACCATGCTCGTGAATGTGCGCGTCTGCGCGGTGGCCAGGCGATGGCGCGCCGCCGCCTCGGCGAATTCGGGCGGCAGCGGCTTGTCCGCGACCACCACGAGGTCGCCGCCCAGGAGCTCGTTCGCCTGGCGGTCGAGCGCCGACTGCACGCGGTCAGCGAAGAAACCCACCGTCGTCACGCTCGCCACGGCGATGAAGAGCGCGAGGAGGAGGACACGCAGCTCTCCCGCGGCCCAATTTCGCCGCAGCATGCGCATCGCGATCGGCAGTCTCTTCATCAATCCTCGCGGGTGATCTCGCCGGCGGCGATGTGCAGGCGCCGGTCGCACCGCTTGGCGAGCTCGGCATCGTGGGTCACGAGCACGAGCGTGGTGCCGCGCTCGCGGTTCATCTCGAACAAGAGGTCGATGATCTGCTTCCCGGTATCGGAATCGAGGTTGCCGGTGGGCTCGTCGGCGAACAGGAGCCGTGGCTCGGAGACGAACGCGCGCGCAACCGCCACGCGCTGCTGCTCGCCGCCGGAGAGCTGGCGCGGGTAGTGGCCGAGGCGCTCTCCCAGGCCTACGCGCTCGAGCACCTTGCGGGCGCGCTGGACGACGTCAGCGCCGCGGGCGAGCTCCAACGGCAGCATCACGTTCTCGAGCGCGGTAAGCGCGGGCAGGAGCTGGAACGACTGGAATACGAAACCCACCATCTGGCCGCGCAGGCGCGCGCGCCCGTCCTCGTTCAACGCGAACAGGTCTTCGCCCGCGATCCAGACCTTGCCGCCGCTTGGAACGTCGAGGCCGGCGAGCAATCCCAGCAGGGTGGACTTGCCCG
>JBBRQA010000301.1:0-3792 GCA_038227085.1 Burkholderiales bacterium | reverse complement strand
TTTAGCTCCTGAACGCGGACAACGCGGTGTTCTCGGCGACCATCAGCGGAAGCCGCATCTCCAAGTCGGTCACGCGACAGGTCTTCGCGGCACCGGTGCCTTCCTGCGTCGCGGGAGGCGGCCCCGGAGCGCAGCCCAACTACCAGGACATCTGGTGGGCGTCGCCTGCGGGAAGCGAGTCAGGCTGGGGCGTCTACGTCACCCACCAGGGGGATAACCTCTTCGTCACGTGGTTTACCTACGGCGCCGACGGCAAGGCTCTGTGGCTGGTCGCCTCGAACGTCACCCGCACCGTGAGCGGGACGTATTCGGGCACGCTCTACAGGACCTGGGGGCCGCCCTTCAACGCCCAACCGTGGAATGCCTCCCAGGTATCGGCGATGCCGGTGGGCAGCGTGACGCTCGCCTTCTCCGACGCCGCGCACGGGCAATTCACCTCCACGGCGATGGGCGTGACCCAGTCCAAGCCCATCATTCGACAAGCCTTTTCCTCGCCTGCGACGGCCTGCCGGTAGCCCCGGCCTGTTGCCCTGCCGCTTGGAAACCGGCTATAATCCAATGCTTTGATTCTTCAACCGGTAATTACCATGTCGCGCGTTTGCCAAGTGACGGGGAAGGCCCCCCGAGTCGGACACCACGTGTCCCACGCCAACAACAAGACCAAGCGTCGCTACCTCCCCAACCTGCAGTACCGCAAGTTCTGGGTCGAGAGCGAGAACAAGTGGGTGAAGATGCGCCTTACCAGCGCGGGCCTGCGCTTGATCGACAAGAAGGGCATCGACGTCATCCTCGTCGAGATGCGTGCCCGCGGCGAGAAAGTCTGACCATGCGCGAGAAGATCAAGCTCGAGTCGTCCGCCGGCACCGGCCACTTCTACACGACCACCAAGAACAAGCGCACCACGCCCGACAAGATCGAGATCAAGAAGTACGATCCGAAGGCGCGCAAGCACGTGATCTACAAAGAAACCAAAATCAAGTAGGTCCACGAGCGGGAACGGCGTTGGAGCGGACGACAAGTTGCCGCTCAACGTCGCCAGACAGACAAAGAAAAGCCCCGCCGAAGCGGGGCTTTTTCATGGGACCCCGGCCTTCGCCGGGGTGACTCATTTTTGCTTGGCGATGATCTGGTCCTTGATCTCGTCGTACACCTTCTGCGTGATGATCTTCTTGGCGACGAGGTCATCCTTGCCCTTGTAGGGGCGGCCCTTGACGATGGCCTTGGCGTGCACCTCGCCGATGCCCTTGAGGGTGGCGAGCTCCTTCTGCGAGGCCGAGTTGATGTCCATCAGCTCGGCCTTCTTGGCGTCGGCCTTGGGCGCGTCCTTGGCCGGGGCGGCCTTGGTGGCGGGCGCGGGCTTCATTGCCTCCTTCGCGGGTGCCTGGGCGAATGCGATGCCGACCGAGGCGATGGCCGCGATCAGGATGGCGAAGATTCTTTGCATGTTGCAGTCCTCCTCTTGGGTTGTGGTGTCCGGGCGTCTTGGGCCCGAATGTACTCAACGGCCGCGACAGTTTACCGTTGACCCAGAAAAAAGCCCCGCGAGCGCGGGGCTTCGTTTCTACCCCGCGAGGCGGGGTCCAATCGTTGTCAGGCGTAGCTGCGCAGGCGGCGCGAGAACGTCACGAGCTGCGGGACGTCGCTCTTCTCGGCACGCTCGCACCACTCCTTCAGCTGGGTGACGAGCTGCTCGGTGTTGAGCGTCGAGCGCTCCCAGAGGCGCGCGAGATCCTGGCGCATGGTGGCGGCGGTGTTGAGCGTCGGGCTCGAGGCGAGCACGACATCGACCTTCTCCCGGTTCAGCGTGGGCAGGTCGCGCGCGTCGCTATGCAGCCACTTGCGCAGCGTCTTCAGCGCGCCGCTGTCGTGGCCCTTGGCGCGCAGCGCGGTGAACTCCGTCGCGCAGCTCGCTTTCATCGACTTCGCGTAGTTGGCGAGCACGTCGTAACGGTGCGCGATGACGGCCTGCAGGGTGGCGGCATCGACCTCGAACTTCGACGGGTCGAGCTTCACCTTGGGGGCGGTCTTGCGTACCGTGGCGAGCCCGAAGAATTCCATGATCTTGATGTACATCCAGCCGAGGTCGAACTCGTACCAGCGGATCGAGAACTTGGCCGAGGTCGGATAGGCGTGGTGGTTGTTGTGCAGCTCCTCGCCGCCGATCCACGCGGCGATCGGGGTCATGTTGGTGCTCGCATCCTCGGTGACGAAGTTGCGATAGCCCCACCAGTGGCCCAGGCCATTGATGACGCCGGCGGCCCAGAACGGGATCCAGGCGAGCTGCAGGCCATAGATGATGGCGCCGGGGATGAGGCCGAAGGCCGCGATGTCGATCGCGAGGAGCAGCATGATCCCCCACTTGTTCATCGGGGTGTAGACGTTGCGCTCCACCCAGTCGTCGGGCGTGCCATGGCCGTAGCGGGTCATGGTCTCCGGGTTGTGCGATTCCTTCACGTACAGGAAGACGCCGGTGAAGAGCACCTTGTTGATGCCGAGGATCTGCGGGCTGTGCGGGTCGTCTTTGGTCTCGCACTTGGCGTGGTGCTTGCGATGGATCGCAGCCCACTCCTTGGTGATCATGCCCGTGGTCATCCACAGCCAGAAACGGAAGAAATGGCTCACGATGGGATGCACGTCGAGCGCGCGGTGGGCCTGGCAACGGTGCAAGTACACCGTGACCCCCGCGATGGTGATCTGCACCAGGATGAGGGCAGCGATCACGTCGCCCCACCAGGGAAGATTCAGGAAGCCGCTGAACATGGAATGTGTGCCTTTGGTTTAAGTCTCGCGAAGCGCGAGGTTCTTATATGGAGACGAAACTCCACGATTGTACCGAGGGTGTGCCGCGAAAGGTAACTGCTTTGCCGCGGCAAGTCTCAAATGCTTGATTATGCACGTGTTTTACTTGTTACCGGCGTAGCTATCATGCGCACGTCGCGCCTCGGATAGGGAATCTCGATGCGCTCGGCGGCGAAGGCCTTGAGGACCTCCTTCAGGAGCTCGCTTCTCATGTCGCCTTCTCCCACGGCGGGGTCCGAGATCCACACCGTCAGCTCGAGCTCCACCCCCAGGGCGGAGAGCTGCTTCAGGCGTGCCGCGGCGGGCGGATCGGCGATCACGCGCGGGTGCTTGCGGGCGATATCGCCCAGCAGCGCGCAGGCGCGCTCGACATTGCTCTCGTACGACACGCTCACGGCGATCACCACGGACACCTTGGGGTCGCTGTAGGTGTGGTGCTGCACGCTTTCGGTGATCATCTTCTCGTTGGGGATGATCGACTCGACCCCGTCGCCGCCCTTGATCACCGTGTAGCGCGACTCGATCGCCGTCACCTCGCCGCGCCTGCCGTCGACGGTCACCACGTCGCCGATGCGCAGGCTGCGGTCGAGGAGCACGATGAAGCCGCTCACGTAGTTGCTCGCGATCTTCTGCAGGCCGAAGCCCAGGCCCACGCCGAGCGCGCCGCCGAAGATGGAAAGCGTGGTCACGTCGATGCCGGCCATGGGCAGCGCGATGAAGATCGCGATGAAGAGCATCGCGATGCGCACCACCTTGGCGATGACGATGCGCGTGGTCATCTCCATGTGCTCGGCGGCGAGCACGCGGCTCTCGGTGACGCGTGAGATGTAGAGCGCGAAGACGACGGTGAGGAAGAGCGCCGCGCCGCCCTCCAGCAGGTCGAGGAGCGTGACCTCGGCCCTGTTCTTGCCGAAGGTGAAGCCGTGCGCGTCGAGCGCGGCGAGCGCCGCGGGAAGGAGCCCGGTCACGTACAGGATCGCGCCGATCCATGCG
>JBBRQA010000300.1:0-3819 GCA_038227085.1 Burkholderiales bacterium | reverse complement strand
TGTCCACCTGGGCCTGGTCGATCTTCACCGTGCCCTCGAACTGCTTCACCAGCGCCGCCTGCTGGTCGACCTGCTGCGCGGCGATGGAGTCCTGCGAGAGGAGGGTACGGTAGCGCTCGAGGTCGAGGCGCGCGTTGTTGAGCTGCGCCGCGTCGCGCGCGAGCTGGCCCTCGGTTTGGTTGAGGGCCACCTGGAACGGCACCGGATCGATCTGCGCGAGGGTCTCGCCCTCTTTCACCAACTGCCCCTCGGTGAACGCGACGCTCGCCAGCTGCCCGTCGACGCGCGGCTTCACGGTCACGGTGCGAAGCGCGATCGCGGTGCCCAGGCCGGTCTGGACGATGTTCACGTCGCCGATGCGCGCCGAGGCCACGGCCACCGGCTGGGCACGGTTGGGATCGCCCCCGCCGGAACGCCCGCCTTTCCCCCCTCCGGCGCCTTTGCCGCCCCTGGAGGTATCCACGGCAGTGGCCTTGGCCGGGCCGGCGGAAGACGGGCCCCAGAAGTGCCACGCCGCCAGCGCCGCGAGGACAACGATGGCCACGATGATCGCGGGCCTCAACCACGGGCGGGGACGGGGCGGGGGAGGAGGCGCTGCGGTAGAGAGGTCGACCATGGTTCTTGTCGTTATTGGCTGGAGCGTTGGAGCGTGGATTGCCGCGCCAGTTTCCTGCCTACATGCTTCGAAATGTAATCCCTACGCCTTGGAGGGCACGATGGCCGGCTCCTGCATCGCGGCGATCTGCTCGCGCAGCTCGAGAATGCGGTCCTGCCAATAGCGCGCGGTATTGAACCATGGGAAGGCGATCGGGAATGCGGGATCGTCCCAGCGGCGCGCGAGCCACGCCGAATAGTGCAGCAGGCGCAGCGTGCGCAGGGCCTCGACCAGGACCAGCTCGCGGTCGTCGAACTCGGTGAAATCCTCGTAGCCGGCGAGGATGTGGCCCAGCTGCTTGCCCATGTCGTGGCGGTCCCCGGAGATGAGCATCCACAGGTCCTGCACGGCGGGCGCCATGCGACTGTCGTCCAGGTCGACGAAGTGCGGCCCGCCCGGCGAATTGCCGGTGTCTGGCGTCCACAGCACATTGCTCGCGTGGCAGTCGCCGTGCGTGCGGAGCATCTTTACGGCGCCGGCGCGCTCGAAGGCATGGCGAACACCCTCGAGCGCGAGGTCCGAAGCCTGCTTCCAGGCGGGGAGGAGGTCGGCGGGTACGAGCCCGCTCGACAGCAGGAATGCGCGCGGCTCCTCGCCGAAGCTCGCGATGTCGAGGCGTGGCCGATGCGCGTAGTCGCGCGTCGCGCCCACCGCGTGGATACGCCCGATGAAGCGTCCCAGCCACTCGAGCACGTTTGCGTCTTCCAGCTCCGGGGAGCGCCCTCCGCGCTTCGGAAAAGCCGCGAATGCGAAGCCCTCGGCGTGGTGCAGGGTCGCCGTCTTCAACGCGAGGGGCGCCACGACCGGGACCTCGCTTTCGGCGAGCTCGAGCGCGAACGCGTGCTCCTCGAGGATTTGCGCGTCGCTCCAGCGCTGCGGCCGGTAGAACTTGGCGACCACCGCGCCGCCATCCTCGAGCCCCACCTGGTAGACGCGATTCTCGTAGCTGTTCAGTGCGAGGAGGCGCCCATCGCAAGCGAGGCCGATGCCTTCGAGCGCGTTGAGGACCGTGTCGGGAGTGAGGCGGGAATACGGATGAAGGTCGGTCACCGCGGCATTCTACGCGCCCCCTATTGGCGTTGACGCGCCGCAGCATTGCACCCTTCGAGTGCGAAGCGCGGGTTTGCGGGTCTCCGGACGCGGGCGTGGAACCCGTGGCATGCAACCTGCTCTGACATTTCCATGCAATTCGTGGGCGACATCCGAAAGGTCCTGCAACGCTCGCGCATCGATGTCGATGCCGCGGCGCGATTGTGGGGCGCAATGCTCGACGAGGGGCTCGACGACATCGAGGTGGGCGCGGTGCTGGGCGCGCTCACCGCGGCGGGCGCGACTGGCGAGGAGCTGATCGGCCTTTATCGCGCGGCCGAGGAGCGCATGGATCGCGCGCCGCTCATGGCGGGAGCGCGCGCGGTGGCGATTCCCGCGTACGGGTTGGTGCCGGGCGAGGCATTGATGGTGGCCCTGGCCGCCGCGCTTCTCGCGCGCTTCGAGGTGCCGGTCGCCATCCACGGCATCCTCGATTCACCGTGCGGGGTCTCCTCGGTCTGCGTGCTGCGCGAGCTGGGGGTGATGCCCTGCGCCTCGCTCGCCCAGGCCGAGGAAAACCTGCGCGCCGATCGCATCGCCTTCATTCCCGCGCAACTGCTGGGCTCGCGCTTCGCCGCGCTCATCGCGTTGCGCGGACGCCTCGGCCTCGAGGGGCCGGCACAGCTCGTCGCGCAGGCGCTCGATCCGACGCAGGGTGACGCGGTGCGCCTCACGTTGTCGGTCGCGGGCACGCCGAGCGAGCGCATCGAGGCGCTCGCGCCGCAGGTCGACGGCGACTTCGTCGCGCTCACGTGGCCCGCGGGGCGCTCCCCGCTGACACTGTCCACGCGCCCGCGCATCGAGAGCATTCGCGACGGCAACCGCGAGGTGCTGTTCGAGGCGGACCTGCAGGAGATGCGCGCCACCGTCCCGCCGCCGCCCGAGGATGCGCAGGGCATGGCGCGCTGGATCAAGCGCGTGATGTCGGGCGCGATTCCCGTGCCCGTGCCCGCGATGAATCTGGTCGCCGCGTGCCTCTACGCCGTGGGGCACGCGCCCGACTTCACCCAGGCGAAGGCCATCGCCGCCGTCAACGCCGGTCGGCTGGCCGCCTAACCCCTTCAATCGTTAGGGGTTTTCGGGGTGCCTCGAAAGGGCGCATGCTAGTATCCGCACGCATGCCGTCCCACTATCCGGAGCAAAACGATGAAAAATCCATTGGATTCGCTATGGGGCACCGTGATCACCGGTCTCGTCCTCACCGTGGTTCTCTATTACCTCGCTCGCGCGATGATGGGAGGCTGACATGACCATGGACTTCATCCAGTACGGTCTCGGGCGCTGGCTGCACATCATGGCGGGCGTGATGTGGATCGGCCTTCTCTATTACTTCAACTTCGTGCAGGTCGACGCGCTGAAGAAGGCCGCGGCAGACACGCCGCCCACCGGCGCGGGCATCACCAAGCACGTGGCGCCCCGCGCGCTCTTCTTCTTCCGCTGGGCCGCGGTGGTGACGGTGCTGATGGGCTTCTTCATCCTCGGCGACAAGACCGGGCAGGCGCTGCTCTTCAAGGAGCGCGCCTACGTGCCGATCGGCATCGGCGCATGGCTCGGCCTCATCATGCTGTTCAATGTGTGGGTGCTGATCTGGCCCAACCAGAAGAAGATCCTCGGCATCGTGCCGGCCACCGACGACGAGAAGAACAAGGCGCGCCGCGTCGCCTTCCTCGCCTCGCGGACCAACACGGCGCTGTCGATGCCGCTGCTCTTCATGATGGTCGCCTCCGGGGGAATTTTCCGGCGGGCGATATTCGGCGCGTAGGCGTTACCTGGGAAGCCCGGTGACCTTGTCGCCGGGCTTGATCTTCTTCTCCGCGAACCAGCCCTTGTTGGTCTCGATCGCGTAGCGCGCCGGCCCCGCCGCCATGTGCGTGTCGAGGGTTTGCGGCTCCATGTCGAGGATATTGAGGATCTCGCCCTTCGAGTCGAGGAACGCGACCGACAGCGGAATCAACGTGTTCTTCATCCACATGCTGTGGTATTCGATCTCGTCGAAGACGAACAGCATGCCGTCGTCCTTGCCGAGGGACTTGCGAAACATGAGGCCCTGGGTGCGCTGCGGGTCCGCGGCGGCG
>JBBRQA010000299.1:0-3835 GCA_038227085.1 Burkholderiales bacterium | reverse complement strand
TGCCCGCCGCGTCGGTGGCGCGCCCCGACACCAAGGTCGAGGAGACGCCCAGGAAGAGCGCGCGCGACCGCACGCGCGCGCGGCGCCAGTAATGCGCGCCGCCGACCTCACCCCGCTCGCCCGTGACGTGATGAAGCTCCCCGCGAGCGTGGGGCTGGTGTTCTTCTCGATGGTGGTCGCCTTCCTGCTCTCCATCCTGCCGTGGTCGGGGACGTGGCTCCTGGCGCGGCCCGACTTCGTGATCCTGGTCCTCATCTTCTGGGCGGTGCAAGAGCCGCGCTCGATCGGGCAGGGCGTGGCATTCGCGCTGGGCCTGCTCATGGACGTGAGCGACTCCATGCTCCTCGGCCAGCACGCTTTCGCCTACGTGATCGCCATCTTCGGCACCCAGGTACTGCGCGTTCGCATCCTCACCTTCGGGCTCGCCGAGCAGACGCTGCACGTGCTCGGCATCATGGTGCTGACGAGCTGCGTGATGCTGGTCCTGAACCTGCTGTTGGGCGCGGATTTCCCCGGCATCGCGTACTTCATCTCGCCGGTGGTGACCGCGCTCCTCTGGGGCCCGGTGAACTGGCTCCTGTACATGCCTCTCGTGCGCCGCCGGCGCGGGGACTCGGCGTCATGATGCTCGGCCAGGCGCTGCGCGACCAGCAGCGCGAGCTCACCATTTTCCGCAACCGCCTGCTGCTCTCGGGGTTCCTCATCATCGTCGCCTTCGCGATCCTGCTCGGGCGCTTCAGCTGGCTCCAGGTGGTCCAGCGCGAGTACTACCACACGCTCGCCGAGCAGAACCGCATCTCGGTGGTGCCGGTGGTGCCCAACCGCGGCCTCATCCTCGACAGGAACGGCGAGGTGCTCGCCGCCAACTATTCGGCCTACACGCTCGAGATCACGCCCAGCAAGGTCGCAAACGTCGAGCGCGCCATCGACGAGCTCTCGTCGTTGATCGACGTCACGTCGCGCGACCGCCGGCGCTTCAAGAAGCTTCAGGAGGAGAGCAAGAATTTCGAGAGCCTGCCGATACGCACGCGCCTGACCGAGGAAGAGGTGGCGCGCTTCGCGGTGAACCGTTTCCGCTTCCCCGGCTTCGAGATCAAGGCGCGCCTCTTCCGCTCCTATCCGCAGGGGGAAGTCGCCTCGCACGCGATCGGTTACATCGGGCGCATCAACGACGCCGACGTGAAGAGGATCGACGAGCAGGGCCTCGCGCCCAACTACAAGGGCACCGACCACATCGGCAAGCTCGGCATCGAGGGCGCCTACGAGAAAGAGCTGCACGGCGTCACCGGCTCCGAGCAGGTGGAGATCGACGCGGGCGGGCGCGCCATCCGTGCGTTGTCGAGAAGCGAGCCCCTCTCCGGCAACAACCTGGTGGTCACCCTCGACCTCAGGCTTCAGAAGATCGCCGAGGACGCCTTCCAGGATTACAAGGGCGCGTTGGTGGCGATCGACCCGAAGACGGGCGAAGTCCTGGCGCTCGTCTCCAAGCCCGGCTTCGATCCCAACCTCTTCGTCGACGGCATCGATCCGCAGAACTGGGACGCGCTCAACAACTCGCCCGACAAGCCGCTCAACAACCGGGCGCTGCGCGGCCAGTATCCGCCCGGCTCCACCATCAAGCCCTTCATGGCGCTGGCCGCCCTCGAGTACAAGAAGCGCAGCCCCGAATTCACGATCTCCGACCCGGGCTACTTCACGCTCGCGGGGGTGCCGCACCGCTACCGCGACTGGAAGAAGGGAGGCCACGGGCTGGTGAACATGCACAAGTCGATCGTGATTTCGTGCGACACGTACTACTACGGCCTCGCCAACGAGCTCGGCATCGACTCGATCCATCGCTTCCTGTCGAGTGTCGGATTCGGCGCGCCCACCGGCATCGACATCGACGGCGAGCTCGCCGGCCTCGCGCCCTCGCAGGAGTGGAAGCAGAAGCGCTTCAAGCAGAAGTGGTACGCCGGCGACACGGTGAGCGTGGGCATCGGCCAGGGCTACCTGCTCACCACCCCGCTGCAGCTCGCCGCGGCCACGGCCACCATCGCCAACAACGGTGTGCCGGTGCATCCGCGCCTTCTCAAGGCGGTGCAGGATTCCAAGACGCAGGAGACGCGCGTCGTGGGGCCTTCCGTTGCGCGCGACGCGGTGGTGACGAATCCCGATCACATCGCGCTGGTGCGCGCCGCGATGGTGGACGTGACGCGCCCGGGCGGCACCATGGCGCAGGCCGGCGCGGGCGCCACCTATGCGATCGCCGCCAAGACCGGCACCGCGCAGGTGGTGGGCATGAAGCAGGGCGAGAAATACGACGAGAAGCGCCTGAAGCAGGAGCACTGGGACCACGCGCTCCTCATCGCCTTCGCGCCGGCCGACGATCCCAAGCTCGCCCTGGCGATCCTGGTGGAGAACGGCAAGCACGGCGGCAGCACGGCGGGCCCGATCGCGCGCGAGGTGTTCGATTACTTCCTCCTCGGCAAGAAAGCCGTGTCGAAGAAGCCGCTCGATCCCGGCTCGGACGACGAGGAACATGATTAGCCGCATCTTCGACATGATCACGCGGCGCATCGACGGGCCGCTGATGGCCGCGCTCGCGCTCACCCTCGCCCTCGGCCTCACGGTGGTCTATTCGGCTTCCGGCGGCTCGTCCTTCGAACGTGCCGTGGGCCAGGGCCGCAACCTGGCGCTCGCGATCTTCGCGCTGTGGCTCTTCGCGCAGATCCAGCCGCAGCTGCTGATGCGGCTCGCGCCCGCGGTCTATCTCGCCGGCCTCTCGCTCCTCATCGGCGTGGCGCTCTTCGGTGAGGTGAGGAACGGCGCTCGCAGGTGGCTCAACCTCGGCGTCACCGTGGTGCAGCCTTCGGAGATCATGAAGATCGGCGTGCCGCTCGTGCTCGCGTGGTACTTCCACCGGCGCGAAGAGGGATTGCGCATGCGCGACTTCGCGATCGCGGCGATCGTGCTCGCGCTGCCCGTGGGGCTCATCGTGCGCCAGCCCGACCTCGGCACGGCGCTCCTCATCTTCGCCTCGGGGTTCTTCGTGATTTTCCTCGCGGGGCTGTCGTGGAAGGTGATCGGCTCGATGATGGTGACGATCGCGGTGGCCGTGCCGTTCCTGTGGCCGATGATGCACGACTACCAGCGCAAGAGGATCCTCACCCTCCTCGACCCGATGGAGGATCCGCTCGGCGCCGGATACCACATCATCCAGTCGACCATCGCCATCGGCTCGGGCGGGGTCCTCGGCAAGGGGTGGCTGAACGGCACGCAGGCGCAGCTCGACTTCGTGCCGGAGCGCTCCACCGACTTCATCCTCGCGGTTTTCGGCGAGGAATTCGGGCTGGTCGGCAACATCGTGCTGATCATCCTGTACATGCTCATCATCGCGCGCGGCATGATGATCGCGGCCAACGCGTCGACGGTCTTCTCGCGCCTTACCGCGGGGGCGATCACGCTCACCTTCTTCACCTACGCCTTCGTCAACATGGGCATGGTGAGCGGCATCCTGCCGGTGGTGGGCGTGCCATTGCCGATGATCAGCTATGGGGGTACGGCGCTCCTTTCCATCCTGGTGGGCTTCGGCATCCTCATGTCGATCGCGACGCACAAGCAGCTGGTGTCTAGTTGATGCGCGTCCGCATTGCCGCCCTCCTGGCGATGACGGTCCTGGCAGGCTGTGCGGCAACCTCGAAAGGGCCGCCGAAGGCGACGACCTCGCCCAAGTACTACTCGGACGATGGGCCGCCCGAGACCATTCCCGGCAACCTCGCGAGCATTCCCAACGCGGTGCCGCGCGACGAGCCTTTCCACCGTTACGCCAACCGGCCATACACGGTGTTCGGTC
>JBBRQA010000298.1:0-3857 GCA_038227085.1 Burkholderiales bacterium | reverse complement strand
GCTGATGATCACCGCGTCGATCGAACCCGCACCGAGCCCCGCGTCTGCCAGCGCGCGCGCGGCCGCCTGCGAGGCGAGCCGCGGCGCGTTCTTCACGAATCGCCGGTGCAGCGTGTCGGGATCGATCTCGAAGCCTTCGTCGAGATTGTCGAGCGCGAGCGAGCGGCGCTCGATGCCGTTGTCGTGCGTGAGGATGCCCTGCAGGATCGCGCGCGTGCGGGGGGTGAGCTCGGGCCGGTCCGCGCGTTGCAGCGCAGCCCAGCAGTCGGCCTGGGTGAAGCTCTTGGGCGGGACCGCGGTGCCTAATCCAACGATGAACATCAATGCCTCATTTCATGCGGTACCGCTCGACCGCGGAAGGATTCCACGCGAGCCCGTTGCCCGGCCGATCCGGGACGCGGGCGAAGCCATCGGCGATCGCGATCGGCTCCGCGAGTATCGGCGCGGCCCAATCGACGTACTCCAGCCAATGCGCGGTCGGCGTGACCGCGAGGAGATGGGCGCTCACCTCGGGGAACAGATGCGACGACATTTCCCTTCCGTGGGCGTGCGCGAGTGCTGCGGCGCGCATCCAGCCGGTGACGCCGCCGATGCGCTCGAGGTCGGGCATCACGTAGTCGCACGCGCCGGCTGCCAGCGCCTCTTCCATCGCGTGCGCTTGCGAGAAGTTCTCCCCGATCTGTATCGGAGTGGTGAGCGCGCGTGCAAGTTCCGCGGCGCCCCGGTAATCGTCGTGGCGGATCGGCTCCTCGATCCAATAAACCCCTTCGGCATCGAGCGCGCGCCCGCGCTCGAGCGCATCGGCCACCGTCAGCGCCTGGTTATAGTCGACCATGAGCTCGACGCCGGCGGGCAGGCGCCCGCGCACCGCGCGCACCGCGCCGATGTCGGCGGCAAGCGTGTCGTAGCCCAGGCGCAGCTTCACGCCCTGGAATCCACCCTCGAGGAGCTCCTCCGCCTCCTTCGCGAGCCGGTCCACCGCCATGAGGCCGAGGCCGCAACTGTTATACGCGCGGATCGGCCGCGGCGCGCCGCCGAGGAGACAGGCCAGCGATTGCCCGGCTGCGATCGCCAGCGCATCCCAGCACGCGACGTCGAAGCCCGCCATCGCCATTCGAACGATACCCTGCACGCCGATCAGCGTGAAGCGCTTGGCGAGCTTCGCCCACAGGTCCACCGGCGCCACGCGATCTCCCTTCACCACGCGCTCGACTTCCGCGAGGAGGCTCGCGATCGCCACGGCCGCGGCGGGAACGTAGCAGAAGAGATACGCGCGCCCGGTGACGCCCTCCTCGGTCTCGAGGTCGATGAGGATGAGCGGCGCGGCGCGGATCACCGCGCGGCTCGTGCCGAGGGCGTGCCTCATCGGCACCTCGACCGCCACGGCGCGGATCGAGCGCACCGTGAGCGCCGCGTGCGTCATTTCTTGCCCGTCGCCTGCAGCGCGAGGATGTCGCACACCGCGGCATTCGCAGGAGTCGGAATCCCCTTCTCCTTGCCGAGCTTGACCACGCCTCCCGAGAGCCAGTTCACCTCCAGCGCATTGCCGCGCTCGAGGTCGTGCGCCATGGAAGACGTCATGTCCGGGGGGAGCCCGTCGGCGAACGCCAGGCGCGCATCAGCGTAGTCCTCGGCGAGGCTCACGCCGTGCGCGCGGCCGACCGCCACCACTTCGCGCATGAGCTGGAGGAGGAAGGCGCGTGTCCGCGGATTCTCGCGGATCGGACCAATGGTGCTGCGCATGGCGGTGGTGGTCGCCGAAAGCGCCACCAGGAAAACGTACTTCTCCCAGATCGCGCGGCGCACGTCGGTGCTCAGTTCCGCGGTGACGCCCGATTTGGCGAGCGCTTCGTGCAGGAACTTCACTCGCTCCGAGGCGCGGCCATCGTACTCTCCCACGATGATGCGCTGCATGGTGCCGACCTGGTCGATAACGCCCGGGCGCGAGATGTGCGTCGCCACGTAGCAAACGCCGCCCATTACGTTCTTCTCCGGGAAGACTTCGCGCAGGATGTCGTCCTTGATGACGCCGTTCTGCAGCGAGAGGACGCCCGTATCCGGACCGACGAGGGGCCTGATGGATTGCGCGGCCGACTCCGTGTCCCACAGCTTCACCGAGAGGATCACCAGGTCGACTGGACCGAGGCTCGCGGGATCGTCGGTGGCGTGGACGTTGGGAACGTGGATATCGCCTTGCGCCGCGTTCTCGATGGTGAGGCCGTGCTCGCGCAGGGCCTTCAAATGCGCGCCGCGCGCTATGAAGCTCACGTCATACCCGGCCTTCGCCAGGCGCCCGCCGAAAAATCCGCCGACGCCGCCGGAGCCCATCATCGCAATCTTCATTCGCACGCCTCGAGAATCAAAGCGGCCATGTTACTTCAAGGTGAACTCCACCCGGCTCGACTGGTTTTTTTCCGTGGAAGGCTGCGGCGCGGTGGCCACCAGCACGCGATCTGCGCTGAGCTTGCCCTCGCCGACGAGGTAAGCCTTCACCTGCTCGGATCGGCGCGAGGCGAGAGCGCGCAAGTCATCGTCGCCCAGCGGGATTCGGTCGAGGAGGAATGCTTCCATCTCGGCCGCCGGAACCTCCTTGGGCGCGGCGTCCTTGGGTGACGCATCCTTGGGTGGTGTCTTAGGCGCCGCCTCGCGCAGGTACTCGGCCTTCACCAGCGCGGCATATTGCGCGTCGTCCGTTGCCTTGAGCTTCGCGCGAAGGGTGGCTTTCTTCAGCGCGAGGGGGTCCTTCTGCGCATCGTTGCGCGGCGCCATCTCGAGCTTGATGGCGGGACGATCGAGGAGCGCCTTCACCACGGCGTCGAGCTTCTTGCGATCCCCGGCGTCGAGGTCCTCGCGCCCGGGCTCGAATTCCACGTAGGCGAGATCGTCGCCGCTCGCAGCAGTTGTTCCTCCTCCACCGCCCCCGCCGAAGGCCGCGGTCAGCAGCGAGAATGGAGCGGTGATCGCTTTCTTGAGGAGGTTGGAGACGACCTGTCCCACGAGCGCGCCGATCGCGAACTGCGGGTCGTCGAGCGAGCCGCTCACGGGCAGCTCGAGGTCGATCTCGCCCTTCGAATTCTTCAGCAGGTTCACCGCGAAGAGCACCGGCAGCTTGGTCGCCTCGGGATTGTCCACGTGCTCGCCGAAGGTGAGCTGGTCGAGGAATATGCGATTGCGTCCCTCCATCTTGCCGTGCTCGATGTGGTACTTCACGTCGAGGGTGAGCCTGCCCTTGGTGATGCCATATCCCGCGTAGCGCAGCGAATACGCGGAAAGCTTCGGCAGCTCGATGTCCTTGCCCTTCGCTACGATGTCGAGGAAGAGGTCTCCCGAGAGCGGATTGACAGTACCCGCAATCGTGACGGGCGATGTCTGGTCGTAGGCGCCTTTCAGGTCCACCACGCCGCGCGTGGCGGTATCCGACGAGAGATTGGTCACGCTGCCCGCGAGCCCGCCGACATCCGCGGTGTAATTGGGCTTGATGAAGTGATCGGTGAAATTGAGGCGGCTGTCGGTGAAGTTGACGCGATCGATGCGGATGTTGCGCGGTTTCTCCTCGGCCGGCGTGGGCGCGGGCGCGGGGGCGGCGGGCTCCGCGGGTGTCGCGGCCTTCAGCTGCTGGAGGTTCAGCTTGCCGTCGGGATTTACCACGACGCGCGAGTACGCCTTGTCCACCGCGACCTCGGCGATGGCCAGATCGAGCGGCGCCTCGTGAGTCCATTTGAATGCGATGCCCGACAAGCGCACCGCTTCCCAGTTGAGGAGATCTTCGTCGATGGTCGTGTCCACGGTTGCCAGCTTGGACACCGCCGCGGCACCGTTGTAGGCGAGCTGCATCGCGTTGCCCTCGCCGCGCAGCG
>JBBRQA010000297.1:0-3895 GCA_038227085.1 Burkholderiales bacterium | reverse complement strand
CGATGATGACGGCGAGAACGGTCAGCGCCATGACGCGCGCGGCGACGCGGAAGGGATCGGCCTGCATCCAGACGCGTTCCTGTTCGGTGGGTTTCGGATCGTGGTTGCGGGGTTCGTCGAGCATGTCGGCCTCATCGTCCTGCCTGTGTGCGCCAGGCAGAAGCGAGGCTACGCGCTGATACTCGAGGCGACGAACGGCAAAACACGTGACACGAATGCGGAAAATTACGTGGGTCCCTGTCACGCGGCGTTGAGCGGCGGCTTGTCGCCCGCTCCAACGCCCGCCCCGCTATCTCACCACCGCGCCGGCGGCTTTTTGTTGATGGTGATGTGGCGGCTCTCCACCGAGATGTAGCCGCCCGCGGTGAGGTCGCGGAAGATGCGGCTCACCATGTCGCGCGAGGCGCCGACGCGCTCCGCGATCTCCTGCTGGGTGAGCTTCTCGGGGATCTCGAGCTTGCCGTTCGTTTCCACCGCCATGTTGAGCAGCAGGCGGGCCACTCTCCCATACACGTCAAGCAGCGCCAGATCCTTCACGCTGTTGGTGGCGAGACGCGCGCGATCGATGATCTTGGAAATCATGTCGAGCGCGAAGTCGGGATTGCGGCGAATCGCTTCCTTGATCGGATCGCGCAACACCACCGAAAAAGTGGAGGTCTCCAGGGTCATCACCGAGGCCGAGCGCGGCTTGCCGTCGAGGGCCATCTCGCCTACGTATTCGCCCGGCCCCTGGGTGTCGAGGATCATCTCGTGGCCTTCGGTATCCGACAGGAAAATCTTCACCCGCCCGGAAAGAACCACGAATACCGAGTCGCTCGAGTCGCCCTCGGTGATGAAGACGGTGTTCTTCGGATAGCTGCGCAAGCGGCCCAAGGACGCGAGCTCCCTCACGAAGGGGTCGGCGATGGCGCTCAGCTGTGCGAGGCTGGGTGACTCCCCTGCCATGTTTTTCTCGGGGGACGCGGAAATTAAGGGGCAAGTCTAGCACCCGCCACGGTGCGCGTTAAGATAAGCCCCCATGATCGAAGCCGACGACGGCGCACGCGCCGCGCTGCGCGCCTTCGCCGTAGCGGCGCTCGCGCTCGCCGGTTTCGCGTTCTCGCTCACCCCGCCCGCGAGCGCGCTCGACGACTGGCTGCTCGACCGCGAGTGGAGGCTGTTGCGCAATCTCGCTCCCAAGCCGGCCCCCGACGACATCATCGTGGTCGGAATCGACCCGGCGACGGTGGAGGCCATCGCGGCTCCGCCTGGCCTCTGGCACGAGCCGCTCGGCCTCGGTCTCGCGCGCATCGCTTCCGCCGGGCCGCGCGCCATCGGGCTTGACTACCCGCTTCCCGAGCGCTCCTTCGACGCGATTCATCCCGGCCTGGATCGCGCGCTCTTCCTGGGGCTCGCCGCAGCGGCGCGCGCCGCGCCCTTCGTCACGGCGCTCAACATCGATGCGCGCACGCGCTCGGCGCGGCGCATTCACACGCCCTACCTGGCGCTGCTGGGTGACGCGCGCATGGGCATCGGCCTCCTCGCACGCGACGGCGACGGCGTGACGCGCCGCTTCTCGCTCGTCATTCCCACGGAGGATGGCGGCTTCCCCACATTCGCGGGAAGGTTGTGCCGCGCCCTTTCGAAGCGGTGCAGCGACGGTCTCATCGACTATGCGCTGGGGCCGGCGTTGCGCTACGTGCCGCTGAAGACCGTCCTGGAGACCGAGAGCCACGCCGTGCTCCAGCGCCTCTTCCGCGACCGCATCGTGCTGGTGGGCGAGGCGATGCCGTACGCAGACCGGATCGCCGTGCCCGTGAATCTCGCGGCATGGGAAGGGGCCGCGCGCGATTCGCCCGCGATCGTGGTGCACGCGCAGTCCCTGCGCACTGCGCTCGCCGCCGCCCCGCAGGAGGCGTCGCGGCCGCTCTCGGTGCTCCTGCTCTCGCTCGGCGCCCTGGCCTTCCTGCTGCGCGACTGGCGAGCGGCCTTCGCGGTGGCGCTGCTGGTGGGTGTGGCGGCTATCGCGGGGGCGACGTACGCGTTGCGCTCGGGGCTGTTTGTCGCCGTGGCGCCGCTTTTGGCCACCCTGACCCTCGCGGGAGCGGCCCGCGCGGGCGTGGCCTGGCGCGCCGCGCGCCGTATCCGGCGGCCGTCGAATATTCGGCATTCCACTTGAGCACTTTCCCGCTGCGCCGCAGCATGGGGCCGCGCAGAATCGGTTCAGGTCGTGGGTTCCCTCCTCTCCCGCGGCCTGCTAGGCGGCGTGAGGCCAAGAGCATGGCGCCTAACTTCTAACTCTCCCCGGTCCCCAGGCTGGGGAGAGCTTGTTTTTTGAGACAATGGGGCTCCCCATCCTTGCCCTCAGCGGGCCGAGCCCCCCATGTGCGGAATCGTCGGAGCAATCGCCAGCCGTGACATCGTGCCCATCCTCACGGAAGGGCTGAAGCGCCTCGAATATCGCGGCTACGACTCGGCCGGCATAGCGGTCGTGAACGACGGCATCCGGCGCGTGCGCAGGGTGGGCCGCGTGGCGGAGATGGAAAGCGCCGTCCGCGCCGAGGACCTGAAGGGGATTCTCGGCATCGCGCACACACGCTGGGCCACGCACGGCGGGGTGACGGAGCCCAACGCCCACCCGCACGTCTCGATGAACGAGATTGCGGTGGTGCACAACGGCATCATCGAGAATCACGAGGAGCAGCGCGCGCGCCTGAAGGCGCTCGGCTATCCCTTCGAGTCGCAGACCGACACCGAGGTGATCGCGCACCTGATCCATCACTACTTCAAGGCGAGCGGGGACCTCTTCGAGGCGACGCGCAAGGCCGCGGCCGACCTGCACGGCGCCTATGCGATCGGCGTGGTCGCTCTCGAGGACCCGCAGACGCTGACCGGCGCGCGCATGGGCTGCCCGCTGGTGGTGGGCCTGGGCGATGGCGAGAATTTCCTCGCCTCGGACCTCTCCGCGGTGATCGCCGAGACGCGCCGCGTGATCTACCTCGAAGACGGCGACGTTGTCGCCCTGAAGCGTTCGGGCGTGACCATCGTCGATCGCGAAGGGCGCACGGTGAAGCGCCGCGAGCACCTCTCGGAGCTCACTGCCGACGCGGTGGACCTCGGCATATACACCCACTACATGCAGAAGGAGATCCACGAGCAGCCGCGCGCGGTGTCCGACACGCTGGAGGGCATGATCGACGCGGGAGTGGACGTGGACGGCCTCTTCGGCCAGGGGGCCGAGGCGGTCTTTCGCGACATCGATTCGGTGCTGGTGCTCGCCTCGGGGACCAGCTTCTACGCGGGGCTGGTCGCGCGCTACTGGATCGAGGGCCTGGCGCTCACGCCGTGCAACGTGGAGCTGGGCCACGAATACCGGTATCGCGACTCGATCCCCAATGCGCGCCAGCTGGTGGTCACGATCTCGCAATCGGGCGAGACACTCGACACCATGGAGGCGCTGAAGCGCGCCAAGGAGCTGGGCCAGCAGCACACGCTCTCCATCTGCAACGTGCGCGAGAGCGCCATTCCGCGCGCATCGCGCTTCGTGTTCTTCACGCGCGCCGGTGCGGAGATCGGCGTGGCCTCGACCAAGGCCTTCACCACCCAGCTCGCGGCGCTCTTCACGCTTTCGCTCGCGATCGCCAAGGCCAAGGGGCGCCTCGCGCCCGCCGCCGAAGCCGACGCCATCGCGCAGTTGCGTTTCGTGCCGGGCAGCATCCAGCACGCGCTGAATCTCGAGCCGCAGATCCAGGCGTGGGCCGAGCGCTTCGCCGAGCGCGACCACGCGCTCTTCCTCGGGCGCGGCATCCACTATCCGGTGGCGCTGGAAGGCGCGCTGAAGCTCAAGGAGATTTCCTACATCCACGCCGAGGCCTATCCCGCGGGCGAGCTCAAGCACGGGCCGCTCGCGCTGGTG
>JBBRQA010000296.1:0-3935 GCA_038227085.1 Burkholderiales bacterium | reverse complement strand
CGCCAGGTGCGTATGGGATGGTACGCGTAGGTGCAACCCTTCGTGCGCCCGACAGATCGGACTGGGTTGGCCGGCGCAAGCCCTGGTGGGGCCGAAACGAGCGTTACCGTGCGCGCATGGACGCGCAGCTCTCGGGGGATGGATTTCCTGGAATTCCGCCGCTCTTCCCGCTCGCCGCCGACCCTCCCCCGAGGTCTAGGCGCGAATTGGCCGCAACCTTGCGCCGCATCGATGGCTGGGGCCCACGAGCGTGGCGCGAGGTTCTGGGCAGCTGGCGTCTCGCCTCGGGAGTCCTGGTGGTCGAGGAGCTCGAGGCAGGGGCCGAGCCCGATGACCGCGTGAACGCCCATGTGGTCGTGGACGCCTCGGGACTCGGCACCCCCGATCGCACCCCCGCCGGCGGGGCGGCGACCTGCGATTGGGTGTTGCGCCAGGCGTGGAGCACGCTCCTCGCACGCCCAGCCATAACCGCATCGACGCACCAACCGGGCGCTGCGGTGGCGGCGACCAACGCCTGCTATCTCGAGCACGGCGGCAAGCGCCTGTGCCTACGCCTGTTGCTGCGCCTGCCGCTCGCGGGCATGTGCTGCGACTCCCCGCGCTTCGCACGCTTCGTGCGCGCGCTCGAGTCCTTCGCCCGTGCGCTGGCGGTCCGCCGGCGGCGCCCGGGACTGGACGCCCACCGCCGCGCCGTCGCCATCCAAGAGCGCCTGCGCGCCGCGCTGCCTGGCCAAGGCCTGGTCGCCTTCCTCGGCGATGGCTCGCGGCTCGCGCGCGGTGCAGCCGGCGGCCCCGCCAGCGGCTGCCGCCCGCTGCGCTCGCCGCCGGCGCTGCGCGTCACCATCGATCTCGGTCCGCTCGGCCGGCATCGCGGCCTCGGCATCCGCCACGGCATCACCGCGATCGGCGGCGCCCCCTACCACGGCAAGAGCACGCTGCTCGCCGCCATAGCCGCCGGTCGCCGCAACCATCCTCCGGGCGACGGCCGCGAGCGGGTGGTGGCTGACGCCTCCGCCTGCCTGGTGCAGGCCGAGGAAGAGCGCCGCATCAAAGCCCAGGACCTCTCGCTGTTCTTCGCGCGCCTGCCCCGCGCGCGCGCGCGCGCCTTCACCACCGCGCGCGCCTCGGGAGCGACGAGCATGGCCGCGAGCGTGCTACAGGCCCGCGCAGCTGGCGGCACCCTGCTACTGGTCGACGAGGATACCGCGGCCAGCAACTTCCTGTCGATCGACGCGGGCATGCGCCGGCTGCTCGGCCGTGCGCTCGATGGCACCACCACGCTGCTCGAAGTGCTGCCCGCGCTCGCACGCGCGGGCGTCAGCACCGTGCTGGTCGCCGGATCGTCATTGCGCTCGCTCGAGCACGCCAACCGCGTGCTGGTGATGGAGGCCTTCGAGCCGCGTGACGCCACCGTCGCAACGCGACGACTGCTCGGACGCCGGCGCCCCGCGTCCGAAGCCCTTCCGCCCACGCCGCGCTTCATCCGCGACCAACCCGATCGCCTGCTGGGTCCGCGGCATTTCCTGCCGATCGACGCTCGCGAGCCCGAGCGCCCGGTCATCGCCGGCGAGATCCTGGATCTCAGGCGCAGCGGCTGGGAGTTCGACGCCGCGACCGCGCGCGGCGCCTGCGCTGCCGCCGCCTGGTGCTGCCGTCTCGCCAGCGGCGAGCGCATGGGCATGCAGCGGCTCGCCGAGCGCTACCGTGCGTTCATCGCCGCGCGCGGCGTGTGCGGTCTCGATCCCTTCCATACCCAACTGCTGGTGGAGCCTCCTTGGCAGATGGTGGTTTCGGTCATGGAACGCTTGTCGGCTCCGGACATCCGCTCGCGCTGATAATACGGGGGCTCTGCCCCCGGGCCCCCGGGAATCAGTGTCGCTCCTCATGTCGGCCCCCAGGGGACCGACATGATTGCGTGATGGGCTACGCCCATTGTTCACGCAAACCAGAGCTCGGCGGGCGGGGGAAGCGGTGGGCCACGCCATTGATCTCGCGGCCTGGCCGGCGATCCTGCGCCCTCACCCAGGAGGCGTCATGGCCAAGACCGACAATCCCCGCAGCCGCGAGACCACCGGCGGCATCAATCGCGCGCCCAATCGCGCCATGCTGCGCGCGGTGGGATTCCATGACGATGACTTCGCCCGACCGCTGATCGGCGTCGCGTCGCTGCATTCGGACATCACGCCGTGCAACAGCCACCTCGACCGGCTCGCGCGCAAGGCCATCGAAGGTATCCGCGCTGAAGGCGGAGTGCCGCAGATCTACGGCGCTCCCACCGCGTCGGACGGCATCATGATGGGCCACTCGGGCATGCGCTATTCGCTGGTCTCGCGCGAAGTGATCGCCGACTCCCTCGAGGTGGTGTCCGGCGGCATGCACCACGACGGCCTGATCGCCTTCGGCGGCTGCGACAAGAACATGCCCGGCTGCGTGATGGCGATGGCGCGGCTCGACATCCCCTCGGTGTTCGTCTACGGCGGCTCGATCCTGCCGGGCATGACCGAGGATGGCGAAGAGGTCGACATCGTCTCGATCTTCGAGGCGGTCGGCAAGCACCAGGCTGGCAAGCTCGACGACGAAGGTGTCGCCAAGGTCGAGCGCGAGGCCTGCCCTGGTCAGGGCTCGTGCGGCGGCATGTACACCGCCAACACCATGTCGTCGGCGATCGAGGCCATGGGCCTGTCGCTGCCGTACGACGCGAGCTTTCCCGCGGTGTCGGCGGCGAAGGAACGCGAGGCGTACCTCGCCGGCCGCGCGGTGGTGCGCGCGGTGCGCGCGGGCATCAAGCCCAGCCAACTGATCACGCGCGCCTCGATCGAGAACGCCTACACCTTCGTGCTCGCGCTGGGCGGATCGACCAACGCCGTGCTGCACCTGATGGCGATCGCCCGCGAGGCCCAGGTCGAATGGACGCTGGCGGACTTCGATCGCGTCGGAGCGAAGTCGCCGTGGATCGCCGATCTGAAACCGGGCGGGCGCTTCGCGATGCACGAGCTGCACAAGGTCGGCGGCACGCCGGCGGTGCTCAAGGCGATGATCGAGGCCAAGCTGATCGACGGCTCCTGCCCGACCGTCACCGGCCAGACGCTGGCCGAGAATCTCGCGAAGGTGCGCTCGATCTACAAGCGCGCCCAGGTGGTGGTGAAGCCGATCGAGAAGCCGTTGTTCCCGACCGGGCACATCGTCATCCTGCGCGGCAACCTCGCGCCCGAGGGAGCGGTGGCGAAGATCGCCGGGCTCAAGAAACGCTCGATCACCGGCCCGGCGCGCGTCTTCGACAGCGAGGACGCATGCTTCGCCGCGATCGACAAGCGCGCCATCAAGGCCGGCGATGTGGTGGTCATCCGCCACGAAGGCCCCGCAGGCGCGCCCGGCATGCCCGAGATGCTCGCGGTCACCGCCGCCCTGGTCGGTCAGGGCCTCGGCGATTCCATCGGTCTGATCACCGATGGGCGTTTCTCGGGCGGAACCCACGGCCTGGTCGTCGGCCACGTCGCGCCTGAAGCCGCCAAGGGCGGACCGATCGCGCTGATCCACGAAGGCGACATGGTCACCATCGACGCCGATGCGAAGACGTTGTCGGTCGCACTGGACGATGCCGAGCTGGCCAAACGCAAAGCGGCATGGAAGCCGCCCAAGCCGAAGGTCGAGCGCGGCGTGCTCGCGAAGTACGCGCGCTCGGTGAATTCGGCGGCGCTCGGCGCGACGACTATTTAATCGGGGGCTACGCCCCCAAGCCCCCACGTCCTTTGTCGCTCCTCTTTTTCCCCTGCGGGTGAAAAAGTTTGGGTGATGGGCTGCGCCCATTATTCACCCAAACCGGAGCTCGGCGGACGCTATTGAATCGGGGGCTACGCCCCCAAGCCCCCACCTCCATTGTCGCTCCTCTTTTTCCCCTGCGGGTGAAAAAGTTTGGGTGATGGGCTGCGCCCATT
>JBBRQA010000295.1:0-3950 GCA_038227085.1 Burkholderiales bacterium | reverse complement strand
TCGTTTCTCATGGCGCGCATTCTAGCGTGGCCGGCGGCCTCGGCTTGACAGTACGCCTCGTTATAGTACGCTTCGTACTATGACCATGCGCAAGACGGTATCCCTCCTCGATCACGCCCTCCTCGGGCTCCTGCGCCAGGAAAACGCCTCGGGCTACGACCTGCGCAAGGTCTTCGCGACGACCCCCATGGCGAGCTTCAGCGACAGCCCGGGAGCGATCTACCCTGCGCTGGCGCGGCTCGAAGCGGGGGGGCTCATCCGCGGGCGCATCGAGGAGCGCGCGGGCATGCGCCGCCGCAAGGCCTTCCACCCGACCGCGGCCGGCCAGGCGGAGCTCGAGCACTGGCTCGCCCAGCCGATCACCCGCGAGGACGTGGTGAGCGGCATGGAAGAGCTGATCCTGCGCTTCGCGTTCATGGACGGGGCCCTGGGCAAGGCGGCCGTGGTGCGCTTCCTGAAGGACCTCGAAAGGGAAATGGCTGCGTACGTTCCCACGCTGCGCGCGTTCCTGACCGCCCATCGCTCCGCCATGCCGACTTCCGGCTGGCTCGCGCTCGAATTCGGGATAAGGAGCTATGAAGCGCAGCTCGAGTGGTGCCGACATGCGATCCGCGCGTATCGGCAAAAGAAGAAGGGGGAATCAGCATGAGCGACAAGCGCTTCGCATCCCGGGTCCTGCTCGCTTGGATCTGCCTCGCGGCCATGCAAGGGATCGCCCGCCTTCTCGTTCCCCTCCAGGTCGAAGTTCCCGGATGGCGGCACGTTGCGTGGGTCGCCCTCACCGACCTCATCGTAGTGGCGGCGATCGCCTTCATCGCCATGCGCTCCGAATGGCGCGGCTGGAGGCTGGGAGCGGCGCTCGCGGCCATTCCCTTCACGGTGGCCGTGGTCAACATCGTCGAGGCCGTTTACTACCTCGAGGAAGCCCACCTCGACGGCACGCGCCTCATCCTCCAGGCAGTCCTCACGTACGCGGTGGCGGCGCTCCTCTGGGGACGGATCTTCAGCGCGGGCCGCGAAGGGCAGGCGCCCCACTTTCGCCCGTACGGCTCGCGCGGCATCGTGCAGCGGGCCTGGCGTTTCGTGGCTTCGGACTTCGCCTACCTCTTCGGGTACCTCGCCGCCGGGATGGCGATCTTCCCCCTCGTCCGCGACTTCTACACCACGCGCACGCTGCCCTCGCCCGCGGTGATCTTCCTCCTGCAACTCCTGGTGCGCGGCCCCTTGTTCGTCATCGTGTGCGTGCTGCTGGTGCGCATGGCGGGGCTGCCCCGCGCGAAGGGCGCCGTGGCGGTGGGCGTGGTCTTCACGCTCGTGAGCGGGGTCGCCCCGCTCCTCCTGCCGTCGCCTTACTTTCCCGACGCCATTCGCTGGGTGCACTTCTTCGAGGTGAGCGTCACCAACCTCGTGTTCGGCGCGATCATCGCCGCGATGTGGGGGCCGCCGAGGGACTGAATACCCACCGATTTTCAGATTGGAGCAAGGAGGTGCGGTTATCCTTTGATCCGCGCGCCGCCTTCCCCGACCATGGCCATGCAATCGCCCGAAACAAAACGACAGCCGCTCCTGGCACGCCTCGGCCCCGGCCTCATCACCGGCGCGGCCGACGACGACCCGAGCGGCATCGCCACGTATTCGCAGGCCGGGGCGCAGTACGGCTTCGGGCTGCTGTGGTCGGTGCTTCTCACGACGCCGTTGATGGCGGGCATCCAGATCGTCTCGGCACAGATCGGCCGCGTCACGGGCCACGGCCTCGCCGCCAACATCCGCGACCACTATCCCGCCAAGCTCCTCTACGCGATCGTGGTGCTGCTGCTGTTCGCGAACATGCTCAACATCGCCGCGGACCTCTCGGCCATGGGCACCGCGATGGAGCTTTCCCTCGGAGGCCCGCGCCAGATGTGGACGGTGCTCTTCGCGGCGGTGTCCCTCGGGCTGCAGGTGTTCATCCCATTCCCGCGCTACGCGCCGCTCCTGAAGTGGGCGACGCTCTCGCTCTTCTCCTACGTGGCGACGGTGTTCGTCGTGCACATCCCGTGGGAAGAAGCGATGCGCTCGGCCCTGTGGCCCAACTTCGAATGGGATGCCAAATACACCTCGACCCTGGTCGCGGTACTGGGCACCACCATCAGCCCCTATCTGTTCTTCTGGCAGGCGTCGCAGGAAGTCGAGGAGCAGCGCGCGGCACCGGGCGAGATGCCGTTGAACGAGGCGCCCGAGCAGGCGCGCGAACACTTCCAGCGCATCAAGTTCGACACCTGGCTGGGAATGATCTTCTCCAACCTGATCGCTCTTTGCATCATGCTCACCGCCGCGGCCACGCTCAACGCGCACGGCATCACCAACGTCGACAGCGCCTCCCAGGCGGCGATGGCGCTGCGCCCGATCGCGGGCGACTTCGCCTTCGCGCTCTTCACCGCGGGCATCGTCGGCACCGGCATGCTCGCGATTCCGGTGCTGGCGGGCTCCGCGGCCTATGCCGTCGCCGAGAGCTTTCGCTGGCCCATCGGCCTGGGCCTCACGCTGCTCGAAGCGCGCGGCTTCTACGCCATCCTCGCCATCGCGACGCTGGGCGGCGTGGCACTGGGCTTCACCGAGATCGATCCGATCAAGGCCCTCCTCTGGAGCGCGGTCGCCAACGGCGTGATCGCGGTGCCGATCATGGTCGTGATGATGCTGCTCTCCGCGAAGCCCGCCGTGATGGGGCAATTCACCGCGCGCCGCAGGCTGCGCGCGCTGGGCTGGCTCTCGACCGGGGTGATGGGCGCGGCGGTGGTCGCGATGTTCGCGACGATGTGAGGGCCTAGCGCCTCACGCCGGGCGCGTTCGAGGCGAGGCCCTGCGCGCGATTCGCGAGGTAGAGCTGTAGCGCGACCAGGTCGTCGGAGCCGAACGGCGGCTGTTCGGCGCGCACGCCGAAATAGCACGCACGCAGGCGCCGCTCGAGCGAGGCGAGCGATTGCCATTCGAGGCGATAGGCCGGCCAATCCGCGGGCTGGCCCTGGCTTACCTTCTCGGCGAGGAGCGTGCGGCCCCAGTTGGCATCGTGGCAATGCGTGCACGCGAGATTGAACTGGCCCTGGCGCTGGAAGTAGAGCGTGCGCCCGCGCTCGTAGGCGGCGCTCGCTGGGCCGTCGAAGCGCGCCGCGGGGGCCAGGCCGCGCGATTGGTGCGCGACGTAGGCGGTGAGCGCGAGAAGGTCCTGCGATTCCCACGCCAATGCGGAGTCGCGCTGCTTGCCGACGACGCACGCGTTGATGCGTTGCTCGACATCGACCACGCGAGCGAGCGAGGAATCATAGGCCGGATAGCGCGCGGCGATACCCTTCATCGATTGCACGCCGTCGCCGTGGCACGAGGCGCAGGGCGCGTTCGCGGCGCCACGCGGGGCTTTCCACAGCGCCGCGCCGCGCTCGACCCAGAGCATTCCCGGGTTGCCGAATTCGTCGGCCTGCATCGCCCGCACGTCCGCGCTCTGGAATTCGACCCCGCTCTTGGGCGGTTGCGGCGACTGCGCCAGCGCGCCCGTCGAAAGCACTACGCCGATTGACCCACGAAGGGCACGAAAGGCGGGGTTCAAGGTTTTCCTACGCGACATTGATCATGGTGGAGACACGCCCCTTCTCCCCCCGGTCGTCGCTCCATTCGACCACCATCTCGCCGCTCTCCCTCGCCATGGCATAGAAGGAAATGTAGGGATTGGCGGAGATGCCGGTACCGAGCTCGGCGCTGAACACCGCGCGAGCGCCGTAGGTGCAGGTCATCTTGTCGACGATGTAGGTGGGGATCGCCTGGCCATCGAGATCGCGGCGAAAGCCAGTCTCCATCGGATGCTGCACCAACACGCGCACCTCGAAGGGCTCGCCGCGTTTCACGGTGGGGGGAACCTGCACGCGGCCAAGCATCACAGCAGCGACTCGTCGAGGCAGGCGGCCGCGGTCACCAGCACG
>JBBRQA010000294.1:0-3981 GCA_038227085.1 Burkholderiales bacterium | reverse complement strand
CGGGGCGACCTTCGCGTACCTGTGGCCGCGCTGACTTACCGGCGATAGCCCGGCATCTCGCGGTCGAGGACGCGCATCATCGCCTCGAAGAAGAGGCGGTCGCGCTCCTCGCGCGAGTGGGTCTCGCGCTCGGCGGGCGCCTGCACCGAGGCGACCACCTCGTCGGAGAGGATCTCGAGTGGCTTGCCGGTGGAAAGCGCCAGCACCTGCGTGCGGCAGACGCGCTCGAGCTTGTAGAGCCGGCGATACGCCTGGGCCAACGTGGCGCCGGTGACCAGCACGCCGTGGTTCTTCATGAAGACGATCGGCTTGCCGTCCATCGCCGCGGCGAGCCGCTCGCCTTCGGAGGGAAAGTCCGCCGTGCCCGCGTAGTGGTCGTCGTAGGCGATGCGCCCGTGGAAGAACGCCGCCGTCTGGTTGGCGGGCAGCAGGCGGTTGTCCTTCAGCATGTTGAGCGCGAGAGCCCACGTCTGGTGGGTATGCAGCACCACGCGCGCGCCGCTGATGCGATGGATCGGCGCATGGATGCAGTACGCGGACATCTCCACGCGCCCCTCGCCGTCGAGCGTCGCGCCGCCCTCGTTGAAGACGACCATGTCGCTAGCGCGCGCCTCCGACCAGTGCAGGCCGAAGGGCAGGATGAGAAAGCGGTCGTCGTGCCCGGGCACCGTCACCGTGAAGTGGTTGTCGATGCCCTCGTCCAGCTCGTGGAAGACGGCGAGCCGCAGCGCCGCGGCGAGCTGGACCCTTGCCTCGCGGACTTCGTCGACCGCGGCAGCGCTGGTGAGCGTGCGAACGAACATGGTCGTGTGCGAGGTCAGGTCTTGCCGAGGAAGTCCTGCTTGCCGAGCTCGACGCCGTTGTGCCGTAGGATGTTGTAGGCGGTCGCGCAGTGGAAGAAGACGTTGGGCAGCACGTGGTTGAGGAGGTAGGGCATGCCCTGCATCGACTTGGTCGCGGTGCGCGTCGACCACGTGATGGTGCGCGCCTCGGAGGCGTCGATCTGCTCGGGCTTCAGGGTTTCGAGAAACGCCACGGTCTTCTTCAGGCGCTCGATCAATTGCGGGAACGTGGTCTCGTTGTCCTCGAAGGCGGGGGGCTCGACCTGCGCCAGGCGCGCGGCTCCGCCCTTGGAGATGTCGGAGGCGATCTGCACCTGCTTGGCGAGCGCGAACATGTCCGGATAGAGGCGCGCGCCCACGAAAGCGGTGGGTTCGATCTTCTTCGCGGCGGCGTGCTGGTCCGCTTTCTCGAGGACGGTGGCGAGGTTGTTGAGGGCGCGGACGATGGTCGGCACGCCCGCCTGGTACATGGAGATGGTCATCGGAATCCCTGCGGCGAATGGGACTCCATCATACCTAGGACATCGTGAAGCGCTTGCGCTTGAGGATCGGCGCACCCTTTGCATCGTTGCCGACGATCTCGTGCGTGGCGCCGCGCGTGAGGGGCGCCCCGGCGGGCACGGCCTCACCCCGCGCCACGATGCCCTGCGCGAATTTCGCCTGCGCCGCCTCGGCCTTGGTCCGCGCCTTGGCGGCGCCGGTGGACGCGGGCTTGCGCTTCTTCTTCGCCGTCATCGCGGGTGATCGCAGGCAATCGTGCAGCCGCAGTGGAAGAGCCTGCGCGAGAGCTCCAATCCCTCCTTCGTCTGCGTCAGCACATGCGTCTTGCGCAGCTGCTGGCGCGGCGTCGCGTCGGTCACGCCGAGCTTCTTCGCCCCGCTCTCGGTGTCGACGCGGTCGTGCGCGAACAGCATCTTCACGAAGCGATGGGCGGCCTCTTCGATGTCGGGCACGCCGCCTGAGCGCTTGCGCGCAAGACCCGCGGCGACGCTCATGACGGGCTTGTGCTCGATCGGCGCCACCACCACGATCTTCTTGTCGCCCAGGCCGAACTCCTTCGCGTCGAGCGTGACCTTGTGCGATTCGCTGCTGGCGGGCGGCGCCATCGCCACCGCGGCAACCACGGAGCGCGATCCCCGCGACACGGACTCGTGCATGCCCGCGACCGCGGCATTGGGAAGGATCAGCCGCTTCACGAATGTCGCGGTGAGCGCGGCTCGGTACTTGCCGCCGAAGCGCGCGGTGTCCGCGTCGATCATGTGCGAGGCAACCTGCGCGAAATAGTCGGGCTTGACCGGCGCCGCGGCGGTCGCGTCGATCAGCAGGCGCGCGACATCCACGGCCACCGCGGCGAGGTCGGATTCCTTAGGGCTCTTGGAGCGGATGTCGAGCATCGCGGAGAGTATCTCGTAGAACGCCCCGGTGAAGACGCGCGAGAACGAATGCACCTCGGCGCAGAGCGCGGTGGCCGGCGCGCTGTCGGGCAGGGTCTGCGGATCGACATACTTGAACGAGTTGAAGGCGTTGCGCAGGCAATCCGAATCGACCGCGGTCTTGTCCACCTTGCGGATCGCCTCCCCGAGCTGCTCCGCGCAGCGCGACAGCGCCGTCGGCATGTACGCGGCGACGCCGGCGAGCGTGGCCTTGCGCACTTCGGGCAGCTGCAACGCCGAGAGGATCGCGCTCATGTCGCCGAAGGATTCATGGAAGGCGCCGGCCTCGATGAACGGCGCGTCGAAGAGCTCGGGGCGGTGCGCGTCGAGGCAGGCGTGGCCCATCTCGTGGCACACGACGTCGGGGCTCTCACCGGAGTAGTAGGTCGTCTGCCCTACCTTCTCGTGGAAGAAGGCGAGCTCGGTGCGGTCGTAATAGGCGTTCAGGTCGACGCCCTTGTCGAGGCTCACCGGCAGCACGGCGCCCGGCTCCCAGTGCTTGACGCCGAGAAGCGGCGCCCAGAAATCCGCGCCACGGCGCAACGGCTCGGCGGCGGCCCAGTAGCGGAACTGCGCGGTGCCGGGCGCGTAGTGCCCGGCCGGGACCGCGGCTCCCTTGATCTTGTATTTCAGCGGGCCCTTGGAAAGGTCGGGCACCGGTCGGTCGACCAGCTTCAGCGGGGACGCGGGATCGTCCATCCACACCGAGACGGTCTTGGCGGTGGCGCCCTTGGCGGTCGCGCGTTTCGTGGCGGGCCTGGCTTTGGTGGCTGTCGTCATGGTGCTCCCCCTTCGCGGCATGTCCGGAGTGACACCTGCTTGATATCCCAACCGCCGCGATCGCGTAGCTACACGCGCAGGTGGGATCGATGGTACTTTGGCGCGATTGCGCTTCGGGGAAGCCGCCATGTCCCGTATTCTGCTCCTGGTCGCCGCGCTCGCGGTGCTGCCTGCATTCGCCCTCTTCGGCATCGAGACCGACTCCGACAAGATCGAGGCGGGGTGGGTGAGGGACAAGCTCGATGCCCTCGCCAACGGCCGCGATCCGAAGGAGCGCGCCGCGGCGGCGGAATGGCTGGGCGGGCGCGGCACGCCGGATGCGATCGCGGCGCTCGCCGCCGTGCTCTCGGACCGCGAGGCGAAGGTGCGCCAGGCGGCCGCCGCCGGGCTGTGGAAATCCGGGAAGGCCGCGGAGCCCGCGCGCGCGAAGCTCCTCGCCGCGCTCGAAGATACCGATCCCGATGTCGTGGCGCAGGTGGCCGGCGCGCTGCAGGCCATCGGCGTGAAGCCGGAGGCGCTGGTCGAAGCGCGAAGGCGCGTGTTCGCCTCGCCCGAGGCCTCGCTCAGCGCGCGCTTCCTGGTCTCGCGCGACCTCATCGGCAAGGAGCCCGGCGCGAAGCTGGTCGAGCCGATGATCGAGTACCTCGAGAGGTCATCGCTCGCGAAGGGCAATTTCACCAGCCACAACATCGAGCTTGCCGAGCAGGCGCTGATGCGCATCGCGAAGAGCCAGGACCGCACGCTCTCCGCTCCGCTCATGGAGGGTGCGCGCAGCGTGAGGGCCGGGCAACCGGTGCTGCTGAAGACCATCGCGAGCCTCGAGCCCAAACCCGAGGGGTATACGGCGTTCATGGTGAGCTTCCTCGACTCCGGCGATCCGAAGGTGCGCCACGCCGCCCTCGCAGCGCTGCGCGCCATGACGAAGG
>JBBRQA010000293.1:0-3989 GCA_038227085.1 Burkholderiales bacterium | reverse complement strand
TGGAGCCGGGAGATTTCGTGGTCACGCCAGCGTGGCGCTGGCATGAGCACGGCCACGACGGCGTGGGGCCCATGGTGTGGCTGGATGGGCTCGACATCCCGATGCTCGCGCACTTCAACGCCACGTTCCGCGAGGACCACAGCGCGCGCGAGCCGGTGAGCGCGCCCTTCGATGGGCTCATCCACTTCCCTTATGTGCGCGCGCGCCAGGTGCTGCTTGACATGGCGTCCGACGGCGCGCCGGACGCGCACCTGGGCCACGTCATGCGCTACTCGAGCCCGGTGGATGGCGGCTGGGCGATGCCGACCATCGCGACCATGATCCGCCTCCTGCCCGCGGGCTTCACGACCCGCCCCTACCGCTCGAGCGACAGCATGGTCTTCGTGGGCGTGGAGGGCCGCGGCACGCTCGAAGTGGGCGGCACGCGCTACGAGATGGCGCCCCACGACATCGTGGTGGTGCCGGGGTGGATGACGTACTCGCTAAAGGCATCCGGCGACTGGGTGCTTTTCTCCTATTCCGACCGCGCCGCGCAGGAGAAGCTCGGTTTCTTCCGCGAGCAGAGGCTGTGACACAATAGGCGCGCTCCTTCGCCAATAACTAGAACTCCATGAACGTCTCCTCCCGGCGCTACGCAAACGCGGTCGTACTGCGCGTGGAGGGACGGCTCGACCAGGACACCTGCGTGGCCTTTACCACCGACCTCATGAAGGCGGTCGATGCCGCCGCGGGCGACGGTGGCGCAGTGGTGCTCGATCTTTCCGAGATGGAATACGTGTCGAGCGCCGGGCTGCGCTGCTTCATGCTCGCCTCGCGCCAGGCCAAGGCGCACCACGCCCGGATCGCGGTGGCGGCCCTTCAGCCGATGGTCGCGGAAATCTTCGAGATATCCCACTTCAATCTCGTGTTCCAGGTGTTCCCGACGGTGCGCGAAGCCCTCGGCGCGGTCTCCGCCGAGGCGGGCGCCGCGTTCGACAAGGGATGACCATGCGCGTGCGCTTCTGGGGCACTCGCGGCTCGATCCCGGTGGCGCTCACCGCCGCCGACGTGCGCGACAAACTCGCCCAGGCGCTGGTGCTGGCCTCCGGCAAGACCTTCAACAGCTACGAGGAGGCGCACGCCTACGCGAGCACCGAGCTCGACTTCTCCCTCACGCACACCTTCGGGGGCCACACCCCGTGCGTCGAGATCGAGATCCCGGGCGACGAGTACTACGTGTGCGACATGGGCAGCGGCGCACGCCCCTTCGGCGTGCACATGCTCGCCAAGCAGGCGCGCAAGCCCGCCACCGTCAACGTCTTCATGTCCCACGTGCACTGGGACCACATCATGGGCTTCCCGCTCTTCGGGCCGGCCTACGTGCAGGGCACGAAGATCCGCATCCACGGCTGCCACGCCGTGCTCGAGGAGGCGTTCCGCAAGCAGCATTCGGCGCCATGCTTCCCGGTGGAATGGGAGCAGCTGGGCGCCGCCATCGAGTTCGTGATGCTCGAGCCGGGCAAGCCCTACACGCTGAACGGCATGAAGGTCACGCCGCACCTGCAGCTGCACGGCGGCGATTCCTACGGCTATCGCTTCGAGTACGACGGCAAGGCGGTCGTGTACACCACCGACTCCGAGCACAAGCTCGAGGATCGCGCCGAGGCCGAGAAATTCGCGGCGTTCTTCAAGAACGCCGACGTGGTGATCTTCGACGCGATGTACGCGCTCGCGGAGGCCATCAGCGTGAAGGCCGACTGGGGCCACTCGAGCAACATCGTGGGCGTGGAGCTCTGCCAGATGGCGCGCGCCAAGCACCTCGTGCTCTTCCACCACGAGCCGGCGAATAACGACGCCACGCTCGAGGGCCTGCTCAAGGAGGCGCGCCGCTTCGAGGAGCTCACGCGCGGCGACCAGGCGCTAAAGGTGTCCGCCGCCTACGACGGACTGGAGATCGATCTCTGAGCACGCTGCGAGGCCTGCGGGTTCTCGCCCTGGTGCTTCTCGCCGCGCTCGCGCTTTTGATTCTGTTCGCGCCGCTCGCGCAACCGTTGCGCAACGTGGTCTTCGACGGTTACCAGCGGCTGTTTCCGCTCGAGCGCATCTCGCAGCCGGTGGCGGTGGTCGTGATCGACGAGGATGCGATCGCGCACTACGGCCAGTGGCCGTGGCCGCGCACGCGCGTGGCCGAGCTCATTACGCGCATCTTCGCGGCCGAGCCAGCGGCGATCGGCCTCGACCTCTTCTTCTCCGAGCCCGACCGTTTCTCGCCCGGGGCGATCGCGGCCGAAATTCCGATCCTGCCCACCAATCTCGCCAAGGCGCTCGCTGACCTGCCGTCCAACGACGAGCTCCTCGCCGGCGCGATCCGCGGGCGCAATGTCGTGCTGGGTATCGGCAGCGGCGACTACCTGGACTCTCGCTTCCCCGGAGCGCCGCGCGCCGCCCCGGTGGTCACCTCCGGCGAGCGTCACCAGAACCTGAGGAGCTCCCCCGGATACATCGGCAGCCTGCCGGTGATCGACTCGGCCGCCGTTTCGCGTGGGCTGATGAACTCGGGGCCGCAGGACCAGGTCGTGCGCATCGTGCCGCTGGTCGAGCGCGTGCACGGCGTGGTGGTGCCCTCGCTCGGCGTGGAGGCGTTGCGGGTCGCGGTGGGCGCGGGCATCCGCATCGCCGACGCGCCAGGCGGGCTCCTGTCGCTCAGCTTCGCGGATGTCACCACGCGCATGCAGGAGGACGGCACCACGTGGCTGCGCTACGGCAGGCACGACGAGGACCGCATGGTCTCGGCCTACGAGGTCCTCAGCGGCAAGGTGAATCCGGAGCGCCTGCGGTACAAAGTCGTGCTGGTCGGCGTGACCGGACTGGGCGTTCTCGACCACAAGTCGACGCCGCTCGGTGAGTTCATCCCCGGGGTGGAGATCCACGCCCAGGTGGTGGAGAACCTCTTCAATGGAGTGTCGCTCGTGCGCCCGGCCTTCGCCACGTGGTACGAAGGGCTCGCGTTCATCGCCTGCGGCCTCATCCTCATCTGGTTCATTCCGCGCCTGTCGGCGTTGCAGGGAATCAACCTCGCGGTGTTCCTCGTGCTTTTGCTCTTCGCCGTGGGGCTCATCGCGTTTCGTCACTTCCACATGCTGTTCGATTTCGCCTGGCCCGCCATCGGGACGGTCGCGGTGTTCGGCACGGTGGTGGTCGGCACGCTTTCCGAAGCCGAGCGCCAGCGCCGCACGCTGCGTGACGAGGCGGCGCATATGGCGGGCGAGATCGACGCCGCGCGGCGAATCCAGATGGGGCTCCTCCCGAATCCGCGCGAAACCCTGGGCAACGACCGGCGCTTCAAGCTCGCCGCGCTCCTCGAGCCCGCGCGCACCGTGGGCGGCGATTTCTACGATTGCTTCATGATCGATCCCACGCACCTCTTCTTCGTGGTCGCCGACGTATCGGGCAAGGGCCTGCCCGCGGCGCTCTTCATGGCGAGCGTGAAATCGCACCTGAAGAGCGCGGCGTTGCGCGGCGGCGAGGTGGGCGAGGTGCTGAACCGCGCGCAGGGCGAGATCGAACGCGAGAATCCCGAGCAGCTGTTCGTGACCGCTTTCGCCGCGATCCTCGACATCTCCAGCGGCGTGCTCGAGTCGTCGAGCGCGGGCCACGAGCCGCCGTTCGTGCGCAAGCCCGAGGGGGCGCCGGAACGCTTCGAGTTCCCCGGCGGCCCGCCACTCTGCGTGCTCCAAGACTTCAAGTACCCGACCGTGCGCCGCCGCCTCGAGCCCGGGGAGTGGATCTGCGTCGTCACCGACGGCGCCACCGAAGCGATGGACGTCGCGAAGGGGTTCTTCGGCGTGGAGCGGCTTCGCGCTTCGCTCTCCTGGATGCCGGCCGACGTCGATCCCGAAGAGCTGATTCGCCGCCTTCGCGACGACGTGCGGCGTTTCGCAGGCGCCGCGGAGCCGGCCGACGACATTACGCTGATGGCTCTGCGGTGGGAAGGCGAGCGGAGGATTTCG
>JBBRQA010000292.1:0-4003 GCA_038227085.1 Burkholderiales bacterium | reverse complement strand
TTGCCCAGCATCGCCTCGCGCGTGGTGTTCATCCACTCGGCGAGGGCCTCCGAGGCGTACTGGATGCGCCCCTCGGCGTCGACGAAGGAGACGAGCCCGCCCACCGTCCTGGCAAAGGCGTCCATGAACGCCTCGGCGGTGGGGAATGCTGCGGGCAGCGGCGGCGCCTTTTCCATGACGCGCAAGTCTACCGGGGAGCGGCGGCGCCCGGAACGAGCTCCAGCTCCTCGCCGAAGGGGCGCGCCGGATAGTGAAAACGCACCGGCCCGTCGGGCTCAGCGTGCAGGAACTGGTGCACGAACGGATCCTCCGAAGCGACCATCGCCGGGGTCGCGCCGTGCCCCACGATCACGCCGTCGTTCAGGAGATAGAGGTAGTCGGCGAGCTTCAACGCCTCGTGCACGTCGTACGTGACCACCACCGAGGTCGCGCCCAGGGAGTCGTTCAGCGTGCGGATCAGGTTGCAGATGACGTTCAGCGTGATCGGGTCCAGCCCGGCGAACGGCTCGTCGTAGATGATGAGCTCGGGGTCGAGCGCGATGGCGCGCGCCAGCGCGATGCGCCGGCCCATGCCTCCGGAGAGCTCGCCCGGCCTGAGGGCCTGCGCACCGCGCAGCCCGACGGCGTTCAGCTTCATCACGACGAGGTCGTGGATCATGTCCTCCGGGAGCCTGGTGTGCTCGCGGATCGGGTAGGCGACGTTCTCGAAGACCGAGAGGTCGGTGAAAAGCCCGCCCTTCTGGAACATCATCCCCATGCGCCGGCGCAGCGCGCGCAGGCCCTGGGCGTCGAGATCCTGCACGTTCTTGCCGCACACGCTGACGATGCCCGCGGCCGGGCGCAGCAGGCCGCCGATGATCTGCAGGAGCGTGGTCTTGCCCGAGCCGCTGGCGCCCAGGATCGCGACCACCTTGCCCTTGGGGATGTCGAGGTCGATCCCCTTCAGGATCGTGCGGCGCCCGTAGGAGAAACGAAGCCCGCGGATCTCGACCAGGTTCTGCGGATTATCCATCGAGCGATTATCGCAGTAAACTCTGCCCACGAAAAAAATACAGGGAGATCCACGATGGGCATGATCGACCGTGTCAAGAACATCCTCCTCACCCCCAAGACCGAGTGGGACGTGATCGCAGCGGAGCCCACGAAGACCAAGGACGTCGTGGTGGGATACCTGCTCCCGCTGGCGGTGGTCTCCGCGATCGCCGGGTTCATCAGCGTGGCCATCATCGGCACCGCGATGGGCTTTCTCGGCGGCACCGCGCGAATGCCGATGATGTGGGCGCTGGTGCTGCTGGTCTACAAGCTGGTGTCGGTGGTGATCGGGGCATTCGTCCTCGCCTTCATCATCGACGCGCTCGCGCCCACGTTCGGCGGGCAGAAGAATTTCGACAACGCGATGAAGCTGGTCGCGTACTCGTACACGGCGGGCGTGGTGGGCGCGGTGCTCGCCATCCTCCCGTACCTGGGGCTGCTGCTCGCGCTGATCATGGGCCTGTACTGCATCTACCTGCTCTACCTGGGCCTGCCCAAGCTGATGAAGAACCCGCCCGAGAAGACGTTGGCGTACACCGTCGTCATCATCGTGGTGGCGATCGTCGTCGGCGTGATCATCGGCGCGGTGAGCACCCTGGTCATGGGAGGTGCGATGCTGGGCGCTGGGCACATGGGCATGGGCATGGGCGAGCGCACGCAGCCCTCGGTCACCTACGACCCGAATAGCCCCATGGGCAAGCTCGACCAGTTCGGCAAGAAGATGGAAGAGGCCAACAAGCGCATGGAGGCCGCGCAGAAGAGCGGCGACCAGAAGCAGCAGATGGAAGCGGCGATGGGCGCGCTCGGCACGGCGCTTTCCGGCGGCAAGGGCGTGGAGCCGGTGCAGCTCGACGCGCTGAAGCCGATGCTGCCCGGCACCTTCGCCAGCCTGCCGCAGAAATCGACCAGCTCCGACCGCAGCGGCGTCCCCGGGCTGATGGTCGCGAAGGCCCAGGCCTCGTACGGCGACACGAGCGGCAAGAACGTCGACCTCGAGGTGGTGGACACGGGCGGCGCGGCCGGCCTCATGGGCCTCGCCGGCTGGATGAACATCCAGGGCGAGCACGAGGACGCCAACCGCCGCGAAGTCACGCGCAGGGACGGCGGGCGCCTGGTGCACGAGGAAGTCTCGAAGACCGGCGGAAGCAACAAGTTCACCGTGGTGCTGGCCGACCGCTTCGTGGTTTCGGCGAGCGGCCACGGCGTGGACATCGACACTCTGAAATCCGGAGTGGCCTCGCTCGACTTGGGAAAGATCGAGTCGCTCAAGTAGTCGTCCAGCCGGCGCGCCGTGGCCTCGATTCGCAAGGAGATGATCGTGGCCTGCGCGCCGGAGAAGGCGTGGGACGCGGCGCGCGACGTGGGCGCCCTGCATACGCGCCTCGTGCCCGGGTTTGTCGTCGATTGCAAGCTGGAGGGCGACAGTGCGCGCGTCATCACCTTCGCCAACGGCATCGTGGCGCGCGAGCTGATCGTAGGCGTGGACGACGCGCAGCGGCGCATCGCGTGGTCGGCGGCGGGCGGCCAGCTCACGCATCACAACGCATCACTGCAGATCTTCCCGGAGGGCGCGGGCAAGAGCCGCATCGTGTGGATCGCCGATCTGCTTCCCAATGCCATGGCCGCGCCGATCGAAGGAATGATCCAGCAGGGCATGGACGCGATGAAGCGCGCGCTCGAGGCCTGACGCCGCTCATCGATCGAGGGGGCTCACCACGCCGCGCCCGCCGCGATTCAGCACGTGGGTGTAGATCATCGTGGTGCTGACGTCCTTGTGCCCGAGGAGCTCCTGCACGGTGCGGATGTCGTAGCCCGCTTCCATGAGGTGGGTGGCGAAGGAGTGGCGCAGGGTGTGCGCCGAGACGGGCTTGTCGATATTGGCGCGGCGCGCTGCCCGATGGATGGCCCGTGAGATGGTCTGGTCGTATGCGTGGTGACGCCGCTTGATGCCGGTGCGCGGATCGGTGGAAATGTGATCCCGTGGAAATACCCAGTGCCATGACCACGTCTTTCCCGCGCCGGGCTTCTTGACCTCGAGGGCATAGGGCAGCTCGACGCCCGCAATCCGGGCGACGCGATCCCCATCGAACACTGCCCGTACACCGTTCAAGTGGATGGCCATCGCATCCACGAGCGACCGGGGAAATACCGTGATCCGATCCTTGCCGCCCTTGCCCTGCCGGACGATCAGCTCGTGGCGCACCAGCTCCACGTCCTTCACGCGCAGCTGAAGGCATTCCGACAGCCGAATTCCGGTGCCGTACATGAGCCGCGCCATCAACGCATGCGTGCCCTCCATCGTGACCAGCAGCGCGTGCGCCTCCCCCTGCGTCAGCACCACGGGCAATCGCCGGGGACGCTTGGCGCGCGCGATCTCCCCCAGCCACGGCAACTCGATGCCGAGCACCTCCTTGTAGAGAAAGAGGATCGCGGAGAGAGCCTGGTTCTGAGTGGCCGCGGCTACGTGCCGATCCGTGGCTAGCGAAGAAAGAAACCCGGTGACGTGCTCCGCGCCCATCTCGCGCGGATGCCGCTTGCCGTGGAAGAGCACGTAGCGACGGACCCAATCGACGTACGTGGCTTCCGTGCGGCGGCTGTAATGACGAAAACGGATGCGGTCGCGCACTTGGTCGAGGAGGCGCGGAGCGCGAGGTAGCTCAGCTGCCGCATTTTCGGGGGAGGGTGCGGGATTTCTCATTGTCATTGGGGGACGTGTCAATGAGAAATCAAACGACCTTCAAGGACTTGGAGTTGACCGATTTCCCGCCCGAACCGACAATTCAGGCGTCACCAATCAGGGGATGGCGCGTTAGGCAGCAAACTGCTGAATAACACCTGTCTCCCCAATACTAGTTAGATTGCACTTCGAAGAGGGGAAGCAGTGTGGCTACGTTGTGCACCACGGTTAGCTGGGCGGCTCCGTTTGGCGGCGGTGACACAACATCCGCTTCGTTCAGTGCAGCGCAATGCG
>JBBRQA010000291.1:0-4027 GCA_038227085.1 Burkholderiales bacterium | reverse complement strand
TCTTGCCGACACTCTCGACAGTGAGGATCGCGGGCCTGATCAAGGCCTCGCCCCCGTCTTCACGCGGTCGGCCATCCGGCGCAGGTGCCCGCGCGCCACCGGCACCCAGCGCCAACCGCGGTGCTGCGCGAAATTGACGATGCCGCGCGGCATGAAGAGCACGGCCACGAGGATGATGACGCCGACCAGCGACAGGTAGATTTCGGGGAGCCGCGCCCACAGGATCTCGTTCACGATGGACATGAGGCCCGCTCCCACCAGCGGGCCGAATACCGTGCCCATGCCGCCCAGCAGCACCATCGCGATCACGGTGAGCTCGGTCATCGGCGCGAAGGCGCTGGTGGGATCGATGAAGCCCAGGTAGCACGCGTAGAGCGAGCCCACCGCGCCAGGCACGAAGGCCGAAGCGACGAAGGTCCCGATCTTGAGGAGCGTCGTGCGTACACCCAGCGCCGCGGCCGCGGTCTCGTCCTCGCGGATCGACAGGAGCTGCAGGCCGAGGCGCGAATTGTCGAGCCGCCAGGTAGCGAGGATCATCGCGAGGGTGATGCCGCCCAGCACGTAGTAAAGCTGCTTCAGGTCGACCACCGTGAGATAGAGGCCGGTGCCGCCCTGCGTGATGTTGTCGAGCCCGAGGGCGAGCGACTCGAAGACGCGCGCGATGCCGAACATGCCGATCGCGAAGAACGGGCCCTTCAGGCGCAGCATGACCCCGCCCAGCACCACCGCGCACAACGCGGCGGCGAACCCCGCGGCCAGCGCAGCCAGCAGCCAATGCATTCCCGCGGCGATCGAGAGCGCGCCCACGTACGCGCCCAGGCCGAAAAAAGCCACCTGCCCGAAGTGCGTGTAGCCCGCGTAGCCGCCGATCAGGTTCCACGAGTAGGCGAGCGAGATGAAGATGAATGTATTCACCATGAACGACATGCCGTAGGAGCCCGCGACGAGCGGCAGCGCGGCGGCGAGCGCCACGGCGATGGCGAGCAGGATCGCCGGCCTCACGCGCGCACCCCGATGCCGAAGAGCCCGCGCGGGCGCACCACCAGCACCACCAGCATCGCGAGGAACACGGTGGCCGAGCCCAGCACCTGCCCGTACGCGTAGCCCGCGAAAACCTCGAGCACGCCCATGAAGAGCGCGGCCAGCATCGCGCCGGGGTAGCTCCCCATCCCGCCCACGATGATGACCGCGAAGGCCTTGATGCCGAAGCGCGCGCCGAGCTGCGGATCGGAGGCGAAGGTCGGTGCGAGCAGCACGCCGGCGAGGCCGGCCATCGCGGCGCCGAGGGCGAAGGTCACGTTGCGCACCAGGTCGATCGAGATCCCTGAGATCACCGCAAGCTCCGGCGCCTGCGACACCGAGCGGATCGCCTTCCCGAAGCGCGTGGCCTGCAGGAACCACCAGACGCCCAGTGTCGCGGCCATCGCCACGGCGAAGGACACCAGGCGCGAGAGCGGGATGTCCAGCCCGAGCATCGCCACCGATCCGGAGAGCACGGTTGGAAGGCCGCGCGGCCCGCCGCCCCAGATGAGGATCGAGACGTTGACCACGATGGTGGAGAGCGCGAAGGTCGCGAGCAGCGACATGATCATCGGCGCGCCCGCGATGCGCCGGAGCACCAGCCATTGCATCGCGAGGCCGATAGCCGCGGTGAGCAGCGGCACCACGACCAGGGCCACCACGTACGGAAGCTTCATGCCCGCCACCAGCGACACGGTGGTGAGAGCGCCCACCGCCATCAGGTCTCCGTGCGCGAAGTTGATCACGCGCATCACGCCGAACACGAGGTTCAACCCACACGCCATCAGGGCGTAGAGCCCCCCGAGGAGGATGCCGGCGACGAGTAGCTCGGTGAAGGGCATGCGATGCGCGCGCCTAGATGACCTGTTTCTTCTTCAGCTCGGCGATGCGTTCGGCCGAGAGTCCCATGCGCCGGCCCCAGACCTCGTCGTTGTGCTCGCCGAGAGAGGGCCCGAGGCGGTCGATGCGGCCCGGCGTGTCGGTCATGCGCGGCACCACGTTCGGCATGGCGTACTCGCCCACGCGTGGATCGTTGAAGAACTTGATGTTCTCGCGCGCGGCGTATTGCGGATCCTTGAAGATCTCGTCGATGGAGTACACGCTCCCGCAAGGCACCTGGTGCGACTCGCAGGTGCCGATGACTTCATCGCGCGTGAGGCTGCCGGTCCACGCGCCCACATAGGCATCGACCTCCGCGCGCGCGGCCTCGCGCTGCTTGATGGTTCCCCACTTGCCGCCGCCACCGAGCTCCGGAACCCCCATGGCGTCGGCGAGCCGCTCGAAGATCTTGTCGCTGGTGCACGCGATCGCGATCCAGCGATCGTCGGAGGTCGGGTAGTGGCTGTGCGGCACCACGTTCACCGTGCCCGGGCCCATGCGCTCGCGCACGTATCCTTTCATTTGATACGAAGGCGCAAGCTCGTCGAGGATGCGGAACACGGGCTCGTAGAGGCCGATGTCGATCACCTGGCCGCGCCCGGTCTTGGCGAGCGCCTGCAACGCGAGGAGAACACCGAGCGCGCCGTAGAGGCCCGCGAGGTAGTCGGGGATGGTGGCCGAGCCCGGGGTCACCGGCGGGCGGTCGGGATAACCCGCGAGGTAGGAGAGCCCGCCGAAGGCGTTGCCGATGCGCCCGAAGCCGGGGCGCCCCTTGTACGGGCCGGTCTGGCCGTAGCCCGTGATGCGCACCATGATGAGTTTCGGGTTCACTTCCTGGAGAACGTCCCAACCGAGGCCCCAGCTCTCGAGCGTGCCGGGCTGGAAGTTCTCCACCAGCACGTCGGATTCCTTGATGAGGGCCTTCAGCAGCTCCACGCCCTCGGGCTTGCGCAGGTCGAGCGTGGCGGATTTCTTGTTGCGGCATTCCGAAAGCCATGGCAGCGAGTCTCCGGAGGGCGTGATGCTGCCGAAGCGGCGCAGCGCGTCTCCCACATTGGGAAGCTCGAGCTTGATCACGTCGGCGCCGAACTCGGCCAGCTGCGTCGAGCAGAATGGGCCCGCGAGGAAGCTCGCCACGTCGACGACTTTCAGACCGTCCAGGGGCCGGATTCCGGCTGCTGCCTGTTGCATTGTGTTCTCCGTATTGAGAAGGCCGGCCGCCTGGTCAGGCGGCATGTTTCTCGGCAAGCTTGTGCGACAGCGCCAGGACGCGCCGCGCGCCGTACACGATCGGATAGTCGATGAACTGGCCGTCGAGCTGGATCGCCGACGAGCCCTTCGCCTCCGCTTCGGCGAAGGCATCCATGATCTTGCGTGCGCGCGCCACCTGCGCCTCGCTTGGCGTGAATGCACGGTTCACCACCTCGACCTGGTCGGGGTAGATGCAGAGCTTCCCCTGGAAGCCCATGTCGCGCACCTTGTGGGTGGAGGTGGCGAATCCCTCGGCATCCTTGAGGTCCGTCCACACCGTGTCGATGGGCGGCTCGATGCCGGCGGCACGCGACTGCAGCACCATCTGCGCGCGATAGGGCGCGAGCTCGCTCTCGTCGCGCGACCATTTCATGTTCATGTCGAGCGTGAAATCACCGGCGCCGAACGAGGCGCGCTTCACGCGCGGCGAGGCGCGCAGGATTTCGCGCAGGTTGGCGATGCCCGATCCGGTCTCGATGATGGGGATGAGATCCACGCTGCGCGGCGCGAGCCCGCGCTCACGCTCGAGCTGCGTCATCAGCCAATCGGCGGTGGCGATGTCGCCGGGCGACTCGACCTTCGGCAGGATCACGCCGTCGAGCCCCGGATGGATGGTCTCGACGAAATCGCCGTAGGCGAACTCGGTAGTGAGCGGATTCACTCGCACGTAGCCCAGGCACGCGCGCGACTGGCGCATCGCCGCGGCGACATGCGCGCGGCTCGCCACTTTTTCGGAGATCGCGCAGGCGTCCTCGAGATCCAGGATCACCGCGTCGGCGCCGATGGTGAACGCCTTCTCGCGGCGGCGCGGATGGTTGGCGGGGGCGAACAGGAAAGTGCGGAAGATGCTCATGACATCGCCGTGACTTGCGGGTTG
>JBBRQA010000290.1:0-4058 GCA_038227085.1 Burkholderiales bacterium | reverse complement strand
CTTCGGCGCTTGCTTCGCGCGCTTCCGCATGAGCTTCGCCCAGCCGGAGGCGAAGAAGCGCAAGGCGAAGGCGCTCGAATTGGCGGCCGAGGCGCGTCCAGCGACGGTGGCGGCGCTGCCGGTGGTGAGGCTCGACAACAGCACCGGCGCCTACCTGGGCCAGTTGCCTGGCATGGTCGCGCTCTACCTGCGCGAGACCGTGAAGAACGTCTACTTCGTGGTGCTGGTGCTGGCCGGCGCGCTCTTCATCGTCGCCAACGCGAAAGTCGTCGGCAGCATCTTCGGCACCAATACCTATCCCGTCACCTACCAGGTGATCGATTTCGCCTCGGGGCAGTTCGGCCTCGTGATGCTGATCGTCACCGCGTTCTACGCGGGCGAGCTGGTGTGGCGCGAGCGCGACGCGCGCATGGCCCAGATCGGCGACAGCCTGCCCGCGCCGACCTGGCTCGGCTTCCTCGCGAAGCTCGCGACGCTCATGGCCACCCAGGCCGTGCTGCAGGTGGTGGTCATGGTGTGCGGCATTCTGATCCAGCTCTTCAGCGGCTACACCAAGCTCGAGCTCGGCCAGTATCTCTTGCGCCTGTTCGTGCTGCAGCTTCCCGAATACTGGATGGTCGCGGCGCTGGCGCTCGCCATCCACACGGTGGTGAACCACAAGTACCTCGGGCATTTCCTCGTGGTGCTCTATTACCTGGTCGAGCTCGTGGCGGCGTCGTACGGCTGGGACCTGCGCCTCTACCAATTCGGCGACGTGCCGAGCGTCACCTACTCGGACATGAACGGCTACGGGCACTTGCTGGGGCCGCTGCGCTGGTACCAGCTCTACTGGGGTGCGGCGAGCGTCCTTCTGCTGGTTGTGGCGAGGCTCTTCTGGGTGCGCGGCACCGACACCGCGTGGCGCGTTCGGTTTGCCATCGCGCGCGCGCGCTGGACGCGGCCGGTCACCGCGACCGCCGTCACCGCCGCGCTGGTGTTCGTGGCGACCGGCGCGTGGATCTTCTACAACACCAACGTCCTCAACCCGTACCGCGACGAGTTCGCGCGCGACGAGCTCAACGCGCAGTACGAGAAGCTCTACAAGCCGCTCGCCGCGAAGCCGCAGCCCAAGGTCATCGCATCGAAGCTCGCCGTGGACATTTTTCCCTACGAACATAGCGTGCGCTTCAACGGCGGCTACACGCTGAAGAACAAGGCCGCGAGCGCGATCGCGGAGCTCTACGTGAACGTGCGCGAGTCGGCCACCATCGACAAGCTCGCCGGGAGCATCGCGCTCACGCCCGTGGAGACGCGCGCCGAACTCGGCTGGCACCGCTTCACGCTCGCGCGCGCGTTGCAGCCCGGCGAGAGCATGACGCTCGAGTACGACCTGCGCTATCCGCGCCCCGGCTTCACCAACTCCGGCGCCAGCAGGACCGTGGTCGACAACGGCACGTTCCTCAACAGCACCTACCTTCCGTTCATCGGCTACCAGGAAGCCGGAGAGCTCACCGAGGACCGCCAGCGCAAGAAGCACGGCCTTGCGCCGCGCGAGCGCATGCACGATCTCGACGACGCGGCGGCGCGGCTCACCAACTACATCTCCTCCGACGGCGACTGGATCGACCTTGAAGCGACGGTGAGCACCGCGCCCGACCAGATCGCGCTGGCGCCCGGCTACCTGCAGCGCGAATGGACCGAGGGCGGGCGGCGTTACTTCCACTACAAGATGGACGTGCCGATCCTCAACTTCTACGCGTTCCTCTCGGCGCGCTACGCGGTGAGGCGCGACGTGTGGAAGGGCGGCGGCAAGGAAGTGCCGATCGAGATCTACTACCAGCCGGGCCACGAGTACAACCTCGATCGGATGGTGGGGGGCGTGAAGGATTCCCTCGACTACTACACGACGAACTTCAGTCCCTACCAGCACCACCAGGTGCGCATCCTGGAGTTCCCGCGCTACGCGGCGTTCGCGCAGTCGTTCCCCAACACCATCCCGTTCTCGGAGAGCATCGGCTTCATCGCGAAGGTGGACGAGAAGGATCCCAAGGACGTCGACTATCCGTACTACGTGACCGCGCACGAGGTCGCGCACCAGTGGTGGGCGCACCAGGTGATCGGCGCCAACGTGCAGGGCGCGACGATGATGTCGGAGACGCTCGCGCAGTACTCCGCGCTCATGGTCATGAAGCACAAGTTCGGCGACGCGAAAATGAAGCGCTTCCTCAAGTACGAGCTCGACTCCTACCTCGTGGGACGCGCCACCGAGCGCAAGAAGGAGATGCCGCTCTACAGGAACGAGAACCAGTCGTACATCTACTATCGCAAGGGCAGCCTCGCCATGTACGAGCTGCAGGACGCGATCGGCGAGGACACGGTGAACCGCGCGCTGGCGGCCTACATCAAGAAGGTGGCGTTCCAGGAGCCGCCCTACACCATCTCGCGCGAGCTCCTCGCAGAATACCGCGCGGTCACGCCGCCCGAGTACCAATACCTCATCGCGGATCTCTTCGAGGGCATCGTCCTCTACGAAAATCGCGCGGTTTCCGCGTCTTACCGCGAGAAGGGCGCCGGCCGCTACGAGGTCACGCTCAAGGTCTCGGCGAAGAAGATGCGCGCCGACGAGGGCGGCACGCAGAAGGAAGAGCCGATGGACGACTGGATCGACATCGGCGTCCTTGGCGCCGACGACAAGCCGCTCTACCTCAAGAAGGAGCGCATCCGCTCGGGCGAAGCGAGCTTCACGATCGAGGTGGCCGAGAAGCCGCTGCGCGCCGGCATCGACCCGGTGGTGAAGCTGATTGACCGGCGCCCCGACGACAACACCGTCGCGGTCACCCGCGCTGATTGACGCGGGCCAGAGTCACTCGTCGCACAGGCCCGCCAAAGCCCGTTGGCCGCGCCGTTCGTCGGCGGTCGCGACGGCTCGCGATGCGCCGCGACCCTTCGTCCCACGCCGGTAGGTGCCGCGTGAGGGGAGGGGTAGCCTCCCGGCATCCCATGGAGGAAGCGCCGATGCTCGAAGCAAGGGATCTCTGGAAATCCTACGGCGACCTTGCCGCCGTGGCGGGCGTTTCGCTCGAAGTGCGGGCGGGCGAGATCCTCGGGCTCCTCGGCCCAAACGGCGCGGGCAAGTCGACGACGGTGGCGATGCTGTGCGGCCTGGTGGCGCCGGATCGGGGCGTGGTGCGCGTGGGCGGCGTCGTGCTCGAGGGCGATGCCGGCGCCCAGAAGCGCCGCCTGGGCCTCGTGCCCCAGGAGATCGCGTTGCACGAGGACCTGCGAGCGATCGAGAACGTGCGGCTGTTCGGCGCGCTGTACGGCCTGAAGGGTCGCAATCTCGAGGATCGCGCACGCGCCATGCTCGAGAAAGTCGGGCTCGGCGATCGCGCGCGTGACAAGCCCGAGACCTTCAGCGGCGGCATGAAGCGCCGCCTCAACATCGCGTGCGCGCTGGTGCACGATCCCGAGGTGCTGCTCCTCGACGAGCCCACCGCGGGCGTCGACCCGCAGAGCCGCAACGCGATCTTCGAAAGCCTCGAGGCGCTGCGCGCGCGCGGCAAGGCGATCCTCTACACGACCCACTACATGGAAGAGGCCGAGCGGCTCTGCGACCGCATCGTGATCCTCGACCATGGCAGGGTGATCGCCTCGGGCAGCGCCGCGGAGCTCTATCGGCTGGCGCCGGTCTCGACGGCGACCACGCTCGAGATCGAGGGCGCAGTGGACGCCGCCGCGCTCGCGGCCTTCGCGGCGCGCGGCGTGGTGGTGAAGGAGATCCGCTCGAAGGGCGCGACGCTCGAATCGGTGTTCCTGCACCTCACCGGCCGCGGCCTCAGGGACTGACCGTGAACGCGCTCATCGCCCTGGTACGCAAGGACCTCCTTCTCTATCTTTCCAATCGCCGCGCGCTCGCCGTCACGCTGGTGGCGCCGATCCTCATCGCCGCCTTCTTCGGCGCGGTCCTGGGAAGCCCGCCGAAGAAGCCCGCGAAAATCCCGATCGCCGTCGTGGACCTCGACGGGAGCGCGCTCGCCCAGGCGATCGTCGCGTCGCTGAAGGCCGATCCGAGGTTCGAT
>JBBRQA010000289.1:0-4065 GCA_038227085.1 Burkholderiales bacterium | reverse complement strand
TTGCCGGCGAGCGCGCGCTCGATGAGCGCGTCGAGCGTGGGCTCGTGGAAGGCGCGCCACCACTCGGGTCCCACGCGCGGGGCCGCGGCATTCGCGTCGCTGATGCCCGCGCTTTCCGGGGCGATCTCGCGCGCGACGGGCGCGATCCCGGCGGTGCTGACGCAGCCGCCCAGGAGCAGGGCCGCGAGGAAGGCGAATGCTCGCGAACGCATCATGGCGCCGCATCCCGCAACGATTCACCCGCCTCTATCATGCGGCGCAGCGCAAGCTTCAGCGCGTCCCATTCCGCGCGTGAGAATCCGGCGAGGTGGGCATTCATCACTTCCGCCAGGACCGCGGGCACCTTCGCGATGGCCTTCTCGCCTTCGGGCGTGATCTCGACGCGCACCACGCGCCGATCCTTGGTCGAGCGCACGCGTTTGCACAAGCCTTTCTTCTCGAGCCGGTCGAGGAGCCGCGTCATCGCGCCGGCATCCATCAGCTGCCAGCGGGCGAGCTCGGCGACGGTCGCGCCGTGGGAGGCGCGCATGCGCATCAGCGGACCCCACTGCGCGGTGGTGAGCCCGTGCTCGGCGAGGCCGCGGTCGGCCTGATGGGAAAGGGAGACCACGACACGCTTCATGAGGTATCCGACGCTGTCCTCCGCGCAGTAGCTGGCGGGGCGGTAGAAGCGGGCGGGAGAGGGGGTGCGGGCCACGGTGGGAGCTCTTCGGGGGTTCTGCTGCAACAATACATGCCTAGGCATTAAGTGTCAAGGCCGCTATTGCCTCGGCACAACTCATCCGACGTACAATCCGTGGGTGACCAGCGCCGCCACCTTCCCTCCAGCGCGGCTCATCGCGCAACGCCACGGCCGGGTGCTCACGCTCACCATCGCCAATCCGGCGCTGAGGAACGCGATGACGCCGGACCTCTACGACACCGCGCGCGCGGCCTTCCGCGATGCGTCGGCCGACGGCGGCATCGGCGCCATCGTGCTCGCCGGGGAGGGCGCGCATTTCTGCGGCGGCGGAAACCTGGCGCGGTTGCTCGAGCAACGCGGCCTGCCGCCCGAGTCCCAGGCGCGCCACCTCGATGCCCTGCACGACTGGGTGCGCGCGATGCGCGCGTGCGCCAAGCCGATCCTCGCCGCGGTCGAGGGCGCGGCGGCGGGTGCGGGATTTTCGCTCTGCCTCGCATGCGACCTCATCGTCGCCGCCGAAGACGCGAAGTTCGTGATGTCGTACGCGAAAGTCGGCTTGAGCCCGGATGCGGGCGGCAGCGGCGCGCTGGCCCATGCGCTGCCCCCGCAAGCGGCGCTCGAGATGCTGCTCGGCGCCGCGCCCGTCACCGCGGCGCGCCTGCACGCGCTTGGCGTCGTCAACCGCGTGGTCGCCAGCGGCGCGGCGCAGGACGAGGCGATGGCGTGGGCGCAGGAGCTCGCCGCAGGCCCCGCCGCGGCGCACGCGCGCATCAAGGCGCTCGTCTACGCGGCGCGCGGGCGACCGCCGCGGGCACAGCTCGACGCCGAGCGCGACGCGTTCGTCGAAGCACTCTACGGCGACGAGTGCGGGGAGGGCATCGCCGCGTTCCTCGAAAAGCGCGCGCCGCGCTTCGTGAAGCCGGGCTGAAGCGTCCCGTGAGCGATCTCCTGCAAGTCTCGCGCGACCCCAAATCGATTGCCATCGTCGGCGCCCTGGCATTCCTCACAATGGCGCCCGCGGCGAGGGCGTGGTGATCGTCGACGACCTGGCGGAGCGCGTGCGATGAGCACGCTGCCCGCGATCCTCGCCGGCAACCTCGCGCTGCCGGTGATCGGCGCGCCGCTCTTCATCATTTCCAATCCCGATCTCGTCCTCGCGCAGTGCACGGCGGGTGTGGTGGGCGCCTTCCCCGCGCTCAATGCGCGCCCCGCGGCGCAGCTCGACGAATGGCTCGCGCGCATCACCACCGAGCTCGCGCGATTCAAGGCGGCGAACCCGGGCGCGAAGGTGGCGCCGTTCGCGGTGAACCAGATCATCCATCCTTCCAACGACCGCCTGCGCCACGATCTCGAGCTGTGCGCGAAGTACCGCGCGCCGATCGTGATCACCAGCTTGAGCGCCCCAAACGAAGTGGTGCCGGTGGTGCACGGCTACGGCGGGCTAGTCTTCCACGACGTGATCAGCGTGCGCCACGCGAGAAAGGCGATGGAGGCGGGCGTGGACGGATTGATCCTGGTATGCGCCGGCGCCGGCGGGCATGCGGGGATGCTGAGCCCCTTCGCGCTGGTCACCGAGGTGCGCCGCTTCTTCCCGGGGACCATCATCCTTTCCGGCGCAATCACGAAGGGCGAGCACATCCTCGCCGCGCAGGCGATGGGCGCCGACCTCGCCTACATCGGCACGCGCTTCATCGCCACCAGCGAGGCGCGCGCCGCGGACGAATACAAACAGATGATCGTCGAATCGAGCGCCGCGGACATCGTCTACAGTGACCTTTTCTCGGGCGTGCGCGGCAATTACCTGCGCGGCAGCATCGTCGCCGCGGGCCTCGATCCCGAAAATCTGCCCGCCGGCGACAAGAGCACGATGAAGTTCGGCTCCGAGGGCAGCTCGAAGGCGAAAACGTGGCGCGACATCTGGGGCGCGGGGCAGGGCGTGGGCAGCATCGACGCCGTCATCCCTGCTCGAGAGGTGGTGGAGCAGCTCGCGTGCGAGTACGAGTTGGCGAGGAAGGACCTGCTCGCCTCTCTCGGCTAGCCGGGCGGTGTGGCGCGCCGGCAGGCTTCGTCGCAGCGCGGTTCGCCGGGCCTGGCCGCGCGAATAGCGGCTTCCATGTCGGGCGTGTGGAGCGTCTCGGCCTGGCGTTCGAGGGAGCCGGGCGGATGGACGGCGCAACCCGCACCGCAGAGGAGCACGGCCAACAGGGAATTCTTCATCAGCGACTGACAGCGTGCGGCGCATGCGGTTTTCGCGGCGGGATGCGCCGCATGGATCACTCGCGCGCGACGAGCCCCCGCGGCGACCTCTCGAAGATGCCGGACTCGGTGACGACGAAATCCATGGGAATGTCGTGCGCCTGCGGATGGATCGTGTCGATGCGGCTCGATTCCCGCGCGAGCCCGATCTTGAGCGGTTGCGGCGCGAGGGTGGCGAGCGTGCGGTCGAAGTAGCCGCCGCCGTACCCCAGGCGATAGCCGGCCGCGTCGAATCCCACCGGCGGCATGAGCACCGCGTCCGGCACGACTTTCGGCGATTGCGGCACGGGCAGGCCGAACACCCCTGGAAGGGTGACCACGTCAGGGGTCCATTCGCGGAACTCGAGCGGCGCGTCCTTCGCGACCACCACCGGAAGCGCGGCGCACGCGCCAAGCTCGCGCAGGCGCAGGATCGCGACGCGCGGATCGACTTCCGCGTTGAAGGGCCAGTAGAAGCCGATGGTGAGCCCGGCCAGATGCGGGAAACCGGCGAGGAGGAGCTCCGTGACGCGCTGGTCCTGGATGCGGCGGGCCTCGGGGGCGATCGCCTTCCTCAGCGCGATCAGCTCCGCGCGCCTTTGCTTGCGCCATGCGGCGACGTCCATCACCGAAAGTATAGGCAATCCCCGCCGTCGCGTTGACATTGGTCAAAGGCCCGGGGACGCAGCGGCCGACAATCGGCGCGTGGGATTGACGGGAGGGGCCGCCATGGGAGAGACATTGAGGGCCGCAGTGCTGTGCGCCGCGCTTGCCGCCGCGCTTGCCGCCGCGCTTGCCGCCGCGCTTGCCGCCGCGAGCGCCTCCGCTGGCGACTACGCCAAGGGATGCGGGAACGAGGGCGCGATGCGCGGCATGCGCGAGCGCATGCAGCTCATGCACGAGCAGATGGACCGCATCGAGTGGACCACGGATCGCGGCGAGCAGTGGAAGCTCCTCGACCTTCACGCCAAGCACATGCGCGAGGGCATGCGCGAGCTGCGCACGCGCGACCTGGGCGCCAGCTGCCGCATGGATCTCATGAGCTCCATCATGGAAGAGATGGTGCGCCACCAGCTCGTGCTGAGCGAACGCGACGCGCGTTAGCGTGGCCGGCTGCCGGCACTGCGGGCTCCCCGCGCCCGCCGGCG
>JBBRQA010000288.1:0-4076 GCA_038227085.1 Burkholderiales bacterium | reverse complement strand
GTCACCGACATGGGCGTGATGGTTTCGTGCGACAAGATTTTGAAGAAAGCCGTGGAGATCGGCGCGGACATCATCGGCCTCAGCGGCCTCATCACGCCGTCGCTCGACGAGATGACGCACGTGGCGCGCGAGATGAAACGCCTCGGCATGAAGCAGCCGCTGCTCATCGGCGGCGCGACCACCTCGAAGGCGCACACCGCGGTGAAAATCGCGCCGCACTACGACGGCAACGTCGTGCATGTGCTCGATGCGAGCCGCGCGGTGCCGGTCGTGAGTTCGCTGCTGAGCACCGCTGGGCGTGCGGATTTCGTGGCGAAGAATGCGGTCGATCAGGAAGCGCTGAGGCAGCATCACGCGGGCAATGCGGCGGCGCTCGTGAGCATTGAGGAAGCGCGACTGAAAGCGCCGAAACTCGACTTCAGCGAGATCGCGAAGCCGGACTTCGTCGGCGTGCGCGTGCTCACGTCCGATGTTTCCCGCGAGGCGCGGGAAACTGCGGGCGGGGCGCCCGCGCTCCCCAAAACCACAAGCGAGATGTCTGTGATTCCCATCTCTCTCGCCGAGCTGCGCGAGTTCATTGACTGGACGCCGTTCTTCCACACATGGGAATTGCGCGGCGTGTATCCGAAGATCCTCGACCACGAAAAATACGGCGAGCAGGCGCGCAAAATTTTCGCGGATGCGAACGTGATGCTCGACCGATTCATCGCGGAGAACGCGCTCACCGCGCGCGGCATCTACGGCTTCTTTCCCGCGAACCGCATCGGCGACGACATCATCGTGTGGACGGACGACACGCGCACGACCGAGCGCACGCGCCTGCACCACCTCCGCCAGCAGGTCGCGAAGGACAACGCCAATCCGTATCGCTGCCTCGCGGACTTCGTCGCTGAAAAGGGCGACGACTACATCGCTGCGTTCGCCGTCACGAGCGGCGGCGGGCTCGATGAACTCGTGAAGAAATTCAAAGCCGAGCACGACGACTACAACGCGATCATGGCCGAGGCTGTCGCCGACCGTCTCGCCGAGGCATTCGCCGAATGCCTGCACAAACGCGTCCGCAACGACTGGGGCTACGGCAAAACCGAGCAGCTCACGAACGACGAAATCATCCACGAAAAATACCGCGGCATCCGCCCCGCGCCCGGCTACCCGGCGTGCCCGGACCACACCGAGAAGGCAGACCTCTTCGCGCTCCTCGCGGCGGACAAGAACGCCGGCATGGTCCTCACGGAATCATTCGCGATGCTTCCCACCGCGTCGGTGAGCGGCTTCTACCTCTCGCATCCGCAGTCGCGTTATTTCGCCGTGGGAAAGATCGAGCGCGACCAGGTCGCCGACTACGCGCACCGCAAGGGAATGGACGTCGCGGTGGCCGAGCGCTGGCTCGCGCCGAACCTCAACTACTGACGGGGCCCTTCAAGCGCCGGTCCGCCTCGAGCGCGTGGGGCGCGGCGACCGAGGAGGAATGCGCGGGGGGGTGCGGCGTGAAGTGAGCCGGCGACGACTGCGGCAAGCGGAAACGCTTCACCAACCCCGCGAGCCGCTGCACCTCTTCACGCAGGTGGCCCGAGCGCTCCGTCCACGATCCCACCATGCGCGTGTTGTTCTGCGTGAGCTGGTCGAGCTCGTCGATGGTGCGCGAGAGCTTGTCGATCTCCTTGTTCTGGCGGTTGGCCGCGCCCGAGACCTCGTCGATCATGGTCGAGACCTGCTCGATGGACTCGCCCACGTGCTGGATCTTGTGGCTCGCGCCGGCGGCTCTGCGCGCGCCCTTCTCCACGCCTTCGATGGAGGTCCCGATGAGGCCGCGGATCTCGCCCGCCGCCTGCGACGAGCGCTGCGCCAACGCGCGCACTTCCGCCGCCACCACCGCGAAGCCGCGTCCCTGTTCTCCCGCGCGCGCCGCCTCGACGGCGGCGTTCAACGCGAGGAGGTTGGTCTGGAACGCTATCGAATCGATCACCGCGACAATCTCGCCGATCTTGGAAGAGGCCGCGCTCAGGTCGTCCATGGTGGCGACGACTTCGCCCATCGCCGCGCCGCCTTCGTGCGCCGAGCTGGTGGCCGCGCCCGCGAGCTCCGCCACGCGCCGCGCCGAGGCGGTCGATGCCTCGACCGTCGACAAGAGCTCGGTCATGGAGCGCGCGGTGGTGCGCAGGCTCGACGCCGCATGCACGCTGCGCTCGTTCAAGGTCCCCGCGTCCTGCGCGATCTCCTCCGCGGCCTCCGCGATGTATTGCGTGACGATGTGGATGTCGCCGATGGCGGTGATCCAGGCGCGGCGCGCCTTGTCCATGGCGGCGAGGAGCTGGCCGATCTCGTCGTTCCTCTGCACGCGCGGCGCGACCCCGAGGTCGCCCTCGGCGAGCGCCGTGGCGACCGTCACCGCCTCGCCCACGGAATTGAGGATGCGCCGCGTCACGATCTGGACCAGCAAAGCGCCCACGACGATCGCGAGCACGCCCGCGAGACCCCCAAACCAGAGCGCGCGTTCCTGCTGCGTTAGCGCCTCGGCCATGAGGCGTCCCGACTCGCCGTCGGCGGCGCGCGTGAGCTCGTCGAGATTCGCGTGGATCGACGTGGTGAGCGGCTGCACCTCGCGCTCGAGCCGGCCCACGGTCACCATCTTGGTTTCGTCGGTGTGCTCCGACTGGATCGCCTCGAGGAGCATGGCGAGATCCTGCAGCCGCTTGTTCAATACCGCGAGCCCCTCGCGCGCCTGCGGCATCGCGCTCTCGGCGTGCGCCACGGAATCGAAGCACGCCGTCTTGCCGTCCTGGTATTGGCGGCCCTGCGAGCTGCGGCGCGTCAACGTCCAGGCCACGGCCTTGAACGTCAACGCCTCGCAGTTCGAGCGGATCTTGCCGAGCGCGTCGCGCTGCACCTGCGCCACGCCGACCTGGTCGAAGGTCGCGCGGCTCTGCCGGTCCTGGACCAGCATCATCGCCATGTTGAGCGCTACCAGCACCACCAGCCCGATGGGCAGCAGCCGCAATAGGCGTTGCAGGCTCACGTGAGCTACCTGACCGGGATCTCGGCCACCAGAGCGCCGCCGAAGTTGCCCTCGGTCTGCTTGAGGCCGTTTTGCGCGTGGCAGGCGACACAGCCGGCCGCGAGCTTCATCGGGTAGTACCCCATCACCGTGTTGCCGGTGCGCTTGACCACCGGCTCGAGCCCGCCCGTGGCCATGAGCTGCGTCACGTCGGCGGCGAGCGGCGAACCCTTCATGACCTTCTGCACCGCCCAGTCGCCGTTGATGAGCTCGCTGTCGCGGTTGGTGGCGTACGCCTGGATCTTGCCGGTCATCAGCTTGTTGAAGTCGTTCAGAACCTGCGCGCGGAAGAACGCCGGGACGAACGCGTCCTGGCCGCCCTTGGTGAGGTTGCCCTGGAAGCGAGTCACCACCGAGGTGAAGGCCTGCAGGTACGCGCGGCGCGCATCGCCCACGACGCCGGGCGCCTTCGGATCGAACGCGACGCCCGCCGCCTTCTGGTAGCGCGCCTTGAATTGGGTCGCCAGCGCCTCGGGGGTGACCTGGTCCTTCGCCACCTTGCCGCTGTTGATCGCCGGCTGCAGGTCGCCGATCACGGCGGTGCCCTCGGTGACCAGCATGCGCAGCTCCTGCGCGGCCTGCTTGGCGGTGTCCTCGGTCAGCTGCGCGTGCGACGGGAAGCCCGCCGCGGCCAACAGGGCGGCGAGCGCGATACGGATACGGCTGGACATTTTGTTCTCCCTGGCTTTTATCAGCGAAACAGGCTAACACGCACCCCCCCACCCAGCTATGAACACCGTCACAACCGCGCGCGCTCGCGTTGCAGCCGTAAAATGAAGGACATGGCCGCCAAGGGAATACTCCGCGAAAACCCGTCCACGCTCGCCTGGCAGCTCGACGCCAGCCTGCACGAGGCGCCCGTCGACTCCGCGGCGTTCGCGCGGGCGGTGGATATGAAGGTCGACGAGATCTCCCACGCGCGCTCGCAGCCCGCGCGCCTCCTCGCCATGCTCACCGAGGCCGCGCCGCTGCTGCGCATCGCCGGGCGCCTCGACGAAGCGCGCAAGACCGCCTCGGCGGC
>JBBRQA010000287.1:0-4092 GCA_038227085.1 Burkholderiales bacterium | reverse complement strand
TCTCGCGCGACCTGATCGGCAAGGAGCCCGGTGTGAAGCTGGTCGAGCCCATGATCGCGTACCTCGAGAGGTCGTCCCTCGCGAAGGGCAGTTTCACCAGCCACAACATCGAGCTTGCCGAGCAGGCGTTGAAGCGCATCGCGAAAAGCCAGGACCCCACGCTCGCCCCCCGCTCATGGAGGGCGCGCGCAGCGTGAGGGCCGGGCAGCCGGTGCTGCTGACGACCATCGCCAGCCTCGAGCCCAAGCCCGAGGGGTACACGGCTTTCATGGTGAGCTTCCTCGACTCCAGCGATCCGAAGGCGCGGCACGCCGCCCTCGGAGCGCTGCGCCCGATGACGAAGGAAACGGACGTCGCAGTGTGGGCTCCGCGCGCGGGCGCGATGCTGAACGATCCCGACTCGTCGGTGCGCAGCGAAGCCCTGTGGGCGCTGGGAAGCGGCGGCGGGCTTTCCGCGAGCGAGATCGAGAAGGTGGTCGCGGCGCTCAGCGACTCCAACGCGAGCGTGCGGCGTAGCGCCGCGCGCGCCATCGGCGAGATGGGCGACAAGAACCAGGCGGTGGCGGCATCGGCAAAGGCGAGCGTGGCCAGGGCGGCATTGCCCGCGTTGACTTCGGCGATGGCGAACGATGCAGATGCCGACGTGAGATCGGAAGCGAAGAGCGCCCTCGCGAAGCTCGGATCGGGGAGCGGTGCGCCCGTGGCGGCGTCCACGACCTCGGCTCGCGGCTCCGAAACGGACGGCATGGCGGTGGTGCGCGCGCGCAAGGTGACGTTCGAGGAGTCGTCGTTCTACCGCGCGCTTTCGGAAGTGGACGTGGAGCTGGTGCGCGCTTTCCTCGACGCGGGCATGTCGCCCACCCAGTCGCTGGTCGAGATGGGGCCGCCGTTGCGCGTGATGCTCTTCAGCGGACAGGCATGCCAGCCTGCGCAGCGCCCCACCAGCGCGGACACCAAGGCGGCGGTGAGGCTCCTTCTCGAGCGCGGCGCCGATCCCAACGGCTCCGACGCGAACGGCAACACCGCGCTCATGGAGGCGGCGAGCCACGGCTGCGACCGCGAGCTGATGCGCATGCTGATCAAGGCGGGCGCGAAGGTCGACGCGAAGAACAAGGCGGGCCTCACGCCGTTCGAGATGGGACTCTTCCACGGCCACGACGGTCTCGAGGAGATCATCGCGGCGGGATATCGGCTGCCGCCCGAGAAAGCAAAGATGTACACACAGGGCTACGCGGGAAAGCCCGCGGTGCAGGCGATGATCAAGAAGGCCACCTCCGCACGCTGACCGGGAAGGCCTCGATAGACCAGGCTAGGGCGAAGCGCGCACAGCCTTCATCAGCTCGGATGGGTCGTATACCTTCCCGCCCTTCACGACGCGGTGGATGCGCGCGAGATTGGCGACGCTCTGCGTGGGATCGGCATCGAGGATCACCAGGTCGGCAAGGCGGTGCGCCTCGAGGGCGCCGCCCGCGCGGTCCAGGCCCATTGCCCTGGCGCCACCCGAGGTCGCGGACTGCAGCACCTGCAACGGCGTGAGGCCCGCACGCGTCATGAGATCCATCTCGCGAAACACCGACGGCCCGTGCAGCGTGCCGATGTTGCCTGCGTCCGTGCCCATCGCGACGGTGATGCCCGCGTCCCAAACCTTGCGCAGGTTGTCGAGGGCAATCTGCGAGACCTTGGGCTGCGGCGGGTTCTTGATGAGGAGCTGGACGCGCTCGGGGATCATCTCCTTCGGCATCCTGCCGAGGTCCCCCATCGCCTCGAGGATCTTCGGGTCGGCCAGGCGCTTCTCCTCGTCGGTCGCCTGCCAGGTGTTCGACAGTGCGTACTGGTAGCCCATCGTCACGAAGAGCGTCGGGCAATAGATGGCGTTGTTCTTCTTCATCAGCGCGAGGAATTCGCCGTCGATCGGCTTGTCCTCGACCGAGTGCACGAGATAGTCCGCGCCGGCGCGTAGCGCCGCCTTGGCGGTGACGAGCTCGGTCGCGTGCACCGCGAGGCGCACGTTGGCGGCGTGCGCCGCGTCGCCCGCCGCCTTCACGATCGCCTCCTGCGCCGCGAGGTCGTCGCCGATGCGGTTGATGAACCACACCTTGATGAAGTCGGGCTTGCGGGCGAGCTCGCGCGCGACCAGCGCGCGTGACTCCTCGGGCGAGGTGATCTTGATGATCGGCGGATCGCCCAGGTCGAGCTTCACGCGGTCGACCATGGAGATGAGGGGGCCCGCGATCGCCACACGCGGGGCCGCGGGGCTCGCGGCCGCCGCGTCGCGCACATCGAAATTCCAGAACGGCCCGCCGATGTCCACGACGCTGGTGACGCCGCTCGCGAGCCACACCTTGAACGTGGCGGGCAGGCGCGCCTTGTTGCGCGCGACTTCCTTCTCGTACGGCATGTACGCGTTGAAGTCGGCAGCGTCGGGACGCGTGTAGAGATTGCCGGACTGGAAGAAGTGGACATGCGCATCGACGAGGCCGGGGATGACCCACTTGCCCCGGGCGTCGATACGCGTGGCGCCTTTCGGAATCGGCGTCGAGCTCGCCGGGCCGATAGCCTCGATGTACGAGCCGGAGAGGACGATGGTCTGGTCGCGCGCGACAGCCGCGTCGGGCTCGCGATCGGGCCGCACGACGGTCGCGCCGACGATGGCGGTAACCGGCTCCGCGGCCGCCGGCGCTTGCGCAAGAAGCGCGGCCATGAATGCGAAGGCAAGGCGTTGCAGTTTCATGATTTTCCTAAGGAGGCAGCGAGGTGAGGTAGCGCTTGGCTTCTAGCGCGAGGTAGTGCCCGGGGTATTTCCGCACGAGGTGCTCGAGCACTTTCCTCGCCATCGCGGAGTTCTCCAGGTCCTCCGCCATGAGCCTGGCGGAAAAGAAGTAGACGTCCGGAATGAGCTCATGGCCGGGGTGGGCCTTGTCGAAGCCGCGCAGAGCGGCGATCGCGGTGTGCGCGTCGCCCGCCGCGCGCGCCTCCTTCGCGATCGGCAGCACGTCCTCGGCGCGCGTGGGTCGGAATGCGGGATCGACGGCGAGGCTCTTCTTGAAGACGGCGAGGCGATCGGGCGATTCGACGGGCTGCGGCTTCCTCTCGAACGAGCCACCGGCGTGCGCCGCGGCCTCGGCCTGGATGCGCGCGCCGATCACGACCGGGTCGCGCCGCGCCCTCACCTGCCCGGCAGGGGCGAAGACCTCGGCTGCGCCCTCGTGGTCCCCTGCCAGCTTCTTGCGCACCCAGTAGACCGCGAGGAAGAGCACGGCGAGGCCCCCAATCGCATACTTGACCTGCTTCTTCATCGTCATCTGCCCGAAGAGGCTGTTGCTCTCGATCGCGATCTTGCGTTCGGACACCACCTCGCCGTCGAGGGAGATCGCGAAGTTGTAGGTGCCGGCCTCGAAGCCGCGCACGTCGGTGTCGTAGCCGCACATGGTGTAGCCCTGCGGTAGCGCGTTGCGCGCGCTCTCGCTCTCGTCCACCAGCACCGTGCCGGCGGCATCCTTGACCTCGCAATGCAGCAGCGAGCGAGCGCCCGGAGGCTCGCGCCACTGCACCCAGTAGTGGACGTCGTCGCCGGCCCTCGCGCGGGTCACGTGATTGGAAGGAAGGAGGTTGTCGCCGTCGGGGGCCACGCGCGTCGCGAAGCCCTCGCCGATCGTGGTGGCCGCCGAAGCGCCGCGCGGCGCGAGTAGCGCGGCAATGCACAGGAAGCAGGCCACCATCTGTTTGTTCATTGAAAAAGATGATATCCGGGAAAGCACATGAGAGAAATCCGGATGGTCAGGCTCGGGAAGTAGTAGTTTGGGGAGGCAAGCGGCCCATTCACTCGATCCCGGGGAGGTTGGATATGAAGAATGCACTCACGCTTTTCTTGGCGACATCGACCATCGCAGCGGCGTTCGCGGCACACGGGGCGCCGCTCCAGGAGCGGGAAAACCGAGCCGCCGACATCGCACAACTGGTGCAGGCCTGGGAGGCGCGCATCATGGCTTCAGGCGTGTCCGCGGAAGATGCGAAGGGCTGGACGCTGCGCAACAGGGCGAAGTTCAGCCGGCTCAATGCGGAGCGTCTCGCGCTCGCGCAACGCGCGAATGG
>JBBRQA010000286.1:0-4123 GCA_038227085.1 Burkholderiales bacterium | reverse complement strand
GGGGAAGTCACCGCGAGCGGGCGCAGGCGCCCCGCGGTGACGAGCCCGCCCACCGCCTGTGTGTTGCCGCAGAAGCAGTCGACGCTGCCGCCCCTGAGGTCGGTGACTGCGGGGCCTGCACCCTTGTAAGGCACGTGCGTCATCTTGATGCCGGCGCGGCGCTGGAAGAGCTCGCCGCCGATGTGGCCGATGGTGCCGTTGGAAGACGACGCCATGTTCACCTTGCCGGGATTCTTATTGGCGGCATCGACCAAGTCCTTCAGCGTCCTGTATGGCGACTTCTCATCGACCACGAGTAACAGCGGCTGCGACGAGAGGAGCGCGATCGGCGCGAAATCCTTCAGCGGATCGAACGGCATCGTCGTATAGAGCGCCGGGTTCACCGCGAGGTTGGCGGTCTGCCCCATGGCGATGGTGTAGCCGTCGGGCGGTGACTTGGCGGTGAAGTCGAGGCCGATGTTGCCGCCCGCGCCGGGCTTGTTGTCGATCACGATGAGCCACTTGGTGGCGCTCGACATCGACTGCGCGATGGAGCGCGACAGCACGTCCGTGCCGCCCGCCGGAGGGAAAGGCACCACGAGCTTGATCGGCTTGTTGGGATACGCGTCCTGCGCCAGCACGGCGACGGGCACGAACGCGGCGAGCGCAACGACGCATGCGGCGCGGGATATCGCACGCTTCATCATGGGTGAGTCTCCTCGAGAAAATGAAGTGGTGTCAGGTACGGCTTGTATGTTCAGGCGGCGGCTGGCGCGTTTACGCCTAGCGGTCCGAGGATCTCCGCGTTGTGCTCGCCGGGCTTCGGCAGCGGCGAGCGCAGCCCCAGGCGCTCGGAGCCGAACTGCATGGGCAGCGCGGGGATCACGGTCTTCTTTCCGTCGGGCATCGTGAGCGGCACCATGCCGCCCGCGTTGAGATGCCGGTCGTCGAAGAGGTCCGAGGGCGTCTGGATCGGCGCGAACGGCAGCCCACCCTCCTCGCAGATCTTCTCGAGCTCCACCATCGAATGCTTCTTGATGAGCTTGCCCACGAGCGGGATCAGCGTCTCCCGCGCGAGCGAGCGCTGGTTGTTGGTGGCGTAGGCGGGGTCCATCAGCTCGGGCTCGCCGAGCGCTTTCGTGAAGATCTCCCACTGCCGTTCCGTCACCACGCCGATGAAGATGCGCACGCCGTCGGCGGAATCGAAGATGTCGTACACCCCCCACGCACGCTTGCCGGCGGACATGGGCTCGGGCTGCGTGCCGCTCACCACGTGTTGCATCATGTGCGTGGAGACCAGCCACGCGGCATTCTCGAAGAGGCCGCTCTGCACGTACTGGCCCTTGCCGGTGAGGTCGCGCTCGCGCAAGGCAGCGAGGATCGCGATGGCGCCGAACATGCCGCCCATCATGTCGTTCACCGGCGCCCCCGCGCGCAGCGGCTTGCCGACGGGGCCGGTCATGTAGGCGAGGCCGCTCATCATCTGCACCACTTCGTCCAACGCGGTGCGCTTCTCATAGGGGCCGCTCAGGAAGCCCTTAAGAGAGCAGTAGATGAGGCGCGGGTTGGATTTCGACAGCGCTTCGTAGCCCAGGCCCTTCGCCTCCAGCGCGCCGGGGCGAAAATTCTCGAGGAAGACGTCGGCGGTGGCGATGAGTTTCGTCGCGGCGTCGATGCCCTCGGGGGATGCGAGGTCGAGCGTCACGCTCTTCTTGTTGCGGCTGAATGAAGCGAAGAAGCCCGCGCCGGTGCTCTTGAGGTAGCGCGTGGGATCGCCCTTGCCCGCGGGCTCGACCTTGATCACTTCGGCGCCGAGATCCGCAAGCACGAGCCCCGCCGTCGGCCCCATCACCATGTGGGAGAACTCGATGACGCGCACGCCCTCGAGGGGGAGCGGCTCTTTCACGCGGGCTCCCTCGCTCGCCTGAAATTCTTCGGTAGCCCCGCGTCCGGGACGTAGCCGTAGATCGGCTCGCCCGGCAGCCCTTCGCCGAGGTACTTGCGTGCGTCGAGGAGCTTCGCCATGTCGATGCCGGTGTCGAGGCCCATCGACTCGAGCATGAACACCAGGTCTTCGGTGACGATGTTGCCGGTCGCGCCCGGCGCGTAGGGGCAGCCGCCAATGCCGCCCTGCGAAGCGTCGAACGTGGTGACGCCGGCATCGAGCGCGGCGACCACGTTGGCGAGCCCCTGGCCGCGCGTGTTGTGCAGGTGCGCGCCGCCCGCCTTGCCGCCGAGCTCGCGGTTGAGCCGCGTGAACATGCGCTTGACCTGGGCGGGGTTGCCGTAGCCCACGGAGTCCGAGAGGCCGACCGAATCCGCGCCGGCTTGCGCGCACTTCACCGCCATCTCGATCGCCCAGTCTTCGGAGACGTCTCCCTGGATGGTGCAGCCGAATGCGGTGGAGATGCCGACCTCGATGAGGGGCCGGCTGCCTGCGGGGAGCTCGTTCCTGAAGCGCACGATCTTCGCCACGGACTCAATTGCCTCGGCGCACGTCATGCGGATGTTATTCATGCTGTGAGCTTCGGACGCGGAGACCGTGAGCGTGACCTTGGGAGCGCCGGCCGCGGCTGCGTCCTGGAAGCCGCGCAGGTTGGGCACGAGCGCCAGCACGGTGATGCCGGGGATCTTGATGGCCTCGCGCACGACCTCGGCGGCGTCGGCCATCTGCGGCAGGAGCTTCGGCGGCACGAAGGAGGCGACCTCGATCTCCTTCAGCCCGGCGGCGGCCAGCGCGCGGATCCACTTGTGCTTCACCTCGGTGGGCATCGCCCGCTTGATGCTCTGCAGGCCGTCGCGCGGACCGACTTCGCTCACCAGGATGTCCATTCGCCCAGTCCTCTTGTGTTCTATCTGATAGATTGCTAATCTGCTTGATAGAATCCTAGCCGCTTTCCGAGAGGGCTGTCAAATGCCGCGCTATCCCACCGCTCCACCGACGAAATCGTCCGCCGGCATGGGCGGCGTGGCGGCCGTCGATCGCGCCTTGATGCTGCTCGCCGCCTTCCACGCAGGGGATCGCGCGCTGTCGCTGGTCGAGCTCGCCGAACGCACGCAGCTCGTGAAGAGCACGGCGCTGCGCCTCCTCGCCTCCCTCATTCACTTTGGTCTGGTGCAGCGGCTGGATGACGGGCGCTACTCGCTCGGCCCGGAGGTCGCGCGCCTGCAGTCGATCTACACCGCGGCCTTTTCGATGGAGGGCGTGGTGATGCCGGTGCTGCGCGGTCTCGTCGACCATACCAAGGAGAGCGCCGCATTCCATGTGCTGCAGGGTGCCCGGCGCGTGGTCCTGCACCGCGTTGATTCGCCCCAGCCGATCCGCTACCAGGTGTCGGTCGGCGAGATCATGCCGCTCGATCGCGGCGCCGGCGGGCGCGTGCTGACGGCGTACTCGGGCGGCAAGGGGGCGATCTACGAGAAGATCCGCAAGGAAGGCTTCGCCGCGCTGGCGGGCGACCGGTTCCCCGATCTGGCCGGCATCTCGGCGCCCGTGTTCAAGGCTGGCGGCGATCTCGCCGGCGCGGTCACGCTCACCATGCCCGCGAGCCGCTTCAATAAGAACCAGATCGAGCCCGTCAGGCGCGCCGCGCGCGCCATCAGCGAAAAACTCGGCCACCCGTGAACCCTGCTCTGAGCCCGGTCAGCGCTTGATTTCGAGGTTATCGATGAGGCGCGTCTTGCCGAGCCATGCGGCGGCGACGACCACCAATTCCGAGTCGGTCGGCGCGGCGGGGCCAAGCGTGGCGCGATTGCGCACTTCGATGTACTCGACGCTCCAGCCGGCCCTGCCGAGGCGCGCGCGCGCCGCCGAAGCAAGGCCGATGTGCCGACGCGAGCCGCCCTCGACCGCTTCCTTGATCTTGCGAAGCTCGAGGGAAAGCTGCGCGGCCATGCGGCGCTCTTCCGTGGAGAGATAGCCATTACGCGAGGACATCGCCAGGCCGTCGTCCTCGCGCACGGTCTCGGCGCCCACGATCTCGATCCCGAAGTTCAACTGCCGCTCCATCGCGCGAATCACGGCGAGCTGCTGGTAGTCCTTCTTGCCGAACACGGCGACGTGCGGCTTCACGACGTTGAAGAGCTTCGCCACGACGGTGCACACGCCCTCAAAATGGCCGGGCCGGAAATCGCCTTCGAGCGG
>JBBRQA010000285.1:0-4141 GCA_038227085.1 Burkholderiales bacterium | reverse complement strand
GCGGGTTCTATCGCCTGCCGGGCGCGGGGGGCGCCGCGACGCTGTCGGTCACGACGTCCGCGGCCAACCTCGTCAACGCCACCGGCGACACGATTCCCTTCAGTCAGATCAGCTGGACCAGCACCGGCAACGGCGACGCGGGCGTTGAGGTGATTCCCGGCGGGACATTCACCGGCGGCACGCAGACGCTCGCCACCTTCGGCGTGAACACCTGGAACGAGAGCTGCCACACGTTCTCGTACGCGAATACGGCGAGCGTGGCGGCTGGAACTTACACGGGGCGAGCCACCTACACACTGAGCGCGCCGTGAGCAGGCTCGTTCTCCTTGCCGCGTTGCTCGCCGCCGCTTCCACGCACGCGGCCACATTCCGCGTCGATGACTCGCTCACGCTCCCCAACGAATCGTCCACGGCGATGAAGTGGCGCTCGCTCGCTCCCAACCGCGCCGTCGGCCACGCGATCGAGGGACAAAGCGTCCTCACGATCCGCCTCGACACCGCGCCGTGGTTGAACAAGGTGGGCAAGATCTACATGGCGCTTCCCGAGCAGCCCATCGGCCAGGTGAGCGCCGAGTGGTCGACGCAGGGCAAGCTCCTTCCGGGCCAGCTCGTCTCCGGCAACCGCGCGTTGGTCTACGCCGGCCCGATCCGCACCAGGCTGATCGAGGATACGATCGTGCTGCGCCTGCAGGCCGACGGCCGCCGCCTCGCCGCCCCGCAGCGCCTCCAGTTCTATTTCGAAATCGACGTGGATTGAATCTCATGGAACGTCTTCGCTTGCTTGCCTGCAGCGCGCTCGTCGCCGTGATTCCCGCAGGCGCCCTCGCCCAGGGCTTCGCGGCCCTGGTGTCGCCGCCGCGCTTCGAGCTCGCGGTGAAGCCGGGCGAGAAGCTTCGCGAGGTGATGGAGATCACCAACGCGGGCACGCAGTCGGCGCGCTATCGATTGAAGACGGCGGACTGGGCCCTCGACAAGAACGCCGCTGTGCAATTCGACGACACGCTGAGGCCGGGAAGCTGCCGCCCCTGGGTCGCGATCGAGAGCCGCCAGATCACCGTGACGCCCGGCGGCAAGTACCGTTATCGTTTCGAGGTGGCGCCGCCCGCGGACGCTCCCGCGGGTGAGTGCCGCTTCGCGATCCTCATCGAAGGCGACGAGCAGAACGTGCAGACGCCGGGCGGCCCCGCATTCCCGATTTCAGGGCGCCTCGCCGTGATCGTGTACGTGACCTTCGGAGGCGCACAGCCGCAACTCGAGGTGGTGAGCACGAGCGTGGGCCCGATCAACGCCGAAGACGTTCCGATAATGATGGTGAAGAACACGGGCAACGCCCACGGCCGCCTCGCGGGATTTCTTTCCGGGACGGATGCCGCGGGCAACAAGATCGAGTTCACGCCCTCGACTCTGCCGGTCCTGGCGGGCGAGGCGCGCGCGATCTCGCTCGTGCCTTATCGCGATCGCGACGAGCCGGTGAAGATCGCCTACCCGATCACGATCCGCGGCAAGCTCGAATGGGGTGACAACAAATCCACGCCCTTCGAGCAAAAGTTTGTGAAGTGAAGGTGCGAAGGCTTCGCGGCGTTGTCTGCGCCGCCGCCCTCGCCGCATCGCAATGCAGTTGGGCTGAGGCGCCCGCCGCCGAATACGAAGACCGCCTGATCGACTCGGGCAATCTGCAGCCCCTCGGGGCCGAGCCGGGCGACACGCAGTACAACTCCGCGGGCCCGCCGCGCGAATGGCGCGTGGAGGGATTCGCCAGCCGCATAGATTCGGGCAGCATCGTGCGCCGGGAGAACGGGCTCGTCATGAGCACGCGCCTCGAGACTCTCGAATATGGCGCGTACAGCCTCGACGCCACGGTACGCAACGGCTCCACGTCGAGCGTCTTCACGCTCTGGCAGCGGGGGCTCCCCTTCGACAACGGCTGGCGCGCCAACAACGGCTTCGGCATGTTGAATACGCCGAGCATCGACCTCGCGCGCCAGCAATACCGCTTCTTCGTTCCCACCTTTCCCATGGTGGGCGTGGAGACCGAGTGGTTGCATAACGGCGGCGTGCAGATCCAGGCGAGCTTCGGCGCGCCCGGCATCTACGACGGCGTGCGGCTCCCGGGGTTCTCGCGCCTGGGCGGCGAGATCATCACCGCGGGCGCGCAGTTTTCGCCCGCGCCGCGGATGACGGCGGGATTTCAGGTGGCCGACGCGCGCAGCGTCGATACCGGCGCCGACAGCCTGGGCGCGCCCGCGAAGACCACGGCGCGCTCGGTGTATGGCGCGCTGGCCTACGCGCTCGGCGACGAGCGCATGCAGGTGAACGTGATCGACAGCCAGTCGAACGAAGGCCGCCATAATTTGGGCGTTTGGTTCGACGGCGAGACGCGCACCGGGCGCTATCGCCACAACTTCGGCGCCTTTCGCTTCGAGCCCGACATGGCGTGGGGCTACATCCCGATCAACCGCGACCTCCTCGGCGGCTACTACCGCGTCAACTACTCGAGCCAGCAGTGGAACTGGGCGGCGGGCGTGGACAGCGTGAGCTCGGTCACCGGCACCGGCCTCGACGCGACGTTCGCGACCGGCAACATCCGCTACCAGGTGGACCGCGCGCTCGGGCTGGGCGGGGGCGCGACGTTACGCCACTCCAATACGGACGCGGGGACGCTCTACGGATTCCTCGACCTGCAGAGCAAGCTCGGAACCACGCGCATGCAGGTGGACCTGGTCGCGGCGCAGGGCGCGCAGCGCGGCGAGCAGCTGACCGTGGACCAGGCATGGCCCACGCAGGTGGGGCTGCGCTTGAGCACCTCGCTTTCGTACGCGCGCGAGACCGAGGCGGGCGTGCGCACCGCGCGCGCGAGCATCGCGGCCTTCGGCGGCATCGACATCACCAACACCCTCACTCTCGAGGGCAACGTGCGCTTCAGCCAGGAGCGCGAGCGCGTGCGCGCCACCGGCAAGTTCGCCAACCTCGGGCTCCTGTGGCGCATCTCGCCACGCTGGTCGCTCTCGGCGACCTACTACGACAATCGCAGTGAGACGCAGCCCTTCGCCACCATCGCACCCGTGGTGCCGATCGATGTCGTGGTGCCCGTGCCGCGCGATCGCGCGATCTTCATCACGGTTCGTTACGAGGACCACGCGGGCACGCCATCGGCGCCGTTGGGCGGTGCGCCGGGCTCGGGCGCCGGCAGCATCGCCGGCTACATCTTCTACGACGCCAACGACGACGGCCGCCGCAACGCGAACGAGGCCGCCGCCACCAACGTCACCGTACTCCTCGACGGCAAGTTCGCGGCGCGCACCAACAACGACGGGCGCTTTGAGTTTGCGTTCGTGGCCTCTGGTCCACACACGCTCACCGTGGTTCCCGACAACCTGGCCCTGCCCTACTCGGTCGCGCGCGAGGGACGGCGTGAAGTGCTCGTGCGCACGCGCGCGGCGACGTCGATCGACATCGCCGCGACAAAGCTGCAGTAAAGGGTTACGGCGCCTGGAGCGAGAGGGCGACGGGCCAGGAGTAGCGCCCGGGCACGGCATCGGCGGCGAGCGTGAGCTCGTAGTCGACCGGCACCGCCTGCGGCCTCGGCCTGCCCACCATGGAAGCCACGCGCAACGTGGCGCCAGCGGCGGTGGCCGTGATCGGGGAGGATAGCCCCACGATCCGGGCGGCGGTGAACATCGCGTTCACGATCTCCGCGCGCAGCACGAAGCCCAGCCGGTCGTTCACGACGAGGTCCAGGCGCGGGCCGCTCACGGTGACGGAGCCGCGCGCAATATCCTCGGCGGTGATGTCGATGGCGGCGGGATGGCCGACAAGGCGCATCTGCATGACGAGCGGGACGGTGAGGGAGAAATCCGTCGAGGCCTTGGCGGCGATCGCACCGACCCCGGACAAGGCGTCGCTTGCCGCGTAGAGCGGGCGAACGGCCAGCACACAGAGAATGTACACCGCCACGATGGAAGCTCTACGCATCCCGCGCATTCTCTGCCTTTTCGGGCTGCCCGGCTAGGTGTGGTTTCTACGACCGTTGTTCACAGAGGGACGCTCGTCGGCTGAAGGGTGGCAAATAAGCGAGGCTGGCATGGGGTCTGTGCTCATTGTAGAAGCGAAGCCATTGGGCAAGGTTTCTGGCGCGTTCGGC
>JBBRQA010000284.1:0-4211 GCA_038227085.1 Burkholderiales bacterium | reverse complement strand
GACCAGCTGCAGGAGTACACCGACAGCCTCGAGCGGCGCGTGGCCGAGAAGACCACGCAGCTCGAGATGGCCAACCGCCACAAGAGCGAATTCCTCGCCAACATGTCGCACGAGCTGCGCACGCCGTTGAACGCGATCATCGGCTTTTCGGAAGTGCTGAAGGAGCGCATGTTCGGGGACTTGAACGACAAGCAGATGGAGTACGTGCGCGACATATACGGCTCGGGCCAGCACCTGCTCTCGCTCATCAACGACATCCTCGACCTGACCAAGGTAGAGGCGGGCCACATGGCGCTCGACATCGTGGAGTTCGACGTGCACGCGGCAGTGGACAATTGCTGCACCCTGATTCGCGAGCGCGCGCAGAGGAGCCGCCTCAAGTTCGAGTGCGAGGTCGAGCCCGGCGTGGGCAGGTGGCCCGCCGACGAGCGCAAGTTCAAGCAGGTCCTGCTGAACCTCCTCACCAACGCCGTCAAGTTCACGCCCGCGGGCGGCATGGTGACGCTGCGCACCTGGGTCGAGGACGGCTGGCTGGTGGTGAGCGTGCGCGACACCGGCATCGGCATCGCCGCGGAGGACCGCGCGGCGATCTTCAAGGAGTTCCACCAGCTGCCGCTGCAGGGCATGGCCAAGCAGGAAGGCACCGGGCTGGGCCTGTCGCTCTCTCGCCGCCTGGTCGAGCTGCACTGCGGTACGCTGACCGTGGAGAGCGAGCCGCGGCGCGGGTCGACCTTCACGGCGCGCTTCCCCGGCGCCTTTGGGAGGGTGGATCATGGCTAGGCGCATCCTCATCGTCGAGGACGACGAGAAGAGCAGGCGGCTGCTGAGCGACGTGCTCGCGTTCCACGGCTACGAGGTGGCCGCGGTAAGGAGCGGCGAGGAAGGGCTGCGCACCGCCACCGCCAACGCGCCCGACGCCGCGCTCCTCGACATCCAGCTGCCCGGCATCAGCGGCTTCGAGGTGCTCGCGGGACTGCGCGAGCCGGCATGCTGCGGGGCGCGCCTGCCGGTGGTGGCGGTGACTGCCTCCGTGATGGACCAGGACCGCAAGAAGATCCTCGCCGCCGGCTTCAACGCGTTCGTGTCGAAGCCGGTCAACATTCGCGACCTCCTCGCGACCCTCGATCAGCTCCTCGTGGAGGCGCAGTCTTGAAAGCGCAGGCAGAGCTCCAAAACGTGGACGCCACGTCCCGCTCGGCCGCGCGCATCCTCGTGGTCGACGATACGCCCGCCAACGTGAAGCTCCTCGAGGACCTCCTCGGCTTCCACGGCTACGAGGTCGAGGCGGTCACCAGCGGCGAGGAGGCGCTCCGAGCGATCCGCGAGCGCCTGCCCGACCTCATGCTCCTCGACGTTCTGATGCCGGGCTTGAGCGGCTACGACGTGTGCCGCGCCGTGCGCGCCGATACTTCGCTCGCGATGCTGCCGGTGGTGCTGGTCACCGCGCTCGAGGATCGCGAGGAGCGCGTGCGCGGCCTCGATGCCGGCGCCGACGATTTCCTCTCCAAGCCGGTGAATCCCCCCGAGCTGCTCGCGCGCGTGCGCTCGCTCCTGCGCATCAGGCACCTCTACGACACCGTGCAGAAGCAGGCGCACCAGCTGGCCGCCTGGAACCAGACGCTCGAAGCCCGCGTGGTCGAGCAGGTGCGCCATGTCGAGAAGCTGGGGCGCCTCAAGCGCTTCTTCTCGCCGCAGCTGGCCGAGCTGATCCTCGCCGGCGGCGCGGACGACCCTCTCGGGAGCCACCGGCGCGACATCACCGTGGTGTTCCTCGACCTGCGGGGCTTCACCGCTTTCGCCGAGGCCGCCGAGCCCGAGGAGGTGATGGCCGCGCTCGGGGAATTCCACCAGGCGATGGGGCGCCGCATCCTCGAATACCAGGGCACGCTCGAGCGCTTCACCGGCGACGGCCTCATGGTCTTCTTCAACGACCCGCTGCCGATCAACCAGCCCGCAATGCGCGCCGTGGAGATGGCGTTCGTGATGCAGGAGGACGCGCTGAAGCTCGCCGCGCAATGGAAGAAGAAGGGTTATACGCTCGGGCTGGGGATCGGCATCGCGCAGGGCTATGCGACCGTGGGCGCCATCGGCTTCGAGGGGCGCATCGACTACGGTGCGATCGGCACCGTGACCAACCTCGCCAACCGCCTCTGCGACCTCGCGGAGCCCGGCCACATCCTGGTTTCGCAGCGCGTGTTCGCGGAGTGCGAGGAGAGCGTCTTCGCCGAGGACATCGGCGAAGTGAGCCTGCACGGCTTCAAGCGCCCGGTGCGCGCCTACCGCCTGCTCGACTTCAAGGGACTCGCGGGGTGACGCGGTGAAGCAGTCCGCGGTCCGCTCGCGCATCCGCCAGCTTTGCTGCCTGGGCCTGCCCGGAGAGCTCCTCATGGCCTCGCTCCTGCCGGCGCTGCGCGAGCTCGTGCCGAGCGACTCCGCGGCGTTCTTCTGGGTCGACTCGCGTGGCGAGATGCAGAACCTGTACGCCGAGAGGCTGCTGCCCGCCGACGTGATGTCGCTTTACTTCGAGCGCTACTACGAGGGGCGCGAAGCGTCCTTTCGCAAGGCCTTCCTCGAGCGTGCCACGGCGCCCGACGGCGTGGTGTCGATGAGCGCCGACGGCGAGCTGCGCAAGACCGACTACTACAACGAGATCCTCAAGCGCCTCGACGCCCACCACGTCCTGTACGGAATCGTGCGCGAGCAGGGCGCGGCGCTGGGCCAGCTGTCGCTCTACCGGCCGCTCGATGCGCCCGCTTTCTCACCGCGCGAGCGCGCGGATCTCGCGAGCGTGATGCGCTACATCTCGCACGGCATCGCCGGGGACGATGCACGCCCGAAGGACGTGGCGGCCACCTTTACCTTCGAGGATTCCGACGACGAGGCGATGCTGGTCACCGATCGCAGCGGCAACATCCGCCACGGCTCGGAGAAGGCGCGCCGGCTGCTCCTCCTCGCGACCACCTCCGACATCAATCCCGCGAGCCTCAAGGCCGCGGTGAACGAGCGCGCCGCCGCGGCGCTTCGCACCCTGTGCTCGCGCCTGGACGCCGTCGCGCGCGGCGAGGCGCCGACGCCGCCGGTGATGTCGCTCGATACAAAATGGGGGCGCCACCTGCTGCGCGCCTACTGGCTCGACGACGACTACCAGGCCGCCGACGCTCTGATCGGTGTGCGCATCCAGCGCCAGGAGCCGATGATCCTGCGCTTCGTGCAGGCCATGGGGCGGCTGCCGCTGTCGCCGCAGCAGCGCGAGATCGCCCTGATGATCGCATTGGGCAAGAGCAACCAGGAGATCGCAGAGGGCCTCGGTGTTTCCGGCAATACCGTCGCCTACCACATCAAGCAGCTCTTCCTGAAGCTCGACGTCCACGACCGTGCCGGCGCGGTGGAGCGCATCACCTCCAGCTCGGGGCTGCGTTGAACCGAGGTCGGACGCGGGCCTGACCGGGTTAGTCCGCTTCGGCCGTATCGACTGCCGGGAGGTGATGCCGGGTGAAGCGTGCCGCTGCCTTGCGGCCCCAGGTGTCGAAGTAGGTGTAGAGCACCGGCACCACGATGAGCGTGAGTGCCGTCGAAGTGATGATGCCGCCGATCACCGCATGCGCCATCGGCGATTGCTGCTCGGATCCGGGCCCGAGCGCGAGCGCGAGCGGCAGCATGCCGAAGATCATCGCGCCGGTGGTCATCAGGATCGGGCGCAGCCGCACCTGCCCTGCGTCGAGGATCGCCTGCTCGCGCGTCCTGCCCTCGCGGATGCCCTGGTTGGTGAAGTCCACCAGCAGGATCGCGTTCTTGGTGACCAGGCCCATCAGCATGATGAGGCCGATCACCGAGAAGATGTTCAGGGTCGAACCGAACAGGAGTAGCGCAAGGAAGACGCCGATCAGCGACAGCGGCAGAGACGCCATGATCGCGAGCGGCTGCAGGAAGCTGCCGAACTGCGAGGCGAGGATGAGATAGATGAAGATCACGGCGAGGCCGAGGGCGGCGAGCGCGTAGCCGAGGGACTCGTCCATCTGCTGCGTGTCGCCGCCGAACTCGAAGCGATACCCGGCGGGCAACGCGATGTCCTTGATGGCGTCCTTCACCTTGGCGGAGACCTCGCCCACGTTCACGTCCTTGGTCACGCCCGCCATCAGCTGGATCTGGCGCGTCAGGTTGCGCCGCTCGATCTGGCGCTCGGACGCGGTCGGCTTGAACTCCGCGACCTG
>JBBRQA010000283.1:0-4234 GCA_038227085.1 Burkholderiales bacterium | reverse complement strand
TGTGGTCCTCGCGGAACGTGGCGTTGAAGTGCGCGAGCATCGGGATGTCGAGCCCATCCAGCCACACCATGGGCCCCACGCCGTCGTGGCCGTGCTCATGCCAGCGCCACGCTGGCGTGACCACGAAATCTCCCGGCTCCATCATCACGCGCTGATCGTCGATCGTGGTGTAGGCGCCGCTGCCCTCGAGGATGAAGCGCAGCGCCGACTGCGTGTGGCGGTGCGCGGGCGCGATTTCGCCGGGCATGATGAGCTGCAGGCCGGAGAAGAGAGTGCTGGTGACGCGCGAGGAGCCGCGCAGCGCCGGGTTCTCCAGCAGCAGGACGCGCCGCTCCGCCTCCTGGGCGCTGATGTGCTCGCCCGCCTCGAGGACGAACGGCCGCACCTCGGCGTATTTCCACTGGTGCGCGACGCCGACCGGCGTGGGCTCGGCCGGCACCAGGCCTTTCAGTCGCATCCACAGCGGCGCCATGTTCGACGGATCGATGCGCCGGTAGAAATCCTCGCGCTGGGCTTGCGTGTCTCGCGTGTTCATGTCGTCACCTCGCTAGGCAGTTGTCGACCCGCCATCCGTACAGCCATTCGAGAGAATCGTAGTACCGCTGGGCGGTGCGCCCCTTCCACAGGTCGTTCCTCACCAGGCGCTCGACGCCCTTGGCATGGTAGATGCGCCCCATCTCGCGCGTGAGGAGCACCACGCGCGCGGTGCGCGCGACGCGCGAGCGCTGATAGAGCCGGAAGGCGCTGTCCAGGTCGCCGGGGTGCGCGCGCACCGCTTCGCCCAGCGTGACCGCATCCTCCATCGCCATGCATGCGCCCTGGGCGAGATATTGCATCATCGGATGCGCCGCGTCGCCCAGCAGCGTCACGCGCCCGAAGCTCCACGCGCCGATCGGCTCGCGGTCGGCGGTGGCCCAGCGCTTCCAGCTTTTCGGGAGATCCAGGAGCTGGCGCGGGCGCGCGCCGATGCCGTCGAAGTACGACAGCACCTCGTCGCGGCTGCCCTCGGTCACCCCCCACTCCTCCTTCTTGCGGCTGTGGAACGTGACGACCACGTTGTACTGTTCGCCGCCGCGCAACGGGTAATGCACGAGGTGGCAATCGGGGCCGGCCCACACGCACGGCGCGTTCCACTTCAAGTCCGCCGGAAAGTCGCGCGCGTCGACCACGGCGCGATACACGACGTGGCCGGTCACTCGCACCGGATCGCCCACCATCTGCTGGCGCACGTTGGACTTCACGCCATCGCAGCCGATGAGGGCCGCGCCCTCGTGCACGCCGCCCTTGTCGTCGATGGCGCGCACACCTTGCGCGTCGTGCTCGACGCGATCGACGCGCGCCGACGTGACCACCTCGATGTGACCGTCGTGCCGCGCGCCTTCGAGAAGCGCGGTGTGGACGTCGGCGCGGTGGCTCACCGCGTAGGGATTGCCGAATCGAGCGCGGAACGGCTCGCCCACCGGGATCGAGGCGACCTCGCTCTCGTCGACCGCATCCATCATCACGATGCGCTCGGTGTAGACGGCGCTCGCGCGGGCGCGCTCGCCCACGCCCAATGCGTCGAATGCCGAGAAGGCATTGGGTCCCAGCTGGATGCCGGCGCCGATCTCGCCGATAGTCGAGGCCTGCTCGAGGACCTTGACGGCGAAGCCCTGGCGCGCGAGGGCGAGGGCGGCGGCAAGGCCGCCGATGCCGCCGCCGGCGACCAGCACGGGTAGGGACGTTCGGGATTGGGCCACAGTGGGATCTCGAAGCACGAGATTAACCGAACCGGGACTTCAGAATTTGGTGGCCTGGGGCGGAATTGAACCACCGACACACGGATTTTCAATCCGCTGCTCTACCAACTGAGCTACCAGGCCGGGAAAGCTTAAAATTATAACTGTTTAGACCCTCCCCGAGCCAGACCCCCGTTTGGAGAACCTCCCCAGACCCGCGCGAATCGCGGCCGGCCTCGCGATCTGCGCCGCGGGCGCCGCGCTCTTCGCCTGGCTGCATACGCCGCTGCCGTGGATGATCGGCTCGCTCGTCGCGATGGCGAGCCTGCGCATGGTGGGCGCGCCGCTCGAGGCCGTCCCCGGCGGGCGTAACGCCGGGCAGCTCGTGGTCGGCACGAGCCTCGGCCTCTACTTCACGGCGCCGGTGATGCACGAGGTGGCGAGCTTCTGGCCGTGGTTCGTGTTCCTCGGTTTCGCCGCAATCGGGCTGGGCGCGGCGAGCGCGCTCGTGCTCATCAAGGTCGCCAGGGTCGATCGCGCCACGGCGTACTTCAGCAGCATGCCCGGCGGCGCCGCGGACATGGCCAACATGGGCGATCGCCACGGCGCGAAGATGGATCTCGTCGCGTTTGCGCACTCGATGCGGATGCTGCTCGTGGTGACCGTGATTCCGGTCTCGATCACGCTCGCCGGCTTCTCCTCCACGGACGAGTACCGGCCGGTGACCATCCCTTTCGACGCCCTGCGCCTCCTCGAGCTCTTCGCCCTCACCGGCACGGCGGCTTTCTTCGCGCAGCGCCTTCGCGCCCCGACCGCCTTTACCTTGGGGCCTCTCCTCGTCAGCATCGCGCTCACCGGCTGGGGCTTCACCTTCTCGTCCGTGCCGACGCCCCTCACCAACGCCGCGCAGGTCCTCCTCGGCTGCGCGCTCGGCTCGCGCTTCGACCGCCGCTTCCTCAGGACCGCGCCGCGCTTCGTCGCCGCGCTGATTCCCTCGATCGCCGCGATGGTCGCCCTCGCCGCCTTCGTGGGCTGGCTCATCTCGATCACCAGCGGCGCATACCTCGGCACGGCGCTGCTCGCCGCAGCGCCCGGCGGCATCGCGGAGATGGCCATCACGGCGAAGGTGCTGCGCATCGGAGTCGCTTTCGTCACCGCGGCGCACGTGGTGCGCTACGTGATCGTGGTGCTCTTCACCATCCCGATCTACCATCTGCTAGAAGGCGCGCGGCGCAAGGTGCGCCGCTAGGAAGCACACCCTCGATCCCGGGAGTTACTCGTCATGCAGGCCCTCAGGCTTTTCTTCGCGTCCTTCCTCCTCTGCGCGGTTCACGGGTTGGCCGCCGCGCAGCCCTTCCCCTCGAAGGCCATCAAGATCATCGTGCCCTACCCGCCGGGCGGCACCTCCGACATCCTCGCGCGCTCGGTGGGCCAGAAGCTCACCGAGACGCTGGGGCAGGTGGTCGTGATCGAGAACAAGCCGGGCGCCACCGGCAACATCGGCGCGGACTTCGTCGCCAAGTCTCCGCCCGACGGCTACACGCTGCTGCTGGCCGACATCGGCTCCCTCGCGATCGCGCCTAGTGTGACCACGTCGCTACCGTTCGACCCGGTGAAGGACTTCGTGCCGGTGGTGATGGTCGCTTACTCGCCGCACATCCTCGCGTTGAATCCCACGGTGCCCGCCAACAACGTGAAGGAGCTGATCGCGCTTCTGAAGGCAAAGCCCGACAGCCTCAACTTCGCGGTCTCCGGCGTGGGCGGGGCGAACCACCTGGCCGGGATCGACTTCGCGGCGCGCACCGGCGTGAAGTGGACCTACATCCCGTACAAGGGCGGCTCACAGGCGATCACGGACCTCATGGCGGGCCACGCCCAAGTGATGTTCAACGGCATGCTCGCCACCTACCCCGCGGTGAAGGACGGCAAGCTGAAGGCGATCGCGATCTCCAGCGCGAAGCGATTCTCGGCGGCGCCCGACCTTCCGACGGTCGCCGAGTCCGGCGTGCCCGGTTTCGAGACCGGCTCGTGGCAGGGCATCGTCGCGCCCGCCGGCACGCCGCCGGAGGTCGTGAAGAAATTGCACGACACCGTGAGCGCGATCCTCGCCACGCCCGAGATGAAGGAGAAGCTGATCGCCGCGGGCGCGGAAGTGCGGGTGTGGACCCCGGAGCAGTTCGGCGTATTCATCCGCGACGAGAAAACGCGTTGGGCCAAAGTGGTCAGGGAATCCGGCGCGAAGTTCGATTAATAAATTTGACCGCCCGCCGCGAACATCATCTCTTTCGCGACGTCAGATCCTGACTCGCACCGCGTGCGCAACAACTTCAGGGGTGGCGTAACGATTACTGATCGTCGCTCCCGCTGTGGGGCGTGACCTCGAATATCGAGGCTCATCGCTGGCACGCGAGTTGCAAGCCATCCAGTCCAATCTGAAATGACGAGGAGATTCACTATGGCAGATACCCCCAAGCAGCCCAGCGCGAATCGCGATCCGATCACCGGCGCACCCGGTG
>JBBRQA010000282.1:0-4262 GCA_038227085.1 Burkholderiales bacterium | reverse complement strand
GATCCTGGGCGTGACCACCAGGACCAGCTCGGTCCTGGTGCGGCTGAAGTGCTGCGAGCCGAAAAGCGCGCCCAGCACCGGGATCTTCGACAGGAGCGGGATACCGGAAGTCTGGCGTAGCCGGTTCTCGCGAATGAGCCCGCCCAGCGCGATCGACTCCCCCGAGGCGACCTGCACGCTCGTCTTCGCATTGCGGGTCGCGACGTCGGGGTTCGGATTGCCGGCCGCCGCGACGCCCGGCTCGCTCACCTCCTGGTTGATCTCGAGCGTCACCATGCCGCCGGAATTGATGCGCGGCGTGACGGCCAGCAGTATTCCCGTCTCCAGGTATTGGTAGCTGTTCAGCACGCCCGTCGTGGTGCTCCCGGTCTGCGCCTGGGTCTGCACCGAAATGCGCGTACCCACCTTGATCTCGGCCTTCTCGTTGTCGAGGACCATGATGTTGGGGGTCGCGAGAATCTGTGTGCGGCCGTCGCTGCCGAGAGTATTCAGCACGGCGCGCACGGTGTCCGCGCCGATATTGGTGAAGTTGATCAGCTGCAATCCCGGCACGAGCGCCGGCACCCCGTTGGTCGGGGTGATCACCGGGCCGCCCGGGGGGAGCTGGCTGGTCAGGTTTCCGACGCCCGTGTTCAGCACGCCTCTCGTATTGTTGCGCGTCTGGATGTAGTAGTTGAGCCCAAGCGACAGATCGTCGGTGAGCGTGACCTCGGCGAGCAGCACTTCGACCAGCACCTGGCGGCGCACGACGTCGAGGCGGCGGATCGCGTTCTCGACGATCTCGTAGTCGCCGGGCGCGGCGAGGATCAGCAGCGTGTTGGTGTCCTTGTCGGCGATCACCCGCACCTCGCTCGCGGTCGTGCCGCCCACGCCCCCCGGGAGCGAAAAAGTCGCGGGCCCGGGGGTGACGGACGTGGTGGTGGTCTGCGGCGTCGGTTGCGGCTGGCCGAACGGGGCGCTGCGAATCTCGGTCGGGCGCGCGCCCGGTGCGAGCGAGGGCGCGGTCGTCGTGGTGCGGCGCGAAGAGAAGAGGTCGCCCACCAGCTGCGCGAGATTCTCTGCCTTGCCGTTCCTCACCTGGTAGACGTAGAGGCGCGTGCCTCCGCTGGTGCCCCCGCTCTGGTCGATGCGCTCGAGCCAGTTCTTCGCCATCTCGAGATAGCGCGGCTGCGTCGTCACCACCAGGAGCGCGTTCATGCGCTCGATCGGGATCACGCGCACGATGCCGGCGAGCGGGCTTTGCGCGGTGGCGCCGAAGATGTGGTCGAGGTCCTGGGTGAGCGTCTTCACGTCGACGCCTTTCACCGGGAAGAGCCCCACCGAATAGCCCGCGAGCCAATCGACGTCGAACAGGTCGATCGTGTCGACGAGGTGCTTCAGCTCGCGCTGGTTGCCGGCGAGGACGACCAGGTTGCGGATCTCGTCCGGGACGATGGTGTTGTCCGCGGCGAAAGGCTGCAGCAGGCGCGCCATTTCGCGCGCGCCCACGTACTTGACCGGCACCACGAGGATCGAATATCCCGGCGGGATGGGACGCTCGCCTCCGCCCAGGCGCGGCGACACCGAGCCGCGCACCGCGGTGATCGGCACGACCTTGTAGATGCCCTCCTCGAGGATGACGGCCGCGTTGTTCTGCCGCAGCAGCATCTCGAGCGTCGGCAGGAGCGCCGTGAACGGGATCGGCCGCACGGTGCGGAAAGTCACCGTCCCCGACACGGCGGGGTGGACCGTATAGGACGAGTGAAGGTAGTCGGCGAGGATCACCTTGGCCACCTCGCGCACGTCGAGCCCCTCGAAATTGAGGCTTGCCTCTTCGGGACCGGGGTCGGAGTTGTTCTTGGGCGGGCGCGTGCTCAAGAAACTGCCGGTTCCGGTGAAGACCTTCGCCGCCGGCGCCGCGGGGGGAGCGCCCGGCGCGGGCGTGACGGTCGCGGGCTGCGCGGCGGGCATCGCGTTCACGGCCTCCTCGCTGGCGCGCAGGCCCGGGGGAAGCATCGCGCACGAAGAAACGAGAAGCGCGGCCAACGAGAGGGAAAGGAATTTCATCGGTGACACCTTTACTGGGTTTGGTTCGGTTGCGTGCGTCGCGCACGGCGGCGCGCAAGCAACTCTTCGGGCGACAAAGCTGTGGACGGGGCATCAGGCGCCGCGCGCGCGGCGGGATTGGGCGAGGCGCCTCCGCCCGGAATGATCCCCATCGGGCCGGGGCCGGGTGGCGGGGGAGGAGGGGCGGCCGGGACCGGAATGCCCGACCCGATCTGTCCCGAGGGCAGCACGCCTTGCGGAGCCGGCATGCCCGGAGCGGCCGGCACCGCGCCGAACGGGCCCTGCACGATCGCCGAGGAGCTGCCGGCGGCGGCCTTCTGCACGATGAGCGTCAACACCTCCTGCTCCCCGCCCTGCGCGAGGGTGACCTGCTCGGTCTGGATCTCGGCTACCTTGATGCCGTTCACTTCCTTGCCGCGCTCGACGCGGTGGATACGCCCGTTCGACTTCTCGCGCAGCATCGCCACGCGGTTGTCGCCCACCACGATGACGCCCGCCAGGACGAACTGGCCTTTCTGGAACGTGCTCACCGGCGCCGCGGCGAGCTCGGGAGCGGGCCTGCGCGTGGGCGTGAACAGCGGGCGGGCGGTGGTCTCCGGATAGGCCTGCTCCGCCACGGTCGCGACCAGCGGCGGAAGCAGCTTCGCGTCGGTCGGCATCGCCGGGCGCGCCGATGCCGGCCGCATCGCATCGCGCAGGGTCGCGCCGAACTTCGCCTCCAAGCCGATCACGATCGCGAGCAGGACGCAGATCGCGGCGAGGACGCCTAGCAGAGGGTTGCGCTTGAGCCAATCCATCACTTGCCCTCGACCAGCGCGTAGCTGGTGACGTCGATCTGCACGAACACCTCGGGCTCGTTGCCGGGCTGCGGGCGGAAATTGCCCGGCACCTGGGAGGTCACCTTGAGGTTGTCGACGAAGAGGTAGGGCACGCTCGTCTCGATCGAGTTGAGGATCTTGCGCACCGCCTGCATGTTCCCTGTGAGCTGCAGGTTGACCGTGATCTGGCGGTAGCGCCCTTCCTCCTTGGAGACCGGCGCCTGCATGGTGATGAGGCGACCGCCGCCGCCCTCGACCAGCGAGCGCAGCGTCTCCTGCGCCTCCGCCGCGGAGAGCGCGGGCGCACCGCTCCTCAGGAAGAACTTGCGCGTTTCCTTGCCGCGCATCGCGTCGAGTTGCCTGGCGACGTCCGGGCGAGTGGCGGCGATGCGGTTGTAGCGCTCGAGGCGATTGGAGCTTTCGGTGAGCGCGGCGTCGTAATGGCGGTGCAGCATCCAGAAGGGCAGCGCGATCGCGGCCACGCTCAGCGCGACGGCGGCGATGAGGAGGCCCACCGCGGCGTTGCGGCTCTGGCTGGGATTCATCGTTGCGAGGGCCACGGCGTCATTTCTGCGGCGCGCCCGGCTTCACCGGCGCAGGAGGCTTTGCCGGGACGGGCGTCACCACCGCCATGTTGGGGGCCGAAGCGCCGGCCGACGGCGCCGGAGCATGCGCGGGCGCGGCGGTGGGAGGCAAGCTCACGGCGGGAGGCGGAGCCGTCGCCACGTCCAGCACCGGGCGCGCCTCGGGCAGAGCGCGCGGCCGCGCCTCGGCGACGATCATGAAGCGCTCGCTGCCGGGCTGGGAGCCGCGCGTCACGGTGCCGCGCGGCGCCGCGTTCTGGATGAGGGTCGAGCTCTCTAGGATCTCGATCAGCTTCGACGACGACACCGTCTCGCCGATCACCTGCACCTCGCGCACCTTGCCCACCGGCTTCACCTCGAGCGACGTGACCCAGGTGTTATCGGGAAGCAAGCGCGAGATCTCCTCGATGAAAGCGAGCGCCGGAGCGTTGGCGTGCTTGCGTGTGAGCAGGAAGTTGTAGTCGGCCACCTGCTTTTCGAGCGTGCGCGCGATGGCGTCGGCGGATTCTGCCTCCTGGCGAGCCTTGTTCACCAGCGGCTCGAGCGCCACCCAGGTCTCGCGCTTCTGGTACACCGGATAGACCAGCGCCGCGAAAAGCAGGAGCACGCACGCCCCGATGAGCACGTACTGCACCATCCTCTCCGTCGAGCTCTCGGTCTCGCCGCGCTGCTCCAGGGGCATGAGGTCGAGCGCCGCGCCGTGACCCGCCTCGTCGCGCACCGCGACACCCTGCACGTTCGCGCCGAGGGCACGCAGCTTCTGCGCGCGCGCGTCCACCAGCTCGCGGCGCGCGACCGCGAGCTGCACCAGGAT
>JBBRQA010000281.1:0-4274 GCA_038227085.1 Burkholderiales bacterium | reverse complement strand
ACCATGGTGTGGATCTCGTCGATGAAGACGATGGTCTGGCCGGCGTCCTGCGAGAGCTCCTTCAGGACGTTCTTGAGGCGCTCCTCGAACTCGCCGCGGTACTTGGCGCCGGCGATGAGCATGCCCATGTCGAGCGAGAGCACGCGCTTGCCGCGCAGGCTCTCGGGCACCTCGTCGTTGACGATGCGCTGTGCGAGCCCCTCGACGATGGCGGTCTTGCCGACGCCGGGCTCGCCGATGAGGACGGGGTTGTTCTTGGTGCGCCGCTGCAGGACCTGGATCACGCGGCGCACCTCCTCGTCGCGGCCGATCACCGGATCGAGCTTGCCGTTGCGCGCGCGCTCGGTGAGGTCGATGGTGTATTTCTTGAGCGCCTCGCGCTGCCCCTCGCTCTCGGCGTCGTGCACGGTCTCGTTGCCGCGCACCGCCTTGATGGCGTCGTCGAGCGCGGTGGGGTTCACGCCGGCCTGCTTGAGGAGGCGCCCGGCCTCGCCCTTGTCCTTCGCCGCCGCCGACAGGAAGAGCTCCGAGGAGATGAACTGGTCGCCGCGCTTGGTGGCTTCCTTGTCGGTGAGGTTGAGGAGATTGTTGAGATCGCGCGAGATGGTGATCTCGCCGCCGGTGCCCTCGACCTTGGCCATGCGGTCCACCGAATCCGTGAGCGCCTTCTTCAGCGGGGCAATGTTGACCCCGGCGCGCTGCAGGAGCGACGCGGTGCCCCCGTCATCCTGGTTGAGGAGTGCGAGGAGGAGGTGCTGCGGCTCGATGAAGCCGTTGTCGTGCGCCAGGGCGAGGCTCTGCGCGTCGGCGAGCGCCTGCTGGAACTTGGTGGTGAGCTTGTCGATTCTCATGGCGGCCTCTGGATCGAATTCTCCCCCTTACATGGAGGCGGCGCCAGCCGGTTCAAGCCTCGTTTCCCCTCGGTGGTGGTATCCTTTTGAGTCCCGCCGCCCCATGCCAGACCTCCACCACGCCCTCGAGGAAACCGTCACCCGCGACGTGACGCGCGCGCTCGCGGAAGACATCGGCACGGGCGACCTCACGGCGCGCCTCATCCCGGAAGACAAGACCGCCCACGCTCGCCTCATGACCCGGGAAAGCGGAGTGCTCTGCGGGGTGGAGTGGTTCCGGCGCACCTTCGAAGAGCTCGACACCGAGGTCGAGATCTTCTGGCACCACAAGGACGGCGACGACATCGTGGCCGGCTCCTCGCTCTGCGAGCTGGAGGGCAAGGCGCGCGCCATCCTCACCGGCGAGCGCACCGCGTTGAACTTCGTGCAGCTGCTGTCCGGCGTCGCCACGCGAACCCGCCTTTTCGTGCGCGCCGTGCAGGGCACCCGCGCGCGCATCCTCGATACCCGCAAGACGCTCCCGGGGCTGCGCATGGCCGAGAAGTACGCGGTCGTGACGGGCGGGGGCATGAACCATCGCATCGGGCTCTACGACGGCATCCTCATCAAGGAAAACCACATCGTCGCGGCGGGCGGATTGCGCCAGGCGGTGAAGGCCGCGCAGCACGGCATCGATCCGGGCACGATGCTTCAGGTGGAGGTGGAAACCCTCGACCAGCTGCGCGAGGCCCTCGAGGCGGGGGCCAAGATGATTCTCCTCGACAACTTCGACCTGCCGCGCATGCGTGACGCGGTGCAGATCGCCGGGGAGCGCGCCGAGCTCGAAGCCTCGGGCGGCGTGAGCCTCGAAACCGTGCGCGCGATCGCGGAGACCGGCGTGCACCGCATCTCCATCGGATCGCTCACCAAGGATGTGAAGGCGCTCGACTTGTCGATGCGCTTCATGCATTAGCTCCGCGAAAGCGGGGACCCAGTCACCTCAAAGGAACTCCATGCGCCTTCTACTCGCCTTCCTTGCCGCCCTCACCCTGTCCGCCTGTGCCACCACGGGCGGCGATCCCCGCGACCCTTGGAAAGGCCTGAACCGCAAGACCTTCGCCTTCAACGACTCCGTCGACCGCGCGGTGCTGAAGCCGATAGCGCAGGGTTACCAGAAGGTCACCCCCGCCTTCGCCCAGGAAGGGGTGAGCAACTTCTACAGCAACCTCTACGACATCGGCACCACGGCGAACAACCTGCTGCAAGGGAAGTTCAAGGAAGGCGCCAACGACGGCGCACGCTTCGTGGTCAATACCGTGTTCGGCATCCTCGGACTGTGGGATGTCGCCACGCCGATGGGGCTCGACAAGCACGAGGAGGATTTCGGCCAGACGCTCGGCTGGTATGGCGTTCCGCCCGGGCCCTACTTCGTGATCCCGTTCCTCGGGCCGTCCACGGCGCGCGATGCGCCCGCGCGCGTGGTCGATCCGGGCTGGTACTACAACAACTACCTGCCCGACAGGGTGTACTGGAGCCTGTGGGGCCTCGACAAGGTCCAGACCCGCGCGAGCCTTCTCAAGGCCGAAGGCGTGCTCGACCAGGCAGCGCTCGACCGCTACACCTTCCTGCGCGACGCGTGGCTGCAGCGTCGCCGCAACCAGGTGTTCGACGGCAACGCGCCGAAGGAGAAGGACGAAGAGTAGATGTCGCTCGGCTGGAAACTCGCCGTCGTCTTCCTCGCCTTCCTGGCGATCCTCGTCACCGTGATCACGGTCGCGTTCCGCGAGCGCACGCGCGGCAAGGCACTCGCCGAAGACGACCGCGCGGGTCAGCAGGCGCAGGACGCGCGCGTGATGACGGTCATCTTCTCGGCGATCATCGGCGGGATGGCCCTCACCATCCTCGTGGGCTGGCTGGTGTTCATGTAGGCCTACCGTGGAATCCCCGCCGTTGCTGACGTAGACCCGGTTCGTGGCGGTATTCACTGCGATGTACTGCGGCCGGTTGCCCACGGGTAGCGAGATGGTCGCGAGGCTCGCTCCGTCGATCACGCTCACGCTGTTGGAAAACTCGTTGGCGACGTAGACCGTGTTGGTTACCGGGTTCACGGCGATCGCGCGCGGCTGCGAGCCGGCGGCGAGCGTGCGGGTGACGGTCTGCGCCGTGGCCGGACGATCGCCGACCCACGCGGCGGCGCCCAGGGCGATCGCAATCAGGGAGGGAACGACGGGACGCAGCGCGGACATGGTGCTCCATGTTCGCAGGCGCGCGTGAAAACCCGCCGTCGGCCGGGGGCGGATGCTTCGTGCGAGGGGACTACGGGCTCGGCGGGAAAGAGCGGCGCGAGCATCACCGGCGTCGGCGTGCTCCTACGACTTGCGCCTCAGGACGAGCGTGCCGGCGATCCCGATGAGCACGGCCGAGATCACCGCGATCACCACGCGCGCGCCCGGGCTCATGGTGGTGAGGGTCGGCGCGAGGTTGGGACCGGTGCCGGTAAAGGCGAGCGCGTCGGTGTCGTCCGGCAGCGCGCCTATGGTCGCGACCGCGCCGCTCGCGGTGTTTATGGTCACGAGGCGCGTGGTCGCCGGGGAGCCGCCATTGGAATTCACGGCCAGCAGGAGCCCCGAGGGGGAGAACGACATCGAGTTGATCTGGGTGGAGAATGGCGCCCCGGTGAGGGCCGGCCCGATCTGCAGCGATCCGGTCTTCAGGTCGACATTGTCGAGCGTGCCGCTCGCGCCCTTCGACGTGACGTACACCATGCCGTTCGGATCGATCGCGATGCCCGCGGGGCTGCCGGCCGTGCCGGTCGGGCCGAGAGGCGTCACCGCCGCGGTCGAGAGGTTCACCGTGCCGAGCTGGCTCGTCGCGGGCAGCCACAAGTAGAGGACCCCATTGGGATCGAATGCGATATCGGATCCGATGGCACCCAGGTCGCCCACCAGGGTCGCCGCGCCGCTCGTCGGGTCGATCGTCACCAGCGATCGTGGGTTGTTGGGCGATTGCTCGGACGTGATTCCATACAGCACACCCGTGGACGGATGAACCGCCATCCCGGTCACGCCGATCGGCTTGGAGCCGGGCAATCGAATCGCACCCACCAGGGAGGCCGTCCCGTTGGCGAGATTCACCACGTAGAGGTTGCCGGCGATGGGGGCATCGGGCGCCAAGCCGCTGCGCACGCTCGCGGCGTAAAGGGTGTGCGCTGCCCCACTTGCCGCCGAGATCCCCATCGCGAAAGCGGCCGCGAGGATGCGCTGAAATATTTTGTTACGCCCGGTCATGGGCGCATCTTACTACGCGGACCCCCTCATTTGGGCGCATTGCCGCGTGCAATTGCACCGATATAACGCGGATCCATCGCGGTCCACAGCATCACCGGCCCCACCGTGGGGAAGATGAGCGTGCCGAGCTGGAATCCGAGCGCCGCCAGCGTCGCTT
>JBBRQA010000280.1:0-4274 GCA_038227085.1 Burkholderiales bacterium | reverse complement strand
TCGAGCTGCAGCTCGATCGCCACGACGACACCCTCGCCGGCACCGGCGAGAGCGGCTTCCGGCGCCTGTACGACATGCTCATCGACCTCGATCCCCACTTCGAGCTCTTCTACCAGCACGCGGCCTTCAACACCGGAGCGCTCGAGAACCGCCATGACATCGCGTTGGGCTACCTGATGCGCGGCACCATCGAGATGCCTCGGTCCACCGCGCTGTGGCGACAGGCGGCAGCCGAGCTGCACACCAACTACCAGTGGGAGGAACGCCAGCCCGCGTCCATGGAGGCGTTCCTCGATCAGTGGGAAGCGGCCGAGAGCACCTACAACGAGAAGCGCCAGGTGTGGGATTGGAAGACGGCGATGGCACGGCGCCAGTACCGCGGACTCGATCAGATCGGCTACTGGCAGGACCAGCTCGCCTCGTCGACCCCGGGATCGCCGACCGCCGACTACATCGAACACACCATGCGCGACCAGCTCGCGCGCTTCGCCGTGACCGAGCTGCAGGCGCTCGTCGACGCCTACCGCTCACGTCACGGCATCCCTCCGTTGCTGCTCGCCGATGCGCTCGAGCCCGAGTCGGTCGCGGCTCGCTACCCCGCGGGGCCTCCGCCCTGGGGCCCGGTGACCATCGACGCTGGGCGTCTCGCCCTGAGGAGCGATCCATTCGGATTCGATCTCACCCTGCGCGATGGCACTGTCACCAGTCCCGGATTGGAGCGCAGCCGGGCGGAGCACCGCATGTATCACCTGTCCTCGCAGCTCGCCGAGGCGGCGAAGCGCGATGGTCGCTGGGCGGAGACCTTGGATGAGGCGCGCAAGGCCGGCATCGAGTTCGCCGAACTTCCGGGAGGCGGCGCCTACCGCATCGTGGAGCATGCGGTGACGATCGATTGGCAGCCTCCGCCGCGGCCGGCTTGGAGACTGCGGCCACAGAACGGCGGCGCGCCGCGGAAGTGACCAGCTACGGCCGTGCGCGCCCTGGCGCGCACGGGGAGCGCTCCGGAGCGTCCCCTGGGACATCCCACGAGAGTTGGCACGCGGCGTGATCCCGTCGCCACGGTGAGCGAAAATCCTTGAGCACCTCGCGTGCGCGGAAGAATCCCCGTCAGCGCCGCATCGATCGGGCGCGCATCGGAGCCTCCATGACGCCTCCTTCGCAGCTGCCTCCAGTGGGATCGCAATTGGGCGTGTTCGGCTCGAAGTACGACATGGCGAAGGACAGCGAGCTGATCCTCGACGCCGTCGTCGCCGCGGGTTACGGCTCGGTCGAAGGCGGCACCAAGGCCCAGCCGGGCTTCAAGGCCGCGCTCGATCGCCGCGGACTGACATTCGCGGCCGCCCATACCTCGATGAGCGGACTGCTCGATGCGAAACCGCTGATCGAGCACATGCACGCCATGGAGTCGTCCGACATCTGCAACTCGGGAATCCTGGAGTGGCAGAACCGCACCGCGGCGATGTACCGCGATTCGATCGCCAAGCTCAACCAGATCGGCCGCGAGCTGCGCAAGGAGGGCATCCGCCTCCACTACCACAATCACGACTTCGAGTTCACCGAACGCTTCGATGGCAGGTCGGGCATGGATCTGCTGATCGAAGGCCTGGATCCGCAAGCCTGCGATCTGTGCATCGACGTGGCTTGGGTGCTCAAGGGCGGCGACGATCCCGCCGCGTTCCTGAGCCGCCACGCCGACCGGATCGGATACCTGCATTTCAAGGATTTCGACGACGCCGGCTGGATCGAACTCGGCCAGGGCAAGGTCGACTTCGCCGCGATCATGCGCGTGCTTCCGGGCATGAAGCAGGTGCGCTGGGTGATGATCGAACAGGACAAGACCGCGATCGACCCGAAGGACAGCGTGGCCATCAGCCGGCGTTATCTGAAGCAGTCGTTCGGCTACTGATCCCCCAGACCTCGTCATCATTCCCCCCTTCTCGACTCCTCCAGCAAACCTTCTGCAACCAACAGGACACATCACGACATGAGCAGAATCCGCGGCGCGGTCATTGGCATCGGCGGCATCGGCAAGCACCACGGCAAGTTCCAGCTCGACACCGGGCGCGTCGATCTGGTTGGCGTGTGCGACGCGAATCCGAAGGCGAAGGAGGTGGCGGACAAGGAGTTCGCCGGCGTGCCCTTCTATACCTCGATCGAGCAGATGCTCGCGAAGGAGAAGCCCACGCTGGTGTCGATCGCCACGCCGCACAACCTGCACGCGCCCCAGGCCATCCAATGCCTGAAGGCCGGCGCCGCGGTGGTGGTCGAGAAGCCCATGGCCACCACCTACGTAGATGCCCAGGCGATGGTCAAGGCGGCGAAGGAGACCGGCAAGTCCCTCACCGTCTACCACAACCGCCGCTTCGATCCCTGGTACCTCGCGGCCAAGAGCGCGATCGACGACGGGCTCATCGGCAACGTCTTCGAGATCAACACCGGCATCGGCTATTCCGGCCGCTCGCCGACCTGGCGCGGCGACAAGATCGCCAGCGGCGGCGTGCTCTTCGACTGGGGTGCGCACCTGGTGGACTACTCGGTGCACCTGGCGAAGAGCGAGGTGACGTCGGTCTCGGGTTGGTTGTACACCAAGCCAGGCACGGATCCGAAACTCAATGAGGACCATGGCCAGGTGACGATCAATTTCGCCTCGGGCGCGCGCGCCCTCGTCACGGTGTCGGGCCTGGTGTTCGATGAGCTGCAGCGCTTCAAGATCCTCGGCGACAAGGGCACGATCTCTGATCCCTGGCATTGGGGGGATGACGGCAAGCTCAAGATCAGCACCCGGCTCGCCGGCGGCGACCATGCGAAGATCGAGGTCAACTACCGCGCGTGGAAATCGCAGCAGTGGTACGACAATGTCGCCGCGCACGTGCTGGATGGCGTGCCTCTGCATATCTCGGCGGAGAGCGCGGCCCGCAACATCAACATCCTGTGCACCGCGGAACGTTCCCACAAGCAAGGCGGCACCGCGTTGCCGCTTTCTACATAGGGGCTCCGCCCCTTCGGCCCTGGCGGGCCTACCCCACGGGCTTTGTCGGGGCTCGATTTCGCCGGGGGCCGGCGAAATCGTCGGCGGATGGGCTTCGCCCATTATATCCGCCGACCGCCCCTCGGCGCCCGCCCCATCGCGGAGCGATGGGGCCCCCCGGGAGGCGTTCCCTGCGGGTGATCGGAAGTGTCAGATCGAATTGAGCCCAGGCTTCAATGAGATGACCTTCGTGCCCTGGACGAAGGTTCCGCTCACGCCGTGAGGCAACGTGACCGTGCCGGTGACTGCGGCGCCGGACGCGCGCAGGTCGGCCTCGATCACGCCCTGCGGATGCGCGAGGGTGCCCTTCGCCCAGGCCAGGGGGCCGAGCTTCGGCTCGATGCGTACCGTTGCGAAGCCGAAGGTCGCCGGGCGGATGCCGAGGATGCTCGCGAAGTAATGGTGCAGCGGATGGGCGCCCCAGGCGTGGCAGTCGGAGCGGCTCGGTTCCGGGGCTTCCAGCGTGGTGTGCAGGCCGAGGCCGCCGAGCGAGAACCACAGGTCCATGCGCCCGATGATCAGATCGGTGCGGCCGAGCATGCGGTAGGTCTCGAACAGGTAGTGGCTGAAGTAGATGGTGGTGCGCGCGAGATCGGCGTCCGCGAGCAGCCCCGATTCGACGCGCGGGCGACGCGCGGGCGGCACGTTGCCGCCGATCAGCGCCAGGCACTGCGCGTGCTCGCTGAACGTGGTCTTGGCGCGGTCGTCGGCGTAGAGTCCGCGGCGCTCGTCCCAGAACGTTACGTCGATCGCGGCCGAGAGCCGGTCGGCGAGCCGCCGGCAGCGAGCCGCCTGCTCGGGATCCCCCACCATGTCCTCGAGACTGGCGGCGAGGCGCAGGGTCAGCGCGAACTGCCAGTTCAGTGGCCCGCTGACGCCGGTATCGCCTTCGAGCGGCATGCCGTTCTTCCAGCTCGGCACCCAGTCCATGAAGTTCCAACCGTGCGGAGCCTCGACCAGTCCATCGGCGTTGAGGAAAGCGCAGAACGCGTCGATCACCGAACGCACGCCGAGCAGGCGCGCGCGGACGAAGGCCGGCTCGCCGCGCCACATCGCGTAATCGTGCACCATGCACACCCACCACAGTGAGAACGGCGGGATCATCTGCTTGGCGAAGCTCGGGTAGCGCGACTGGGTGAGACCAGAGGTGTCGCGCGACTGGTCGAACAGCTCGATGGCCTTGCGCGGCAGGCGGGCGTCGCGGGTCATCGCGTAGGTCACCAGAACCTCGAGTCGCGTGTCGCCG
>JBBRQA010000279.1:0-4336 GCA_038227085.1 Burkholderiales bacterium | reverse complement strand
GAGAGCACGTAGCAATAGGGCAACAACGCCGAGACGATGTAGCGGCGCTTCTTCACGGCCACGCGGTGGAAGAAGATCACCGACATCGCGTTCTCGAGCACGGTAAAGGCGAGCCCGCTGAAGAAGATCATGGTGCCGAGCAGCACCCATCCCACCACGTCCTTGTGGTTGAGGAAGTTGGCGAGCTCGTCCACGATCGGCTTCGACTGCCCGGGGACCAGCCACTCGAGGTAGTGGCCGAGGGCGTCGAGGAGCTGCGCGGGATCGATCCAGTGCGAGAGCGCGATCGCGATGAGGATCATGAGCGGCACGATCGACAGGAGCGCGTAGTAGGCGACAGCGCCCGCGAGGAGGAGCCCCTGGTTCGCCTTGAACGCCTTCAGCGTCTGCAGCGAGAAGGCCGCCGGATGGGCGAGGATCTTGCGAGCCTGCGGCGGGAAGAGGCTCACTGCGCTTGGTCCGCTGAGTTCAGGAACTGCTCGGGCTCACGCGGATCGCAGCGCCCGTCGGTCCGGCACGAACGCACGCTGCGCCGCCCTCGAGATCCTTGTACATGTCGCACTTCATGGCCCTCTTCGGGATTTCCTTCGATTCGACACCGGGCAGTAATGTCTTTTTTCTGGAGTTCATTGTATCGGAAGCGAAAACGGCGGCCAGCAACGACCATCCCTTGAAGGACGGTGGCGCCGAGGATTGATCCAGAGCAAGTAAACCTTTCGAGCCCGGGAAACCGGAGTTTTTTTTATTTATAATTTCAAGTTCTTTCCGAGACTTAAATCCCAATGGCGTTGTTCTGGATCCTGGCCTTGCTGATGACGGCGATCGCCCTCGCGGTCGTGCTCGTGCCCTTGCTGCGCGGGCGCGTGCCCGCCGGCCCCAACGCTCGCGATGCCAACCTCGAGGTGCTACGCGCACAGCGCCGCGAGATCGACGCCGACGTGGCGAACGGCCTCCTCGCCCCGGGCGCACGCGACGAGGCGCTCGCCGAGCTGGTCGACCGTGCCGGCGACGACCTCGCCGCACGCGGCGACGAGGCGCCCGCCACGGCGAAGAAGTCGTGGGTCACCGCTGCGACCGTCGCGGTCGCGGTCCCGGCCATCGCTTTCGGGTTCTACTTCGCTCTCGGCTCTCCAGCGGGCCTCGACGCGCGCGCCGTGGCGCCGGAAGCGGCGCGGCCCGACGAGCGCCAAATCGTCGCCATGGTCGAGAGCCTCGCAGCCAAGGTGCGCACGCGTCCTGACGACGCGCAAGGTTTGCGACTCCTCGCGCGTTCGCTGGCCGCGCTTGGCCGTTTCAAGGAATCCGCCGACGCGTATGCGCACCTCGCGGGTCTCGTGACCAACAACGCCGACGTCCTTGCCGACTATGCCGATGCGCTCGGCATGGCGCAGGGCGGCACGCTCGCCGGCAAGCCCTTCGATCTGGCGAAGGCGGCGCTCGACATCGACCCGCGCCACAAGAAGTCGCTCGCGCTCGCGGGCACCGCGTCCATGGACGCACGCGACTTCCCCGCCGCGCTTCGCTACTGGCAGGCGCTCGCCGCGGAGCTTCCTCCCGGCAGCGAAGACGAAACTAAGGTGCGCTCGATCCTGGACGAGGTACGCGCCAAGTCTGCGGCGGCCGGCAAGCCAATTGCGGCGTCCGTTGCGCTCGCGCGCGCATCCGCGCCGGCGGCGGCGCAATCGGTTTCGGGAACGGTCACGATCGCGCCGGCGGCCGCGTCGAAAGTCGGCGCCGGCGACACTCTCTTCGTGTTCGCGCGCGCCGAAGGCGGCTCGCGCATGCCGCTCGCGATCCTGCGCCGCACCGCCGCGGACCTGCCGCTGCGCTTCGCGCTCGACGATTCCATGGCGATGGCCCCCACCGCGAAAATCTCCGGTGCGCAGGCGGTGCGTGTCGAGGCGCGCATCTCCAAGTCGGGCAACGCGATGCCGCAGCCGGGCGACCTCGTGGGCACGAGCGGCGTGGTGAAGCCCGGTGCGCGCGATCTCGTCATCGTGGTGGACAGGGCGTTGCCGTGAGCGCGCTCGAAGCGCGCGACCTCGCCTGCTCCCGCGGGGAGGCCACGCTCTTTCGCGACCTGAGCTTCGCGGTGACGTCCGGCGAGTGGCTTGCGCTGCGCGGCGCCAACGGGAGCGGCAAGACCACCCTGTTGCGCTGCATCGCCGGGCTCACGCGCCCCGACGCGGGCGAAGTGCTGTGGGACGGCCTCCCCGCCGCCGCGTCGCAAAGCACGTTCCGCGCGCAGTTCGTGTACGCCGGGCACGCCGCCGGAATCAAGGACGACCTCAGCGCCGCGGAAAACCTGCGCGACACTCTCGCCTTGCGCGCCGCGCCCGCCGCGGAGGACGCGATGCGTGAAGCGCTGGCGCAAGTCGGCCTCGACAAGCGCCGCCACCTTCCCGCGCGCCGCCTTTCAGCCGGCCAGCGCCGCCGCATCGGCCTCGCGCGCCTGGCGCTCGACCCCGCGCCCCTTTGGCTGCTGGACGAGCCGCTCACCGCGCTCGACGACGAGGGCGAGCGCCTGTTCAGCGGGCTCCTCGAGCGCCACCTCGCACGCGGCGGCTTCGCGCTCATCGCCACGCACCACGACGTGCGGCCCGCGCCCACGCGCGAGCTGAGGCTCGGATCATGAGCGTCGCGGCGGCGGGATCCTTTCCGGCCGGATTCTCGTGGGCGTTCACGCGTGACCTGCGCCTGGCCTGGCGCCATCCCGGCGAGACGCTGCTGGTGATCTCCTTCTTCGTGCTGGTGGCCTCGCTTTTCCCGCTGGGCGTGGGGGCCGAGCCGCAGCTCCTCGAACGCATCGGCCCCGGCGTGATCTGGGTGTGCGCGCTGCTGTCCGCGTTCCTTTCGCTTCCAGCCATGTTCGCGACCGACTACGCCGACGGGTCGCTGGAGCAGATGGCGCTCTCCCCCCATCCGATGGCCGGATGGGTGAGCGGCAAGATCGCCGCGCACTGGATGGCGACCGGGTTGCCGCTGACGCTCCTGTCGCCACTCCTTGCCCTTCAATACGGCCTCGCCGCGGATACCCTCGCCGTGATGGCCGTCGCGCTGGCTCTCGGCACGCCGGTGCTGTCCCTCCTCGGCGCCGCGTGCACCGCGCTCACGCTCGGGGCGCGCGGCGGCGGAATGCTGCTCGCCCTCCTCGCGCTTCCGCTCTTTGTGCCGCTCCTCATCTTCGGCGCGGGCGCGGCGCAGGCGCAGGCATCCGGCCTCTCGCCCTCGCCGCACCTGTCGTTGCTGGGCGCGGCCCTGATCGTGGCCGCCATGGCGCTCCCGCCCGCGGTGTGCGCGGCGATCCGCATCGCACTGGATTGAAGATGAACTGGTTCTATTTCTCCTCGCCGTCCACCTTCTACCGCCTCGCGGGCTGGCTCGTGCCCTGGCTCTTCGCCGTCGCCTCTGTCCTCGGCGCAGCGGGACTCTACATGAGCCTCGTGGTCGCGCCCACCGACGCGCAGCAAGGTGAGGTCTACCGCGTGATCTTCATCCATGTGCCCGCGGCGTGGATGTCGATGTTCCTGTACTTCGTGATGGCATGCTACGGCGCTGTTTCGCTCACTTTCAACACGCGGCTGGCGGCGATGATGGCGCGGGCAGTCGCGCCCACCGGCGCAATGTTCACCTTCGTCGCACTGTGGACTGGCGCCTTCTGGGGGCGCCCGACCTGGGGGGCCTATTGGGTCTGGGACGCGCGACTCACCTCCGAGCTGGTGCTCCTCTTCCTGTACTTCGGCTTCATCGCGCTCGCCAACGCCTTCGAGGATCCCCGCCGCGGCGATCGCGCCGGGGCGCTCCTCGCCCTCATCGGGCTGGTGAACCTGCCGATCATCTATTTTTCGGTGCTGTGGTGGAACACCCTTCACCAGGGCTCCAGCGTAAGCTTCAAGGGCACGTCGATGCACGTCGCTATGTTCCGGGGAATGATGCTGATGACTTTCTCGTTCTGGGCCTATGCGATCGGGGTGACCCTGGTGCGCGCGCGCACCGTCATCCTCGAGCGCGAGCGGCGCACGAAGTGGGTGCGATCGCTATGAGCCACGAGTTCTACGTCTGGATGTCATACGGCATGACCGCGGTCGCGATCGCGTTCGAAGTCGCGTGGCTGCGCGTGCGCCTGGCGCACGCGCGCCGCCACATCGATGAGGAGAGAGATCTTGAAGCCCAGGACTAAGCGCGCCCTCTGGATCGCGGCGGGGCTGGCGGCGCTCGGGCTCGCGGCGACGCTGGTGCTGAACGCCTTCCAGTCGAACCTCGTGTTCTTCTTCACACCGAGCCAGGTCGCGGCCAACGAGGCGCCTCACAACCGCGCGTTTCGCATCGGCGGCCT
>JBBRQA010000278.1:0-4404 GCA_038227085.1 Burkholderiales bacterium | reverse complement strand
CCTGATGCGATATCCCGTGACGGAGCCGCGAAACTCCACGCCCTCCACGATCCCAGGAGTGTTATGAATGTCATCCCGGCCGCCAGCAACGCTGGCGTTGGGCCGGGATCCAATCTCGCCGCCGGCTTTGCCGGCAACGGGCCGGGATCCAATCTCAATCTCCTCCCGCCGCACAATCCTCCCATCCGCCAGCACATTCGCGCTCCCCACGAAATCCGCCGCATAGGCATTCACCGGCCGCGCGTACACCTCCGCCGGCGCGCCAATCTGCACGATGCGCCCGCGATCCATCACCGCGACAAGGTCGGAGAGCGCCAGCGCCTCTTCCTGGTCGTGGGTGACGAAGACCGTCGTGACCTTCGATTCGAGCTGCAGCTCTCGCACCATCGCGCGCAGCTCCACGCGCAGCTTCACGTCGAGCGCGGCGAGCGGCTCGTCGAGGAGCAGGAGCTGCGGCTCGATCACGAGCGCGCGCGCCATGGCCACGCGCTGGCGCTGTCCGCCGGAGAGTTTCGCGGGCGAGCGCTCGGCCAGGTCGGCGAGCCCCACCCGCTCGAGCATCGCCATCGCGCGCTTCTTCGCCTCGGCCGCCGCGACGCCGCGCGCATCCAACCCGTACATCACGTTGGCGAGCGCGGAGCGGTCCGGAAAGAGCGCGTAGTCCTGGAACACCATGCCGACGCCGCGCTTGTGCGCCGGCAGCGCGGTGACGTCGCGGTCGCCAAACCAGATGCGGCCCGCGTCGGGGACCACGAAGCCCGCGAGCATGCGCAGCAGCGTGGTCTTGCCGCAGCCCGACGGGCCGAGGAGCGTGAAGAACTGCCCCGAAGGAATCTCGAGGTCGAGGTCGACGAAGAGCGGCTGGCCGTCGTAGCGCTGGGTGACGCGCTCGAAGCGGATGCGCACGCGGCTACTTCGCGGCGACCATTTCCTTCCACATCTTGATGAAGGTGGGCTGGTCCGCCGCGAGCTTCTGGTCGTCCACCGACATCGCCTTGAAGGAGCCCGCCTTGGGGAGGCCCACCTGCGTGGTGTCGACGTCGTCGCGGATCGGGCGGCGGTAGAACTTCTTCACCAGCATCTCCTGCGCCTCCCTCGAGGCGAGGAAGTCGTAGAACTTCTTCGCGTCCGCGGAATTCGGCCCGCCCTTCACCAGCGCCATCCCCTCCGGCGCGATGAAGGCGCCCTCGGTGGGATAGACCACCTCGATGTCCTTGTTGCCGCCCGCTACGTACTCCTGCGCCGCGTACTCCATCGTAAGGCCGACCGCGAATTCGCCCTTGGAAACGCCGTCGAACACCTGCGAAGCAGTGCTGGTGATGGTGGCGTTCTTCGCGATGCCCTTCAGGGGCTCGTTGCCGATCGTCTGCTGGATACCCCAAAGTGTGGCGAGCGCGGAGCTGGTCTTCTCGGGATCCGAGATGACGAGGCGAACCTTCCAGCGCGGGTTGGCGAGATCCGACCACGTCTTCGGCATCGGGTCGCCTTTGAGCGCGCGCTTGTTGACCATGATCACCATCACGTGCGTGTTGGTGCCGGCCCAGAGGTTGCTGGCACTCTTGTAGCCGGCGGAAAGGTTCGTGTACTCGGGCGACGGGTAGGCGAGGAAGTACGGCTCGTAGAGGCGCAGCAGCGAGAAGCCGCCCGACCAGAAGATGTCCGCCTTGGGCGCCCCCGCCTCGGCCTTGATGCGCTGCATCAACGCGCCCGTGCCGCCGCGCACCGCGGTGACCTTGATGTCGGGGTACTTCTTGTTGAACTCCTCCGTCGCCGCGTTGACCGCGTCTACCGTGTTGGAGGAGTAGAGGACGACTTCACTCGCGCGGGCGATTCCGGATGCGAGAACGAAGGATGCAGCTATGGCAAGAAACGGGCGGTTCATTGGACTCCTCCTTGTGTCCGGGAGTGTAGCCCAACCCGTTGTAAGTTCGCCCGCACTCGAGGCGTCCGCCCGCTAGTTGTTTACGCGGTACGCACCCGACGAGAAGATGAGGTTGTCTTTCATGATGTAGTGCATGGTCTTGTGCTCGACCCGGTTGGTCACGGGATTGGGCCAATCCAGTTCCTGCGAACCTTCCGCCTTCTGCTTGGCGAGCTCGATGCGCTCGCGAATCGTGTACTTGCCCGTAGGGTCCCGCACCTCGATCATGTTCCGGCCTGCCATCCGCGGATTGGTGTGGGCGAGGCAGTTTCCCTCCAGGTCGTAGACCGTGATGTAGAGGTCGCGGTCGACGAAAGGCCCGGGGGAACGCTTGAAGTCCTCCATCGCCTTTTCGCGCCCGACCTTCTTGTAATGCGCGACGGCCTTCTTCACGAGGGCGAGGGCCTCGTCGGGAGTCGCGCGATCCCCTTCCGCGTGGACAAGGGATGCGGCGCACAGAACCAGGCTCGCGAGCAGGATGGAAAGAAGCTTCATGGAGCTCTCCGGAGATCATGACGATTGGAATCGCACGATCATCGGCTGGACCAGGGCAAACACCAGTGAAGCCCGTCACAAAAGCGTGTCGCGATCCGAAGACACATGTAATCCGCTGGATCCAGCCCTGGCGTTGTTTTGTGGAAGATATGCCACGATCAGGCCGCTGTTCCTACACGCGCCGTTGACCCACGCCACGCCATTTGGCATAATGTTGATAGCCATTTTGCTTTTGCGGACCATGATTTATTCGCTCGCACACGTACTGGGAGGAAAGGCCACGATCGCGGCGGAACCCGCGACGGCCGGCGAGTGGGTCGCGCGCATCCAAGCGGGCCTGCCGGCGGCCTCCGCGTTCGCCTTCAAGGACACGCTGGGCCTCAACAACCAGGAACTCGCGTCGATCCTCGGCATGAGTGCGAGGACCTTGGCGCGGTTGGATCCCGCCAAGTCGCGCCTGGACCTGGTCTCCGGTGACCGGCTGGTGCGCTCCGCCCGCCTCTTCGCCATCGCAACCGAAGTCCTCGAGGAAGCGCAGGCCGCGGCCCGATGGCTCAAGTCTCCCCAGCGCGCGCTCGGCGGAGCCGTTCCACTGGAGCTCGCCCAGACCGATGTCGGCTCGCGCGCTGTCGAGGCGCTGCTCGGGCGCATGGAGCACGGCATCTATACCTGATGCGGGCTTTCCGCATCGTCAAGAAAGCGCACGCGCTCACGGCCTTCACCGGAGAGGGCGCCCGCGCTTATGGCGGGCGCTGGAATTACCCCGGAATTCCCATGGTGTACGCAGCGCATACGCGAGCGCTCGCGGCCCTCGAGTCGCTCGCCCACTACGGCGGTGCCGAGCGCCGGATGGCCTTCGTGACCTTCGCGATCGAAATCCCCGATCCGCTCGCGATCCATCTCGACGCCGCCGTCTTGCCCCGCGATTGGCGCAGCGGCGAGCCGGGCGCCTCGACACAGCGGCTCGGCTCCGAATGGCAACTTGGCGGCAACTCGGCGGCGCTGGTCGTCCCCTCCGTGCTGGTGCCGCAGGAATCCTGCGTGCTGCTGAATCCCGAACATCCGGACATCGACAGGGTCATGGTGAGCTACCCCGAGCCCTTCGAGTTCGAGGGAAGGCTATGAGTGACCTCGCGCTTCTCCCTTCACCGTTCCGACTTCGCCCCCTTGACGCTCCGAGGCTCACGGTAGTACCGTAGTACTACCATGGCTTCTCCGACCACGCTGAAGGTACCCGACGACTTGCGCACGAGGCTTGCCGCCCAAGCCGAGGCGGAGGGCAAGTCAGCGCATGCGTACATGCTCGATGCGCTGAGGGAAAAGGCCGACCGGGCCGATCGCCGCCGCGAGTATCTATCCGCCGGAGCGGCCGCGCTCCACGAGTACGAGCATTCGGGCGTGGCCTATGCGATGGAAGATGTCGAGCAATACATCCTGGGAATCGCCGCGGGCAAGAAGCCCCGCCGGCCCAAGCCCTCGAAGGCTTCGCACAAGAAGACCTGACGCTTGGCGACGCTTCGGTTCACGCCGGCGGCACTGCGCGACCTCGAGCGGCTGGCCGTTTTCCTTCGCGAGTCGGATCCTGGCGCGGCAGCCGCGACCATGCCACTCATCCTGAACGGCCTGAAGGTTCTCGCTGACCATCCCCTCATTGGCCGGCCCATCGACGCGAGCCGCCGGGAGTTGCTGGTCTTCCGAGGGCGGTGGGGGTACTTCGCGCAATATGCGTTCCGGCCCGCTGACAACGAAGTGGTCTTCCTCGCAATTCGTCACCAGCGGGAAGTGGAATGAGGTGCCTCTGAGAACCGCGGTCCTGATCTGGGTTAAGAATCTCGGACCGAATTGAGTGTTAGTGTTTTCGGCGAACTTGACCTTGAGGAAGGGGGTTTGCCGTGAAGAAGAAGCGCTTTTCGGTCGAGCAAATTGTTGCGGTGCTGAAGCAAGCGGAGCTCGGTATGCCGGTGGCGGATATCATCCGGCAGGTGGGG
>JBBRQA010000277.1:0-4416 GCA_038227085.1 Burkholderiales bacterium | reverse complement strand
TGCGCGAAAGCGCCCTCAGCGCCGTGATCGCGGCGTCGTACGCGCCGAAGAGCCCCTCGTGCGGATCATCGCGTGTGGTGAGCTTGAGGAGAAGCTCGTTCAAGTAGAACGCGGACAGGAGGCTCGAGCCGCCGAGCGGCGTGGCGGGCGAGGCGGGCTCCGCGGTCTTCAGCGTGCGCAGCTCGCCGCGCCCGAACCAGTCGAGGGAGAGCGGCTGGAACGGGATCAGCACGCTGCGGCTCGCCGACTTCGGCCGCCGCGCGCCCTTGGCGACCAGGCCCATGCGCCCGTGCTTTTCCGTCCACACCTGCAGGATCAGGCTGGTCTCGCGGTACGGATAGCTGTGCAGGACGTAGCCCTTGTCCATCGGCTGGGGTCAGGCCCCGGTTTTGCCTGGTTGGGGTCTGACCCCGGTTTCCGCGCTTTTCATTTGTACCCGAGCTGGCGCAGTGAGATCTCGCTGTCGGCCCAGCCGCTCTTCACGCGCACCCAGAGCTCGAGGTGCACGCGCGAGCCGAAGAGCTCCTGCATCGCGTGGCGCGCCTCGGTGCCGATGCGCTTCAGCGTCGCTCCCTTTTCGCCGATCACGATGCCCTTGTGGCTGGTCTTGTCGACGTAGATGGTGGCGGCGATGCGCCGCAGGTCCCCGTCCATCTCGAACTTCTCGATGTCCACCGCGATGGAATACGGCAACTCGTCGCCCAGCAGGCGGAAGATGCGCTCGCGCACCAGCTCCGCAGCGAGGAATTTCTCGGGACGGTCGGTGATCTCGTCGGCAGGGTAGATGGCGGGCTGCTCGGGCAGGCGCTTCCTGATCTCGTAGAGGAGCGCCTTCAGCTGCGTGCCCTTGGAGGCGCTCACCGGCACCAGCGCGGCAAAATCGCGCTTGGCGTTGGCCTCGACCAGCGTCTTCGCGACCTGCTCCTTGTTCTTCACCTTGTCGACCTTGTTCAGCGCGAGGATCACCGGCACCTTGGGCGGGATCAGCTTCAGGAGCGGCTCGTCGCGCGGATCCCAGTTGTTGGCCTCGATCACGAACACCACCACGTCGACCTCGTTCGCGACCTGGCCCACGGTGCGGTTCATCTCTCGGTTCAGCGCGTTCGTGTGCTGGGTCTGGTAGCCCGGAGTGTCGACGAAGATGTACTGCGCCGAGGCGTCGGTGAGGATGCCCTGGATGCGGTGGCGCGTGGTCTGCGCCTTGCGCGAGGTGATGGCGACGTGCGCGCCGATGATGTGGTTCAGCAGCGTCGACTTGCCCACGTTGGGGCGCCCGACGATCGCGACGGTGCCGGTGCGGAAAGGCTCTTTGCTCATGATTTCTTCTTCTTCGGCGCCTTTTCCAGTTGGGCGAGGACGCCTTCGGCAGCCGCCTGCTCCGCCGCGCGCCGGCTCGGGCCCTTTCCGCTCGCCGTGAATCCCAGGTCGTCCACCCTGCATTCGACAATGAATGTCTGCTCGTGTGCCTCGCCCTCGGTCTTTTGCACCGAATATCGCGGCAGCGCGAGGCCCCTGCCCTGCAAATGCTCCTGCAAGGCGGTCTTCGGGTCCTTGTCGACGGGCTTGTCGACCGCGCTGTCGAGGCGCTCGGCGAAAATGTTGGCCACCGCCTGGCGCGCCGACTCGAAGCCCGAGTCGAGGAACACCGCGCCGAGGAGTGCTTCCACGGAGTCGGCGAGGATCGACGGGCGGCGAAAGCCCCCGCTCTTCAACTCGCCCTCGCCCAGGCGCAGGCGGTCGCCCAGCCCGAGCTTCAGCGCCACGTCCGAGAGCGACGACTGGTTCACGAGCGCCGCACGCAGCCTCGACAGGTCGCCCTCGGGGAGCTGCGGGAAGCGCTCGTAGAGGAGCGTGGCGACCGCGCAGTTCAACAGCGAGTCGCCGAGGAATTCGAGGCGCTCGTTGTGCGGGGCGCCGAAGCTCCTGTGGGTGAGCGCCTGGCGCGCGAGATCAGGGTTGGCGAACGTGTGCCCGAGGCGGTGTTCGACTTCGGCGAGGCGTTCGAGGGCGTCCGCGCCGCGCGCCGCCTTGCGTGTCACTTGGCGCTGGTCACCGCGAAGTCGATGCAAGCCGAAATGTTGTTCACCATCGGCACTTTCACCGACCAGGCGACCGACACCACCGTCTCGCCGCCCTCCTTCGTGACCTCGAGGTCTTCGCCGTGGACGCTTTTCACGTCCTCGATCGCGTTCCTCGTCTCGTAGGACTTGCGGATGTCGCGCACCGACCCCTTCAGGTCGCCCGCCTGCTCCATGCTGGAGAAGATCTTCTTCACCGCGAAGTACTCGATGTAGGCCGGCATGAGCTTGGACGCGAGCACGCCGCCCACGCCCAGCACCGCGAGCACCATGATCAACCCCGTGAGAGATACGCCGCGTTGCTTCCCCATGAATCCCCCTTCGCACTTCATCTTGGTCTTGTCACTCGATCGTGGTGCCGATTCGCTTGAAGTCGCCGAAGTTCATCCACACGAGGAATGCGCGGCCCTTGATGTGATCGTCCGGCACGAATCCCCAATATCGGCTGTCGCTGCTCTGGTCGCGGTTGTCTCCCATCATGAAATATTGCCCCGCGGGGACCGTGCAGCTAAAACCGTCGTCATTGTATTCGCAATTCTTTCTATCGGCGAACTGGCGGACCTGCGCCAGATCGACCGGCGGCTGGGCCGGGACGATCATCATCTGGTGGTTGTGCGCGCCCAGCTTCTCGGTGAAGGTCGGCAGCCTCAGGAAATTCAGCTCCGCGTCGGTGTAGAAGCCCGCCGCCTGCCATGCGACCGGCTCGCCGTTGATGGTGAGGCGCTTGTTGCGGTAGGCGACCTTGTCGCCCGGCGTGCCGACCACGCGCTTGATGTAGTCCACCGAGGGATCGGCCGGATAGCGGAATACGACCACGTCGCCGCGCTTCACGTCGTTGATGGCGATCGCCTTCTTGTTGATCACCGGGATGCGGATGCCGTAGGTGTACTTGTTGACGAGGATGAAGTCGCCGACAAGCAGCGTGGGCTTCATCGAGCCCGACGGGATCTTGAACGGCTCCACCCAGAACGAGCGGATCAGGAACACGACCACGATCACCGGGAAGAAGGCGCGCGCCATGTCCACGACGACCGGCTCGGGCTCGCCCGCGGTGCGGCGCTTCCTCGCCCACTTGGCGTCGTAGAGCCAGAGGAGCCCGGTGATGACCGCCGCGAGCAGCAGCACCGCCGCGAAGTCGGTGAATTTCAGCAGGAGTCCCATCACCGAGATGAAGAGCACGGGCCAGGCGACTTCGAGGATTCCCTTGCGGGTGTCGGAGCGCTCGGCGCCGCTGCGCGAGGCGATGAAATCCCAGGCGATCACGGCCGTGCTGCCAGCCGCGGCGAACATCGCGATCATCTCCCAGTCGAGTCCTGACTGCGTCATCGGTTTTCCCTCATTTGCTCTCCACTTGCAGGATGGCGAGGAACGCCTCCTGCGGTATCTCGACGTTGCCCACCTGCTTCATGCGCTTCTTGCCGGCCTTCTGCTTCTCGAGGAGCTTCCTCTTCCTCGAGATGTCTCCGCCGTAGCACTTGGCGAGCACGTTCTTCCTCAGCGCCTTGATGCTCTCGCGCGCGACCACGTCGGAGCCGATCGCCGCCTGCACCGCCACGTCGAACATCTGGCGGGGGATGAGGGTCCTCATGCGCGAGGCGAGGTCGCGCCCGCGGTACTTCGCGGTCTCGCGGTGCACGATGAGCGAGAGCGCATCGACCTTGTCGCCGTTGATGAGGATGTCGAGCCGCACCAGGTCGCCGGCGCGAAATTCGCGGAATTCGTAGTCGAGCGATGCGTAGCCGCGCGAGTTCGACTTGAGCTTGTCGAAGAAGTCCATGACGATCTCGTTCAATGGCATGTCGTAGGTGAGGATCACCTGCCGCCCCACATAGTTCATGTTCACCTGCACGCCGCGCTTCTGCTCGCAGAGGGTCATCACCGGGCCCACGTACTCCTGCGGCATGATGATCGTGGCGCGGATGATGGGCTCGCGGATCTCCTCGATCTTCGAGGGATCGGGAAGCTTCGACGGATTGTCGATCTCGATCACGGTGCCATCGCGCTGGGCCACCTGGTAGACCACGGTCGGCGCGGTGGTGATGAGCTCCATGTCGTACTCGCGCTCGAGCCTCTCCTGCACGATGTCCATGTGCAGCAGGCCGAGGAAGCCGCAGCGGAAGCCGAAGCCCAGGGCCATCGAGGTCTCGGGCTCGTAGCGCAGGCTCGAGTCGTTCAGCTGCAGCTTGGCGAGCGCGTCGCGCAGCGCCTCGTAGCGGTTCGATTACACCGGGTAGAGGCCCGCGAACACCTGGGGCTGGATCTCCTTGAAGCCCGGCAGCGCCTGCGCGGCGGGGCGATCGGCCATGGTCACGGTGTCGCCGACCTTCGCGTCCTTCAG
>JBBRQA010000276.1:0-4438 GCA_038227085.1 Burkholderiales bacterium | reverse complement strand
GCTCGCCGAGCGCCTGCTCAAGTACATCCTGAAAGCCGTTCTCGACGAGCGTCCCGACGACATGGCCTTCTTCGAGGAGCGGATCGAGAAGGGCGTGATCGCGAAGTTGACCGGCATCGTCGAGAAGCCCTTCGTGCGCATGGACTACACCGAGGCGATCACCATCCTGGAGGGCGCGAAGCAGAAGTTCGAGTTCCCGGTGAAGTGGGGCATGGACCTGCAGAGCGAGCACGAGCGCTTCCTCGCCGAGAAGCACGTGGGCGGCCCGCTGATCCTGATGAACTACCCGAAGGAGATCAAGGCGTTCTACATGCGCATGAACGACGACGGCAAGACGGTCGCGGCGATGGATGTGCTGGCCCCCGGCATCGGCGAGATCATCGGCGGCTCGCAGCGCGAGGAGCGCCTCGAGGTGCTCGACCGGCGCATCACCGACTCGGGACTCGACCTCAACGCGTACTCCTGGTATCGCGACCTGCGGCGCTATGGGAGCGTGCCGCACGCGGGCTTCGGATTGGGATTCGAGCGCACTGTCGCCTATGTCACCGGGTTGTCGAACGTGCGGGACGTGATTCCCTTTCCGCGCACCCCGGGCAACGCCAGATATTGAAGGCCCATCTCCAGACGATGGCACGCTACAACCGCTGGATGAATGAGCGGCTGTACGAATGCAGCGCGCATTTGTCCGACGCGCAGCGCAAGGAAGACGTCGGCGCCTTCTTCCAGTCGATCCACGGGACGTTGAATCATCTGCTGCTGGCCGACCGGCTGTGGATGGGGCGCTTCACAGCCATGCCGTACCAGGCCGCCTCGCTCGCCGAAGAGCTTTATTCCGACTTCGCGGAGCTGCGCACGCAAAGGGCGATCGCCGACGCCTCGATCTGCGATTGGGCCGGATCGCTCACCGAGGAAGGGCTCTGCGGAGATGTCACCTACACGACCATGGTCAATCCCGCCAAGCGCACGCATCCCCTCTGGTTCGCCGCCGTGCACTTCTTCAACCACCAGACGCACCATCGTGGCCAGGTGACGACGCTCCTGTCGCAGCGCGGCATCGATCCAGGGGTCACGGACCTGCTTTGGCTGCCCAAGGGTTGAGAGCGCTCTCGGCAGGGGAGGTCGTCGCATCGGCTTCGCACGCGAATCGCTTGCTTGCGCGATATCCGTTGCGCTGGATTGCGATAGACGCCTAGGTCACGTTTTCGACGAAATTGCGCTCCTCGCGCAGGATGAGCCTCTTCGCCTGGGCGAAAGCGAAGTTCTCCCGCCCCTCGGGATCTTCCTTCAGGCGCCCGCGGTACGCTTCGTACGCGGCAAGGCTTTCGAACGAGATCAGGCCCCAAGCGACATCGTTGGTGCCCTCGTGCGGAAGGAAATAGCCGAGGAGCTCCCCGCCGCAGCGCGGGATCACGCGTCCCCACGTCTCGGCGTACTGGCGGAAGGCGTCGCGCTGGAAGGGGTCGATCTGGTAACGGATGATGCAGGTGATGGCCATGGCGCACTCTAGCGCGTTGCGCGGCACAGATGGTTCGTCTAAGATCGAACCATGAAAGACGGCCCCAGCATCGTCGGCGTGGCGGCGTTGATCGGCGACCACGCGCGCGCCGAGATCCTCACCGCGCTGGTGGGCGGCGAGGCGCTCACCGCCACCGAGCTCGCGCAGGTCGCCGGCGTCACCAAGCAGACCGTGAGCGCGCACCTGGCGAAGCTCACCGGCGCGAAGCTGATCGCCGTCGAGAGCCAGGGCCGGCATCGCTACTTCCGCCTCGCCGATCGCGACGTGGCCGACCTCCTCGAAAGCCTCATGGGCGTGGCGTATCGCGTGGGCGCGGTGCGCGCACGCGCGAGCCCGCGCGAGCCGGCGCTGCGCAAGGCGCGCGCATGTTACGACCACCTCGCCGGCGAATTGGGCGTGCTCGCGCTGGATAGCCTCAAGGAGCGCGGCCTCGTGCGCGCGACACCTTCCGGCCTCGAGCTCACCGCGCGCGGCGGGAAGCATTGCCGCGCGATCGGCATCGACCTCGATTCACTCGAACGCGATCGCCGTCCCTTGTGCCGCCCGTGCCTCGACTGGAGCGTGCGCCGCCACCATCTCGCCGGCTCCGTCGGCGCGGCGCTGCTGGAGCTCTGCATCGAGTCCGGCTGGGCGAAGCGCCAGAGGGATTCGCGCGTGGTGAGCTTTACAGTGGCCGGCGAGAAGGCGTTTCGCGGGTGCTTCGCGTTGCGGCAGCGCTGATCAGCGCCCGCCGACGAGAACCGGCGCGTTGCCCTGCACGATGACGCAGCTCTTGTTTTCCCTGCACGCCTCGGAGTAGCGCTTGATCGACTCCAGCTGCACGAACTGCGCCGCGTCCAGCTTCATCGATTCGCGATAGGCGTTGTCGGCGGCGGCGCGGCTCTGCTCGGCCTGCAACCGCGAATCCTCCGCGAGCTTCCTCTGCACCTCGGTCTTCTTGCGCTGCTGCTGGACCGCGGTCGCGTTCATCTCGGCGATCACCGGCGCATCGGGCAGCGCCTTGCCCATGTTCACGTTGAGGAGCGTGACGTGAAGGCCGGTCGACTCGATGTGCTTGCGGAACTGGTCGGCGATTTCCTTCTCGATGGCGGCGAGCGTCGGCGGGTCGGTCATGATCGGGGTCATCGAGTACTTCTTCGTCACGTCGCGCACGATGGTCCGGTACTGTTCCTTGAGGTTGTTCTCGTACCACTTCTCGTAGCCGAATTTCTTCACCAGCCCCGACGGATCCTTCCACTGCAGGACGATATAGCTCGCGTAGTTGATGAAGTTGTTGTCGCCGGTGGCGAGGTGCTCGAGCGGCTCGTCGTATTTGCGCGGCGCGAGCGAGACCTGGACGCTGGTGGTCGACCACCAGTACCAGGACAGCCCCGGTTTCTGCGTTTCGTCGCGCACCCCTCCGTGCCCGAAGAACCACGGGTTGTCGACGATCACGGATTCGGAGCCCGGCTCGGTGGTGACCGAGTGGCAGCCGGAGGCGAGCGCCGCGGCCGCGATGAGCATCAATATTGTTTTCATCTGTCCCCCTGGAGGCTGTTCGGGCGAGGCGAGGGCTGCATCTTGCGCCTCGCGAGCCCCATGATGGGCTTTTCGAAGTAGCGCCAGGATAGCGTCGCCGCGGTCAGCGTGAGCGCCAGCACGGCAAGGAGCGCCGGCACGCCCTTCAGCTCGAGGAAGTGGACCGCGTACATCACCGCGAAGAGGTGCCAGAGGTAGATGCCGTAGCTGATCTCGCCCAGGTAGTCGAGGGGCGCCAGCCACTTGTAGCCGATCACCTGTGGCAGCTCCACTGCGGCCGCGACCACGAAGAACAGGAACACCGAGAGCGCGATGCGCCAGAAGGTCACCATGTACGCGTCGTTCCAGTAGACGGCGCGCGGCCAGTAGATGCTCATGGCGATGAGGCCCGAGGCCACCGCTGCGAGCGTGAGCGCGAGGGCCGCCGCCGGCACCCGGGGCCTTCCGTCGAGCAGCCATTTGGCGAGGAAGATGCCGGCGCCGAAGAGATCCAGCGTGCCCGGTAGCTGCGTCGTTTTCACGAACAGCACTAAGGGACTCGCGTCGCCGTACGCCATCAGCATGCACGCGCGCCATGCGCACGAGATCACGATCCCGTAGACCCAGATGCGCCAGCCCGGCACGCGGTCGATCCAGCCGATGAGCAGCGCCACGGCAACATAGAACTGCATCTCGATGGCGAGGCTCCAGTTCGGGCCGTCGATGGCGCCATGCGTCTCGGGAAAGAAGTTGTGGATGAACGCGAGGTGGGCGAAGAGCTGCCACGCCCAGTCGCGGGCCGCCTGGTGGAAGAACGTGGTCCAGATGAACGCGATCCAGAGGACCAGCGTCAGCAGGTAGAGCGGCAGGATGCGCGCGAGGCGCCGGCGCCAGTAGGCGTTGGCGAAAGCGGCCGGGCCCTGGCGGTAGAGGATGAGCGCGCTGTAAGAGATGACGAAGCCGCTGATCACGAAAAAGAGGTCCACCCCGAGCCAACCGACCCGGAAGACCGATAGGACGCCCGCCGCAGGATAGGCCTCCCAGTGGCTGTGCTCGATGACGTGGTAAACCACCACCGCCAGGGCGGCGCATGCGCGCAGCAGGTTGATGTTGTCGTATTTCTCGGTGCGGAGCCGCGCCATCGTGGGTAAATTGTACAATTCACCCCTCGAATCCTGCAGTTCGTCGCCTGCAGGTGGCCGGCGATCCTGTACGCCCGTAGCCTGTGGACTCCATCAGAACGTCATCAAATATGTCCCCCAGAGCCCTGTTTTCCCCGGTTTTCTTCGCTCTCGCCTGCGCGCTCGCCGTTTCCGGGTGCGGCAAGGGCTCCGGTTCCACCGCCAAGGCCGCGGTCCCCGCCGCAACCGCCGCCGCACCGCTTCTCCTTGCCACTGAGGACGTGCACACGGTGCGCAACGCCGC
>JBBRQA010000275.1:0-4439 GCA_038227085.1 Burkholderiales bacterium | reverse complement strand
CTTCGAGAAGTTCCGCCAGGTGGGCGACACGCTCACCCAGAAGCCGGCGGGCACGGGGCTCGGGCTCGCCATCTGCCGGCAGATCGTCGCGCGCCTCGGCGGGCGACTGTGGGTCGAGAGCGAGCTCGGGCGCGGCTCCGTCTTCTCGTTCACGCTGCCGCTCGCGATCCAGCCCCTGGTATCGGGTGCCGTGGCCTCCGCATGACCAAGCGCGTGCTCATCGCCGAGGACGAGGAGAGCATCGTGGCGTCGCTCGAGTTCCTGATGCGCCAGTGCGGGTTCGCGACGCGCATCGCGCGAGATGGCGACGCTGCCATCGCGTGCCTGGGCGAATTCCACCCGGACCTGGTGCTCCTCGACATCATGCTTCCCGGACGCAGCGGCTTCGAGGTGTGCCGCTTCATCCGCGGCCAGAAGTCCCTCTCCGGAATGCGCGTGATGATGCTCACTGCCAAAGGCGGCTCCAGCGAGGAGACGAAGGGGCTCGCCGCGGGCGCCGACGACTACCTCACCAAGCCGTTCGCCACGCGCGAGCTGGTGGCGCGTGCCCGCGCGCTCCTCGGGGAGACGGCGCCGTGAACGCGATTGCCGCGACGGTATTCGTGGTCGACGACGACTCCTCGACGCGCGAGCTGATGTCGTTCCTCATGAAGAGGGACGGCCTCGCGGTGGAAGTCTTCCCCGACGCGGCGAGCTTCCTCGCCGCCTACGGCGCCGATCGCCCCGGCTGCCTCGTCCTCGACCTCAACATGCCGGGCATGAGCGGGCTCGACCTGCAGCAGTCCCTGAAGGATCGCGGCGTGCGCCTGCCGGTGATCTTCCTGTCGGGCCGCGCCGACATTCCCAAGGCGGTGCAGGCGGTGCGCGAGGGCGCCATCGACTTCATCGAGAAGCCCTTCGACTACAAGCTCTTGTTGGAGCGCGTGCACGACTGCCTGGAGCGCGATCGCGCCGCACGCGCCGGGCACGACCGCAGGCGGATCGCCTCCGAGCGCCTCGGAAGCCTCACGCAGCGTGAGCGCGAGGTGCTCGAGCTGGTGGTCGCGGGCAAGATGAATCGCGAGATCGCCGAGGCGCTCGACATCAGCATCAAGACCGTCGAGGCGCACCGCGCGCGCCTCATGGAAAAGCTCGGGGTCAGCTCGGTCGCGGAGCTGGTGCAGGCGGTGGTGTCGGCGGGTTAGGGTTTACCCCAATTGCCCAGGCGGCGCGGGGCGTTTAGCATCGGGCAGCCCTCGCGGACGGCACGCACAGAAACCGCCGCCGCGCGCGCCCTGAGTGTCCAAACAACGATCCCAGGAGGGAAACCATGGTTGCTGCCGCATCGACAGTAGGTCACATCAATCCGGCGGAGGAGCGCAAGGTCATCTTTGCGTCTTCGCTCGGAACCGTCTTCGAGTGGTATGACTTCTACCTTTACGGATCCCTCGCCGCGATCATCGGCGCGCAGTTCTTCTCCGGGGTGAATCCGACCGCGGCCTTCATATTCGCGCTCATGGCGTTCGCGGCCGGCTTCGCGGTGCGCCCGTTCGGCGCGATCCTCTTCGGGCGCATCGGCGACATGGTGGGACGCAAGTACACCTTCCTCATCACGATAATGATCATGGGCCTGTCCACCTTCGTGGTGGGCCTGCTGCCGGGCTACAACTCCATCGGCATCGCGGCACCCGTGATCCTCATCGCCCTTCGCCTGCTCCAGGGCCTCGCGCTGGGCGGGGAGTACGGCGGCGCGGCGACCTACGTGGCGGAGAATTCCCCCCAGGGGAAGCGCGGCTTGCACACCTCCTGGATCCAGACGACGGCGACGCTGGGCCTGTTCCTCTCGCTTCTAGTCATCCTCGGCACGCGCACCTTGCTGGGTGAGAAGGACTTCGCCGACTGGGGCTGGCGCATCCCGTTCCTCCTCTCCTTCATCCTTCTCGGCATCTCGATCTGGATCCGCCTGTCGCTCAACGAGTCGCCGCTCTTCGCGAAGATGAAGGCCGAAGGCAGGACGTCAAAAGCGCCGCTGAAGGAGTCGTTCGGCGAGTGGGGCAACCTGAAGATCGTGATCCTTGCCCTCGTCGGCCTTACCGCGGGGCAGGCGGTGGTCTGGTACACGGGACAGTTCTACGCGCTCTTCTTCCTCACCCAGACGCTCAAGGTCGACGCGGCCACGGCGAACATCCTCATCGCGGTGGCGCTACTCATCGGGACGCCCTTCTTCATCGTGTTCGGCGGGCTCTCGGACCGGATCGGCAGGAAGCCCATCATCATGGCCGGCTGCCTCATCGCCGCGCTCACGTACTTCCCGCTCTTCAAGGCGCTCACGCACTACGCGAATCCCGCGCTCGAGAAGGCGCTCGTCTCCGCGCCGGTCACGGTGACGGCGGATCCCGGCGAGTGCACCTTCCAGTTCAATCCCGTGGGGGTATCGAAGTTCGTGACATCGTGCGACGTCGCGAAAAGCTTCCTCGCGAGAAACTCGGTGAACTACTCGAACGTCGCCGCGCCCGCGGGGACGGTCGCGAAGGTGAAGATCGGCGACGAGGAGGTCGCTAGCTTCGATGGCCGGGCACTGCCTGCGGCGGACTTCAAGGCGAAGAACGACGCCCTCAACAAGCAACTCACGGATGGCATCCGCAAACACGGCTATCCCGCGAAGGCGGATCCCGCGCAGATGGACAAGGTGATGCTGGTGGTGATCCTCACCATCCTCGTGATCTACGTGACGATGGTGTACGGGCCGATTGCGGCAATGCTGGTGGAGCTCTTCCCGACGCGGATCCGCTACACCTCCATGTCGCTCCCGTATCACATCGGCAACGGATGGTTCGGCGGATTCCTGCCGCCCACGGCGTTCGCGATGGTCGCGGCCACCGGAGACATTTACTACGGACTCTGGTACCCGATCGTGGTCGCGATCGGGACGTTCATCATCGGCACGCTCTTCATCCGCGAGACCAAGGACCGCGAGCTGACCGACTAGCTCCGGTTCGCGAAAAACCCAGCCAACCCCGCCGGGCCTCCCCGGCGGGGTTTTTTCTTTACAATCTGGCATGACAGCCGGAGCTATCCACCGCAAGACCGACAAGGGCGCCGCGGAAGTCACCGATCGCAAGCTGAGGGTGAATCCGCGCTTGCGCGCCATGCTGATCCTGATCGACGGTACCCGCCCGGAGTTTCTCGTGAGGGAAGAGGCGCAGAAGGTGGGCGCGCCCGCCGATTTCCTCGAGCAGCTGACGGCCCTCGGCCCCATCGAGAAGATGAAGCTCGAGCGCGCCAGCACGCGCGCCGACCTCCGCGAGCTGGCCTCCGCCTATCGCAGTGCGCTAGAGAAAGCCGTCGGAGCCGCCGAGGCGGAAGTCCTCGCCGGGCGCCTCGACGCGCTGCTGCGCTAGCCGATGCTGCTGCGCTACTTTACGCGCGAGATCCTTGCCTCGAGCCTGCTCGTCCTCGCGGCGCTGCTGGCGCTGTTCGGGTTCTTCGACCTGATCAAGGAGCTGGACGACCTCGGGCGCGGCAGCTATCGCATCAACGCGATGCTCGCCTACGTGGCGCTCACGCTGCCCTCGCACGCCTACGTGCTGCTGCCCGCCGCCGGCCTCATCGGCACGCTCTTCGCCCTTGCGCGCATGTCGGAGCACTCGGAGATCACCGTGATGCGCGCCTCGGGGCTGTCGCTGCGCCAGCTGGCGATGCACGTGGGCACGGCCGGGCTGGTGATCGCGCTCGCCACGCTCGCCCTGGGGGAGCTCGTCACCCCGTTCACCGAGGAGGCGGCCAAGGGACTGCGGCTGAAGGCCACCAACTCGATCGTGGCGCGCGAGTTCCGCTCCGGCTTCTGGGTGAAGGACGACCGCAGCTTCGTGAACATCCAGGACGTGACCGCCGACACGGATCTCATCAACCTGCGCATCTACGAGTTCGATCCCGCCTTCCGCCTCACCGCCATCAGCCGCGCGGAGAAGGGCATTTACGCGGGCCCCAACAAGTGGGAGCTCTCCAACGTCGAGCTGACGCGCTTCGAGGGCGACCGCGCGGTGCTGCAGAAGATCCCGAGGGCGACGTGGAGCTCGGTGCTCACGCACGACATCCTCTCGGTGCTGAAGATCGTGCCGGAGCGCATGTCCGCGCTCAACCTGCGCTCGTACATCGAGCACCTGCGCGAGAACCGGCAGAAGGCGACGCGCTACGAGATTGCGTTCTGGGGAAAGATCTTCAGCCCGGCCGCGGCGATCGTGATGATGATCCTCGGCATTCCGTTCGCGCTCACCTCGGCGCGCGCGGGCGGCGTGGGCGCCAAGATCGTGATGGGGATCCTGATCGGCCTGTCGTTCCACTTCGCCGGGCGACTCTTCTCGCACGTGGGGCTGCTCAACGATTGGCCCGCGCTGCTTTCGGCCGGCGCCCCCGTCGTCATTGCGGCGCTGGTCGCCGCGGCGCTCCTGGTCCGCGCG
>JBBRQA010000274.1:0-4554 GCA_038227085.1 Burkholderiales bacterium | reverse complement strand
GGCGCCCGCCGAGCGCGAGACCCACTCGCGCGAGGAGCGCGACCGCCTCTTCTTCGAGGCGATGATGCGCGTCCTCGACCGCGAGATGCCGGGCTATCGCCGGTAAGTCAGCGCGGCCACAGGTACGCGAAGGTCGCCCCGGTGATCGCCGCGTAGATCGCTGCGTCGACGAGATCCTTGGCCACGCTGCCCCAGGGCTTGCCCATCCAGATGCCCTGCTGCACGCTGCCCCCGCCATACGCGAGGAAGGCGAGCGCGCTCACCACGCGGCACACCTGAAGGGAATTGACCTCCGGCCCCATCGGCGTAAGCGTCTTGTGCGCGATATATGCCGCGACGGCGCAAACCACGAGGATGTAGACGAACCAGCCGCCGAGCGCTCCGCCCATCTTCGGCACGCCCGGCGGGCGCAGCGTGATGAATGCGATCGGCCCCTCGACGAATTTCTTCTGCATCTCCGGAGCCTGCATTTCCTTCATGCCGGCGCAGTATGGGATCACGTATTGCGCGGGTGTGGCGTTGGACGCGCGCAGGGCCACGCGCACCTCGTCCTCGTTGGCGAGCTTGTTGTAGTCGGTCTTGTGCCACTGGATCACCATGTGGATCAGGCTGCTGGCGATGAAGACCAGTACGGCGGATACGGCGATGGGCAACCACAGATGCGCGATGAAATCCATATCGGGGCTCCTCCGCCTCGTTGTTTGTGCGCATACAATAAACCTCCCCGATGAAGCCCGCCGGTGTATTTCGCTACGGTCTCTTCTGCCTCGCGTGCGCCGTGTCGCCCGCGGCCATCGCGCAGCCCGAGCTCGCGCGCGTCGAGGCGCTGGTCATCGACCAGACCAACGAGTTTCGTCGTCACGAGCACCTCGATCCGGTGCGCCGCAATGCGCGCCTGGGCGAGGCGGCGCGCGAATTCGCGGCGTTCATGGCGCGCACCGGCAAGTTCGACCACGACGCGGACGGCAGGACGCCGTCGCAGCGCGCGATCGCGCACGCCTACCCCTTCTGCTTCATCGCGGAGAACATCTCGTACGAATACAACTCGAGGGATTTCGAGACCGGCGACCTCGCGCACCGGTTCGTCGCGGGCTGGAAGGGCTCGCCGGGGCACCGGCGCAACATGCTGAGGAGCGAGGCCACCGAGACCGCGGTCGCGGTCGCGCGCGCCCCGGCGCCCGGAGCGCCGCGCTACTACGCGGTGCAGCTCTTCGGCCTGCCGCGTCCCGCGGGCGGCTGCCGGGCCGTCAGATGAGCACGTTCACGATCGCGTTGCCGATCCCCACCAGCGCAGTGCCCGAGATCAATCCCGCGCAGATCGCCTCGTAGCCCTCCACCCAGATGGTGTGGCCGCGCGTGCCGGGCGCGCGATAGCGACGCCCGAACCACCAGAACATCATCGCGCCGAGCCACATGCCGAAGGTCGCCTCCGGGGGCAGCACCACACCCAGGCCGAGCGCGACCGCGGACAGCGGGAAGCGGCCCTTGGTCACGATCTTCGCGACCTCGATCGCCACCGCGCACGCCGCCGCCACGATCATCGACACGGTCGCGGAGTAGGGAAGGGCGCTGAAGCCTTTCGCGATCAACTCCGCCACGCCCTTCCATTGCAACGCGCCGGGCATGCCGAACTGGTCGGAGACGATGGTCGCGGGCGAACGCACGCCGTTGGCGTCCGGAGGCAGGAAGAGGAGAAAGAAGAGCGGCACGCAAAAAAGCGCACCCGCGAAGATTCCGATCACATGGCCCACGGCCTGCTGGCGTGGTTTGGCGCCCAGCATGTAGCCCGGCTTGATGTCGGACAGGAGGTTCGACGCGTTGGCCGCGATCTCGCTGGTCATGCCCGCCGGAATCAGGTTGCTCGCGGGATTGACGCGATCAATGGCGCCCATGGTGAACTGAGTGATCTTGCTGAGCGGGCCGGTTGGCGTCCACGAGGTGAGCGCCATCGAGTTGGCGCAGATCACCGAGAGCACGAAGATGAGCGGCAGCGAGATGAAGGCGAGGAACCACGGCACGCCGAAAAGCACGTGGCTTACCCACGCGCCCGCCACGCTCAGGATCGGGATGCCGACCACCGAGATCCAGATGGGGAACTCGATATGGGCGAGCACGTCGGCACGTTCCTTCTTCTTGCCGAAGAGCCCGCGGAATGCGCTCGCGATGAGCTGTGGGCGCGCGAGCAGGCTCACCAGGGAGCCCACCACCATCATAGTCACGCCCCACCACAGGGACCACTGGTTGACGATCTCCGCGCGCGAGATCGGCACCATGGCGCCCGTCGGCCCGATGCGCGCCACGATGTCGCCGTGCTCGATCATGATCGGCGCCAGCACCACGAAGTTGATGACCATGCCGAGCAGGCAGCTGGTCGCCACGGCGATGCCCATCAGCCCGCCGACGCCCCACATGGCGAGGTCCAGCGTGAGGCGCAGTCCGAGCTGGCGGATGTCGGTGCCGAGGATGCGCGGCACGTAGGTCGAGGCCGCGTAGTAGTAGCTGTCGAGCCGCTCGTGGAAATTCCACGGCTCCTTCATCCCCGCCCACTGGTTCATGCGCAGGATCTTGAACTGGATGAGGTTCATCCAGCCGTCGCTGGTAAGGAGCTGGTAGAAGCCGGCGATGGCGGCGGTCACGCCGAGGAGCCGCGCCTTGAACATTCCCGCGGCGGCCGCGCCCGTATAAAGAGCATCGAGCACGACACCCGCAGCGCGTCCCTCGGGGAAGGGCAGCTGCTCCTCGTTGATGAAGCGGCGCTTCAGCGGAAAGGCGAGCAGCACGCCGAGGAGCGACACGACGACCATCCACGCGATCATGTGCAGCGCCGGGATCACGGTGTTGGTGACCAGCATGTAGGCCGACAATGCCGCGACGAGCGGCGACACCATGTAGCCCGCCGCCGTCGCGATCGACTGCGTGCAGTTGTTCTCGAGGATGGTGAAGTCCTGCGCGATGCCCGCCTTGCTCAAGCCCCGATAGGCGGCGAAGGAGAGGATCACCGAGGTCAGGCCCACGCCGATGGTGATGCCGGTCTTGCCCGCGATGTAGAGCGCGGTCGCCGCCAGCACGCCGCCCAGGAGGAAGCCGGTCACCGCCGAGCGCGCGGTGAGCTGCGGCATGTCGCCGCGATAGACGTTGTCCAGCCACCAGCGGTCCTTCTGCTCGCGCGTCCAATTGCGGACCTGCTCTTCGTTCAGTTGCTGGATCGCCACGGCGCTCCTCCCCGGTTGCGGTGCGGCATCCTAGCATCGGCCCCGGCGCAAATGAAAAAGGGCCGGTCGCCCGGCCCCTGGCGTTGCCGCGAAGGCGGCACTCAGCGCCCATGCTCACGAGTCGCGCGCGATGAAGGCTAATATGCTTCTTTCTCCGCCCGGCGGCGCCGGCGCGGACCCGACCCCGGCCACCCCAGCGAGGCCCTGAATGGCGAGTTTCGAAGTGAACGGCAAGGCGGCGCGCGTCGACGCGGAGCCGGACACCCCGCTGCTCTACGTGCTGCGCGACGACCTGCAGCTGAACGCGGCCAAGTTCGGCTGCGGCCTCGGGCAGTGCGGCGCCTGCACGGTCCTGGTCGACGGCGAGCCGGTATTCTCGTGCGTCACGCCTATCGCGATGATCGAGGGCAAGAAGGTGACGACGCTCGAAGGCCTCGGCACCATCGCCGACCCGGGCACGCTGCAACAGGCATTCATCGAGGAGCAGGCGGCGCAGTGCGGCTACTGCATCCCGGGGATGATGATGCGCGCGGCGGGCCTGCTGAAGAAGTCGCCGAATCCGAGCGACGCGCAGATCCGCGACGCGATGCTGCCCAACCTGTGCCGCTGCGGCACGCACATGCGCATCCTCCGCGCCGTGCGCCGCGCCGCCAAAGCATGAACGCGCGCCGCGATTTCCTTCAGCGGTCCGGGGCGCTGGTGGTGACTTTCTCCGTCGCCGGGCGCGCATGGACCCAGGCCGCGGCGCCCGACAAGGCCGTGGCGCCGCCGCTCCCCGGCAGCCTCAAGCAGTCGCCGCTCCTCGATTCGTGGATCCGCATCGACGCGCAGAACCAGGTGACCGTCTTCACCGGGAAGGCGGAGCTGGGGCAGGGCGTGAAGACCGCGCTCACGCAGATCGCCGCCGAGGAGCTCGACGTGGCCTTCGCGCGCGTGAAGCTCGTCACGGCGGACACCTCGGCCACGCCCAACGAGGGCTACACCTCTGGCAGCAACTCGCTGAAGGACAGCGGCGTCGCGATCCGCAATGCCGCGGCGCATGTGCGCGAGATCCTCGTCGGGCGCGCCGCCCAGCGTTTGAACGTCTCGGCGGATTCGTTGCGCGTGGAGGACGGCATCATCACGGACTCGCTCGGCCACAAGGTCAGCTACGGCGAGCTGGTCGCTGGCGAAGAGTTGCATGTCGAGGCGAAGCCCGCCTCGACATTCAAGGACCCGAAGCTTTATCGCGTGGTCTCGAAGCCGCAGCCGCGCGTGGACATTCCCGCCAAGGTCACGGGCGGCGCGGCGTACGTGCAGGACATCCGCATGCCCGGCATGCTGCACGCGCGCGTCGTGCGTC
>JBBRQA010000273.1:0-4575 GCA_038227085.1 Burkholderiales bacterium | reverse complement strand
TTGGCGCAGTCGGGCGCCTTGATGCGCTCCTTCACGAGGCCGATGATGATCGCGTCGGAGACCAGGTCGCCGCGATCCATCACCTGCTTGGCGGCGATGCCGAGCTCGGAGCCGGCCTTGACGGCGGCGCGCAGCATGTCGCCGGTGGAGATCTGCGGGATCGAATACTTCCGCGTGATGAAGGTCGCCTGGGTGCCTTTGCCGGCACCGGGTCCCCCCAGCAAGATCAGGCGCATCCGACAACCCTCCGGGGTCTATTTTTGTGAACCCGGATTATACGTGGCCCAGCTTCCGGCGAACCCTCTCCAGGTCCTCGCGCGTGTCGACTCCGGCCTCCACCGCCTCGTTCCAGAAGGCCACCGCGATGCGGTGCCCGTGGCCAAGCGCGCGCAGTTGCTCGAGCGCCTCGAAGCGTTCGGCGGCGGTGGGCGAGAGCGACGCGTATTCGCGCAGGAAGCGCACGCGATAGGCGTAGATGCCGATGTGGCGATAGGCGGGCAGGCCTTCGGGAAGCGTGGCGCGGTCGCGGGCGAAGGCATCGCGTGCGTACGGGATCGGGGCGCGCGAGAAGTATTGCGCGTAGCCGTCGGTGTCGATCACGACCTTCACCACGTTGGGATCGAAGAACGCCTCCGCCGCGTGGATCGGATGCACGGCGGTGGAGATCGAGGCCTTGGGACGCAACGCCAGCTCGCCCGCCACCTTGCGGATGAGCGCCGGGGCGATGAGCGGCTCGTCGCCCTGGACGTTGACCACGATTTCGTCGGGGTCGAGGTCGAGGAGCTGCACGGCTTCGGCGAGACGATCGGTGCCGGTCTCGTGCGCGGTCGACGTGGTGCACACCCTGAAGCCGTACGCGGCTACCGCGTCGGCGATCTCCTGGTGGTCGGTGGCCACGATGACTTCGTCCGCGCCGCTTTCCCTCGCGCGAAGCGCGACCCACGCGACCAGCGGCTTGCCCGCGATGTCGGCGAGCATCTTGCCGGCGAGGCGCGTCGAGCGCATGCGCGCGGGAATCACGACCTTGAAGGCGAGGCGTTCCACGCGCTCGGCCCTCTCAGGGCTCTTCGGCGGGGGCGAGCGGGCGCGCCTCCTCCTCCAACATCACCGGAATGTCGTCCTTCACCGGGAACGCGAGGCGATCGGCCTTGCAGATGAGCTCGCGCGCTTCCTTGCGCCACAAGAGGGGACCCTTGCACAGGGGGCAGACGAGGATTTCAAGCAGTTTGGGGTCCATCGGCGCTCCGGCGGGACTGGGCGATGCGGGTGAGGAGGAAGTCGTCGAACTCAGGAGGCAGGATCGCGTCGACGCGCATGCACCACATGCGCGCATCGGCGAATGCGGCGCATTTTACGGCATCCTTCTCCGTCATGACGATCACCTCGGCGCCGGGCAGCTTCAATTCCTGCGGCTGGTACCCATGGTGGTCGGGAAACGCGAGGCGGCGCGCCGACACGCCCATGCGCGCGACGTGCTCGAAGAATCGCTGCGGATTGCCGATGCCGGCGATCGCCACGGCGGTGCGCCCGCGCGCGGCGAGGGCGAACTCCTGCGGCGAGAGCTCCTCGCGGCTCGCCACCGCGATGAATCGCTCGCGCCCGAGCTGCATCGCGAACTGGCGCGGGGCGACCACGGTATCCGCCCAGCCGCCGTTCACGATCGCCGCGTCGACTTGCTTCAATCGCGACACGGGCTCGCGCAGCGGCCCCGAGGGCAGGAGCAGCCCGTTGCCGAAGCGACGCTCGCCATCGACCACGGCGAGCTCGACGTCGCGCGCCAGGGCGTAATGCTGCAAGCCGTCGTCGCTCACCAGCACGTTCACTTCGGGATGCGCCGCGAGAAGCGCGCGCGCCGCGGCGGGGCGATCGGGCGAGACGTACACCGGAACCCGTGAGCGGCGCGCGATGAGCACCGGCTCGTCGCCAAAATGCTCGGGCGTGGCGACGTCCGGGTAGACGCGCACCACCCCGCGCGGGTCGCTCTCGCGGCTGGGCACGCGCCCGTAGCCGCGCGCGATCACCCCCGGCGTCCAGCCGCGCCGCTGCAGGATCTCGAGGATCTCGATCACGAGCGGTGTCTTGCCGGAGCCGCCCACGGTGATGTTGCCGACCACGACCACCGGCACATGCGCGCGCCAGGTGGGAAGGACGCGGATGCGATACAGGAAGCGCCGTGCGGCGACCACGGCGCGGTAGAGGATCGAAAACGGAAAGAAGATGAGCGCTCCTCCGCCCAGTCTTTGCCATTCCCGTTCGAACCAGGCCGCCATCTTGCGTCTCGCGCCTCGTGCCTCGCGCCTGCGGGCTATTTGCGCTGCGTCGTGAACGAGATGTGGCTGTAGCCCGCGAGCCGCGCGCTTTCCATCACGTTGATGACCGACTGGTGGGTGGCGGCGGCATCGGCGCTGATGGCGACCACCGGATCCTTGCTGCCCTTCGCGGCTTCCTTGAGGGCGGAGGCGAAGTTCTGCGTGTTGCCGAAGGCGGTGGAGGCGCCGTTGATCGCGTACTTGCCGCTCGCGTCCACCGCCACCATCAGCACCTGCGGCTTGTCCGACGAGCGCTCCGCCGAGGCCTCGGGGAGGTTGATCTGCAGCTCCGCGAAGCGGCTGTAGGTGGTCGTCAGGAACAGGAAGATCAGGATGACGATCAGGATGTCGATCAGCGGGATCAGGTTGATATCGGGCTCGTCACGCGCCCGACTGCGGCGAAAATTCATGCCCTGCGTTCGCCGTGGATGATCTCGATCAGCTTGATCGCCTGGCTTTCCATGTCGACGATCATCACGTCGACCTTGTTGCGGAAGTGGCGATAGAAGATCACCGACGGGATCGCGACGCCGATGCCGAAGAGCGTGTTGTAGAGGGCGACCGAGATGCCGTGTGCGAGCTGCGCCGGGTTGCCTCCGGACATCGGGTTCTGCGAGCCGAAGATCTCGATCATGCCGACGATGGTGCCGAACAGCCCCAGCAACGTGGAGATCGTCGCGATCGTGCCCAACGTGTTGAGGAAGCGCTCGAGCTCCAGGCCAACGGCGCGTCCCGCATCCTGGACCGCGTCCTTGATCACTTCGCGCGGGCTCCTCTCGTTGACGAGCGCCGCAGCGAAGATGCGCCCGATCAGCGGCCCGCGCTGCAGCCGGTTGATGAGGTCCTGGGTGACGCCCTTGGCCTGGTATTCGCGGATCGTGGTGGGAAGGATCTCGCGCGGGGCGACGAGCGAGGTGCGCAGCGACCAGAATCGCTCGCCGATGATGGCCAGCGCGACGACCGAGGTGAATACGATGAGCCAGATCGGCCAGCCGGCCGCTTCGATGATCGACAGCACTTGCGGATTTCTCCTCTTGGAAAGGCCGAGGCACTTTAGCCCGGACCCCATCATTCCACAAGACCTTGTGCGCGGGAGGGCATGGCCACACAAATGCGCCGGGAATGCGTGCAAAGAAGAATAGAATCGCCAGCTTCTTGCGGCCTCCGCGCGGCGCGCGCTGGTATGAGGATCTCAAGCTTCCGCGAAGCGCACACCGTTGTTGTGAATCATCCACAGAGCCTGTGGATAAGCCTGTGGGTGAGTTTCCGGCACCTCGCGCAAGTGACGTATCGCAAAGGCTTTTTTTTCGTCCGCTCAAATTTTGAGCGAAGCTGGTTTCACTTGTTTTATCAAAAACTTAGCGTATTTTTCCCCCTGTCAAGAAGTCTTTCCGGAAGCGTCGGCGCAATGGCCCGGGCGGCACGGGCGGCACAGTGGATAGGCACCATGCCCCTGAGGGGCGTAGAGGCCTGACTTTCGAAAGTCCTACGGCGATCTACCACTTGTCCTACGATCCAGACTCCCGTCGTCCTACGAGTTTTCCCCGACTCCGAGTGCCATGAGTTCGCTCTTCGACACCAGGCCTCCCGTCGTCAGCGTTTCCGAGCTGAACCGGCGTGTCCGCGCCGTTCTGGAGAACCAGTTCGAGGTGCTCTGGGTGGCGGGCGAGCTTTCCAACGTGAAGAAGGCTCCTTCGGGCCATTGGTACTTCTGCCTGAAGGACCCGACGGCGCAGATCGAGTGCGCCATGTTTCGCACGCGCGCCCAGTTCCTCGACTTCCGTCCGGAGAACGGACAGCAGGTGGAAGTGCGCGCGCGCGTCACGCTCTACGAGCCGCGCGGAAATTTCCAGCTGGTGGTCGAGGAGATTCGCAAGGCCGGGCTGGGCGCGCTCTTCGAGGCTTTCGAGAAGCTGAAGGCGAAGCTGCAGGCCGAGGGACTCTTCGAGGCCGGCCGCAAGCGCGCGCTGCCCGCTTTCCCGCGCGCCATCGGCATCGTCACCTCGCCCGCCGCGGCCGCGTTGCGTGACATCCTCGCCACGCTCGCGCGGCGCGCGCCCATGGTGCCCGTCATCCTCTATCCGGCGCAGGTGCAGGGCGAGACCGCGGGCGCGCAAATCGCACGCGCCATCGCGATCGCGAATGCGCGCGCGGAAGTCGAGGTGCTGATCGTCGCACGTGGCGGCGGCAGCCTCGAGGACCTTTGGGCCTTCAACGAGGAGGTCGTGGCGCGCGCCATCGCCGCCTCGGCGCTGCCGATCGTGAG
>JBBRQA010000272.1:0-4576 GCA_038227085.1 Burkholderiales bacterium | reverse complement strand
TCCGGGATCGCCGCGCTCCAGCCCACGCCCCACATCTGGAGCTTGCCCGCTTGCGAGGCCTTGAGCAGGTCGGGCCACTTCTCGCGCCGGAAGGTCATGCGGATCCCGACGAAGTCCATGTTCTTCTTCCAGAGCTCGACGAAGGGCTGCTGCTCGCCGCCGGTCGCCGCGGCGTATTCGATGCTGAGGGGCTTGCACGGCTCGCTCGCGCCCTTGCGCGGCAGGTCGCGCCAGCCGTCGCCGTCGCAATCGATGTAGCCGTACATGTCGAGGAGCGCCTTGGCCTTGGCCGGGCTGTACTCGGTCACGCTGGAACGGAAGGCCGGGTCGTACCCCATGGCCCCGGGGCCGATCGGGCTCTGCGCGGGGATCGCCTGATTCTTTCGCGGGATCCGGATTTCTTCCTCGACGTTCGTGGCGAGGCCGATAGCGCGGCGCAGGGCGACCTTCTCCGGCGCATATCCGCCGACCACCGGATCCTCCATGGCGAAATACGCGTAGGTGACTTCCATGCCCGCGGTGCGCTCGAGGTACATACCCTTCTTCGCGAGGTTGGGCGCGAGCTTGCTGCCGGGAACGGCGACGTTGGCGAACTCGTTGGGCAGGCGCTCCACCAGGTCGTGCTCGCCGTTGAGGAACGCGAGCCACCGCGGCTGCGGCTCCTCGACGATGTAGACCTCGATGCGGTCGATCATCGGCAGGCGCTTGCCCTTGTTGGCGTCGAGGACCTCCTGGGCGCGCGCGTCGTCGGCGGCAGGCAGCCCGTCGTAGTACTCCTCGCGATAGTTCGGATTCCTCTCGAACACCATCTTCGACGAGCGCTTCCAGAACGTGAGGCGATAGGGACCGGTGCCGACCGGATGCTCGGTGGTCTTGTCGCCGTAGAACTCGGCCACCTCGCGCGCCACCGCGCAGGTCAGGTTGCAGTAGGCAAGGTAGTAGGGAAAATTGTAGTTGGGCTGCTTGAGGCGGATCTGGAATGTGTAGCGGTCCAGCGCGCGCAGCCCTTCCACCGGCGTGTCGTACTCCATGCGATTGGTCTTGCGCGCCCGGGCGAGCACCTCGTCCATGCCGACGATGTTGCCCTCGAAGAGGTACAGATTGGGCGACTTCTTGACCGGATCGAAATGCCGCTTGATGGAGTACACGTAATCGTCGGCGGTGAGCTCGCGCCTCTTCCCCTTGAAGGCCTCGTCGTCGGCGAAATAGATGCCGGGACGCACCTTCATCGTGTAGAGCGTGCCGCTCTCCGTGACCTCCGGCATCCCCTCGAGCGTGTTGGGCAGGAGCTTCACCGGGCGCGCCAGGTAGTCGTACTTGAGCGGCGTATCGAAGATGTTGTCGATCAGGTTCGAGGAGTAGAGGTCGGAGAGGGCCACCGGGTCGAAACCCGTCTCGCCCACGTTGAACGCATAGCGGAAGACCTTCTCCGCGCCGAGCGCGGGCATGGCGAGCGCACCGGCGATGGCGACCGCGGCAGCGAGCTTCGCAAGGCATATCACGGGGGCGCTCTCCTCGAGGGGCCGACGCTCGATTATGCGATACACTTCGACCCCGTCTGTAACCATAAATTGCCGCAATTCTACGGGGAAGGAACGACGAAATGGGCTTCCTGCAAGGCCGGCGCATCCTCGTCACCGGGATGCTTTCCAACCGCTCCATCGCCTACGGCATCGCCAAGGCGTGCGTGCGCGAAGGCGCCGCGCTCGCCTTCACCTACCAGGGCGAGGGCGTGCGCGAGCGAGTGGCCGGCCTCGCGCGCGAGTTCGGCACCGATCTCGTGTTCCCCTGCGACGTGGCCGACGATGCGCAGATCGACGCGCTGTTCGCGGGACTCGCGAAGCATTGGGACTCGCTCGACGGGCTGGTGCACGCCATCGCCTTCGCGCCGCGCGAGGCGCTGAAAGGCGGATTCCACGAGAGCGTCACGCGCGAAGCCTTCCGCGTGGCCCACGACGTGTCGAGCTACAGCCTGGCGGCGCTCGCCAAGGCCGCGGCGCCGATGATGCAGGGGCGCCCCGGCGCGATCGTCACGCTCTCCTACCTGGGTGCGGCGCGCGCGATCCCCAACTACAACGTGATGGGCCTCGCCAAGGCGAGCCTCGAGGCGGCGGTGCGCTACCTCGCTGCGAGCCTCGGGCCGTCGGGGATCCGCGTGAACGCAATCTCCGCGGGCCCGATCAAGACGCTCGCCGCGGCGGGCATCGGCGGCTTTTCGAAGATCCTTAATTTCGTCGAGAAGAACGCGCCGCTGCGACGTGGCGTGAGCAGCGAGGAAGTCGGCAATGCCGCGGCCTTCCTCCTCTCCGATCTTGCCAGCGGCATCACCGGCGAGTGCATCTACGTGGACGCGGGATTCAGCCACGTGACGCCTGGAATGGAAGACTGAAGCCCGATTTACTGCGGGGCCTTCCTCTCCAGCGCGTCCTTGCGCACGCTCACCCCTACGCGCTCGCGCAGGCTCGCGAGCGTGGATTCGAGCTCCTCGGCGGCGACCGCATCCTTCAGGCGGGCGCCGAGCGCCTCGCGCTGCTTGTCGTCGATCTTCTCGAGGTCGATCACCTTGGAGACCTGCACCAGCGAGTAGCCGGCCGGCGACTCGACGCCCACGTAGGCGGGCAGCTTCTTCGCGTCGGCGCGGAACACCTTGTCGATCACGACGGGAAAGAGCCCGCCGGGCTTCTGGCGATTCACGGCGAGCGCCGCGGGCCATTTGACGCCCACGTCCTTGCCGGCCTGCAGGTCCTTCAGCTTTGCTTCTCCGTCGGCCTTGACGAGCTTCAGGGCCTCCTCGCGCTGCAGGCGGCGCTCGATGTCGCCCTTCACCGCGTCCAGCGGGCGCAGCTCCGCGGGCTTTTGCTCGAGCACGCGCGCGGCGACGAGGTCGTTGGGCGCCACCTCGACGGCGGCCGTGTTGCGCTTCGCCTTGATGGTGTTGTCCGAGAAGATCTCGGCCTGCAGCTTGGGATTGTTGAGGATCGGCATCCCGGGCATGCCCTTGGTGATCCACGGCGAAACCTGCACGGTGAGGTTCATCTTGTCGGCGGCGGGCTTGAGGCTCGTCGACTGCTCGTAGACCATGTTCGAGAACTCCTCGGCGGAGGTCGCGAAGCCCTGCGCGGCCACCTGCTTCTTCATGTCCGCCTCGATCTGCGGGGTCGCCTCGGCGAGGGAACGGATCTTCTCCGGCTTGATGTCGGTCACGCGGATCACGTGGTAGCCGAAATCCGACTTCACCGGCCCGAGGATGTCGTTCTTCTTCGCCGCGAACACGGCCTCCTCGAAGGGCTTGACCATGGCGCCGCGGCCAAAGAAGCCCAGGTCCCCGCCCTGCACGGCGGAACCGGGGTCCTGCGATTCCTTCTTCGCGACTTCGGCGAAGCTCGCCGGATTCTTGCGCACGCGCTCCGCGATGTCCTTGGCCTTGGCCTCGGCGGCCGCCTTGTCCGCGTCCTTGGCGTCGGCCGGCGCGTTGATGAGGATGTGGCTCGCGCGGCGCTCTTCCTTCTGGCCATGCTTGCCCGCCTGCACCTCGTCTTCGTACCGCTTCTTCACGTCTTCGGGCTTCACCGCAGCCTTGGCGGCCACCGCGTCGAGGGACATCTCCACATATTCGATGCGGACACGCTCGGGTGTCGTGAATTCCACGCTGTGCTCGTCGTAATAGGCCTTCACCTGCTCCGGCGTGATCTTCACCTTGGCGAGGTAGGCTTCCGGGGTGAGGTTCACCACGCTCACCTCGCGCGTCTGCTCGGAGAGGCGGATGAAGCTGTCGAGCGTGGCCTTGGGCACGAACGCGGTCTCCGCGATCGAATCGCGGAACTGGCGCTGGCGGTAATCGGCGCGCAGGCGCTCGTCGAGCCCCACCGTGGTGAGGCTCTGCTGCTTGGCGAGTGACTCGTAGCGCTCCTTGTCGAAGTGCCCGTCGACCTGGAAGAAGGGCTCGGCGGCGATCCTCTGCGCGAGCTCCTTGTCGCTCATGCGGATGCCGGCGCGCTCGGCGCCGATCACCACCAGCTTCTCGTTCACGAGGCGGTCGAGCACCGAGCGGCGGACTTCCGGGTTGTCCATCAGCGAGGCGTCGAACTGGCCCTTGAACTGCTGGCGATAGACGTCCGTCTGCTGGCGGATCGCGTTGTCGAACTCGAACTGGCCGATGCGCTGGTTGCCTACCGACGCGATCGTGTCGCCGCCCACCGGCGCCTTGAAGTAGTAGTCGATGCCGAAGAGCCCGAAAGGAATGACGAGGAAGAGCGCGAAGAAAATGCGCACGATCTTCTTGTTCGAGAAATCCCGGAAGGTCTGCATCATGGTGGCGACTTTCTAACAAAAAGGGCGAACCGCTGGGGTTCGCCCTGTTGACTGGCGGAGTGGACGGGACTCGAACCCGCGACCCCCGGCGTGACAGGCCGGTATTCTAACCAACTGAACTACCACTCCAGAATTCCTTGGAAACCCGTTTCCGGTGGTGGGTGCTGAGGGGATCGAACCCCCGACAGTCGCCTTGTAAGGGCGACGCTCTACCAGCTGAGCTAAGCACCCGGAAAGTTGTCGATTTTAACGGAAAAGAGCTCTC
>JBBRQA010000271.1:0-4579 GCA_038227085.1 Burkholderiales bacterium | reverse complement strand
CGCGCCATCGAGGAAGTTGACGGTTCCCGTAGCGACTCCCGCGGAGCCCGTGACATTCGCAGTGAACGCAACCGATTGCCCGGCCGTCGAGGGACTCAGCGACGAGGAGAGGCCGACGGCGGGATTGACCTTCGCCGCATTCACCGTCTGCGTCAGAGCGGGCGAGGGCGCACTGTTGTACGCCGAGTTGCCGGAGTACTGCGCGGTGATCGAATGCGAGCCTGACGAGAGCGCCGCCGTGGCGCAGCTGGCGCTGCCGGCGGACAGAGTGACCGCGGAGCAACCCGCGATAGACGAGGCGCCGTCGACGAAATTCACCGTCCCCGTGGCCACGCCGGCCGAGCCCGTGACGCTGGCCGTAAAGGTCACCGATTGGCCCGCCGTCGACGGATTCAGCGACGATGACACGCCCACGGCCGGATCGACCTTCGCCGCGTTCACGGTCTGCGTGAGGGCCGCGGAGGTGGCTGCGTTGTACGTCCCGCTGCCCGAGTACTGGGCGGTGATCGAATGCGATCCGGCGGAGAGGCCCGCGGTGGCGCACGTAGCGCTCCCGCTCGAAAGGGCCACGGCGGCGCAACCCGCGATCGACGCCGCGCCATCGAGGAAGTTGACGGTTCCCGTAGCGACTCCCGCGGAGCCCGTGACATTCGCAGTGAACGCAACCGATTGCCCGGCCGTCGAGGGACTCAGCGACGAGGACAACACGACGGCCGAGCTCGCCTTCACCACCTGCGAGATGGGCGACGAGGTGCCGGGGTTGTAGCTGGAATTGCCCGCGTATTGCGCGGAGATCGAATGCGTTCCAACCGCGAGGCTCGAAAGCGTGCACGTTGCCGCACCGCTGCTCAACACCACGCTCGCGCAGCCGCCGAGGGTCGTGGCGCCGTCGAGGAAGCTCACGGTCCCTGTGGCCGCACCGGCGGAGCCGGTGACCGACGCGGTGAAGGTCACGCCCTGGCCCGAGGTGGTGGGGTTCTGCGAGGACGCGAGGTTCACGGAAGGAGTCGCAAGGCCCGAGCCGACCGTGAAGGTGTACGACGCGATCGCCCCGACAAGCGGATTGTTCTGCACGTCGGTCATGATCGACATCGCGTCGAGCGCATTGGTCGCGAACGCGCGGATCGTGTGCGAGCCGTTCGCCAGGCCCGCGAAGCTCGCGGTGTACGGTCCCGAGCCGGTGGCGAGCTGCCACGTTGCGCTGGTGGAATCGATCTGGAAGTAGACGCGGCGCGGCGCGGCGAAGCCGCCGCTCGCGCTCGCATTCATCGTGATGCTGCCGCTCGCGCCGCTGGAGTCGCCGGCGAGCGGGGTGATGGTGGTCGTGAGCGGAATGGTGGCCGCCGTGGCGGACGCCCCCACCACGGGCGTGACGCCGCTGGGCGTCACCACGTACGCCATGTTCGTGACCGGATTTACCGCGATGGAGGTCGCGCCAGTGGGAATCGCTAGCGTGGCCATCACCGCGTTGGTCGCGCCACTGATGACCTTGAGCGTGCCATCGGAATGCGGCACATAGATCGTGTTCGTCGTGGTGTTGACGCCGATCGCCACCGCCCCGTTCGACGGGATCACGGTCATGGCGTTATCGGCGCCATTCACGATGACGATGTGGTTCGCGAAAATCGCATAGACCTTGTTCGCGACCGGGTTCACCGCGATCGTCTTCGCCGCGCCGCTGACGCCAGGCGGAGTCAGGAAAGACACGGTGTGGGGATTCGTCTTGGTGGAGCCGCGGATCACGCCAATCTGGTCGAGGGTGCCAGGGCTTATCGAATAGATCATGTCGGTGACGGGATTCACGGTCACCGCGGTGGGCGGATCCGAGATGTTGATGCAGGGGCCCGGATCGGGATCGGTCGGTCCGGGGCTCGGCCTGTAGCCCCCCGCGCCGTTGGGGCAGAGGAGGGGCGGGTAGTTGTTGATGTTGTCCTGCACCGTCGACTGGTCGACGCGTGCGTCGATGGCGACCACGTCCCCGGTGGCCTGGTGGACGATATAGAGGACGTTGGTGTACGGGTTCAGCGCGATGGACACCGGTTGGTACGAGCGCGTCGCGGCGGTGTTCACGTAGCGTTCGTCGAGGATGATGTTCACCTCGTCGCCATTGCCGAAGCGCACCACGTATGTCTTGTTGGTGACCTCGTTGATGGCGGTCCAGCCCACGTCGCCCACGGCGAGCGTGCTGGTGATGGCGTTGGTGGCGCCGCTCAGCACCATGAGGCTCGGTCCCACCGCGCCGGCGCCGGCGTTGCTGATGTAGACCTTGTTGGTCTCGGGATTCGCGGCGACCCACGTGGGACGCGCGCCGACCGGGACGTTCGCGACCACCGCGTTGGTGGCCCCGTCGATCACGCTCACCGTATTCGACGAGTAGTTGGAAACATAAATCCGGTTGGTCACCGGATTGACCGTGATCCGCGAGGGATCGGTTCCCGTGGGAATGGTCGGTTGGAGGGTCTGCGCGCTCGCGGGGAGGCACCCGAGGAGCGCGGTTGCGAAGAGGAGTGCGGGGAGATTTCGAGCCATGCGTCATGGTCGTCGGTCCGCCCGGGAAAGCCTGTCGGAAGCTTCTTATCGGTTTGTAGGAATGATCCCGCTCACGAAGGCAATGCAACGTAACCCTTCGTTTTTGCTTGTATTTGGGCTATAATATCGGGCTTAGCTTGGATCCCCGCCTTGCGCGGGGATGACGTTCACATCCCTTGCTCCACCGCCTGGCGCCCCCGCGGGGAGCTTCACCCATAAGGAGATTCAACTTGCGCCATTACGAGATCGTATTCATCGTCCATCCCGATCAGAGCGAGCAGGTGCCTGCCATGATCGAGCGCTACCGCAACACGATCACCCAGGGCAACGGCGTGATCCATCGAATCGAAGACTGGGGCCGGCGCCAGCTCGCCTACCCGATCGCCAAGGTGTTCAAGGCGCATTACGTGCTGATGAACGTCGAGATCGGCAACGAGACGTTGGACGAGCTCGAGCACGCGTTCAAATTCAACGACGCGGTTCTGCGCCACCTCATCGTGAGCAAGTCGGAAGCCGAGACGGGTCCCTCCCCGATGATGAAGGAGGAGAAGTCCCGCAACGTGACCGACGGCCCCGCCGCGGACAGGCCCAACGAGCGCGAAGGTTCCGCCGCCCGCGAGTCGGCCGCTCCTGCCCCCGCCCCGCGCGAGCCCGCCGCTCCGGCCCAGCCCGCCGCGGCTGCCTGACCCCACTTCGATAAGGAATAGAGAAAATGCCCAGACCATCTCCGCGTGGCAAAGGTAAAGGCAAAGGCAAGTTCGCCAAAGGCAAGGACGGCAAGAACCCGAATCGCGGGCTATTCCGCCGCCGCAAGTTCTGCCGCTTCACCGCCGAGAAGATCAAGGAAGTCGACTACAAGGACATCGCGATCCTGAAGGACTTCATCAACGAGAACGGGAAGATCATCCCCGCGCGCATTACCGGCACCAAGGCTCGCTACCAGCGCCAGCTGGGCGTGGCCATCAAGCGCGCGCGCTTCCTCGCCCTCATCCACTTCACCGACCTGCACTGAGGCTCGGACATGCAAATCATCCTGATGGAAAAAGTGGTCAACCTCGGAGGCCTCGGCGACGTGGTCAAGGTGAAGGACGGGTTCGCCCGCAACTTCCTCATCCCGCAGGGCAAGGCCAAGCGCGCGACCGACAAGAACCTCAAAGAGTTCGAGGCGCGCCGCACCGACCTCGAGAAGAAGGCCAACGAGCAGCTCACCGGCGCGCAGGAGCGCGGTGCGAAGCTGGAAGGCATGAAGATCGAGATCGCGCAGAAGGCCGGGGTGGACGGGCGCCTGTTCGGCTCCGTCACCAACGCCGACATCGCGGAAGCGCTGGGCAAGCAGGGGCTCACGGTGAAGAAGGCCGAGATCCGCATGCCCACGGGCCCGCTGAAGCATATCGGCGAGTTCCCGATCGTCGTGCAGCTGCATTCGGACGTGCTCGCGAGCGTCATCGTGCACGTGGTGCCCGAGCAGTAATCTCGCCGCTCCCGCCGCGCTAAAAAGGGCGCCGATGGCGCCCTTTTTTCTGGCCCTTTACGCCCATCTCGCTGGGTCGCGCAAGGTGGTACCCTGAACCATCACCCCTCGCAGGTCGCAGAATGAGCTCTGAACCGGTCGCCTTCTCACCCCCGCCGTCGTACCACCGCATCTATGTTTCCTGGCACGAGACGTGGACCCTGCTGCGCTACGTGGACCACTACCTCCAGGAACGCAACGTCACTCCCACCGACGACCTGCGCCGCGCCGTGGTCCACTGCATCGAGAAGTTTCCGGGCAAGGGCGCGAAGAAGAAGGCCGACATGGACTTCTACCTCGACGCGCACGCGCTCGAGTTCATGGGCAAGGGCAAGGGCAAAGCCGCCTCCGCTTGATCCGCTAGTCGCTCGATCCGGAACCTCCCGTCGGCAGAGTCGGGCGGCGGCGACCGTTTTTTCGTGCCACACAGGGTCACGTAGTGAGCCTGTGAAGATTTATTCTTACCCACAACTTGTCCACAGCTTTACATATTGTTCGGGGTAGGAAGCGGTGACACACTCTCGCCTCGCGGTGCCAGGG
>JBBRQA010000270.1:0-4589 GCA_038227085.1 Burkholderiales bacterium | reverse complement strand
GAGCGCGTAGATCAGCACCGCGAGGATCAGGTTCCAGGAGCGCCCGGAGCGCGGATTGACGAAGGCCAAGGGGATCGCGAAGAGCGCCATGATGATCACGGCGAGCGGCAGCGCCACGCGCCAATGCAGCTCGGCAAGCTGTTCGGGTTTGTGCTCGTTGATGAGATCGAGCGTATTCATCGCCTTGGTGCTGGGCGCCATGCGCTTGGCCTCGCGTGGCTCGATACGCAAGAGATACCTGGCGAAGTCGACAGTTCGATAGTCCAAAGTCCCCGGCGTGCCCTCGTAGCGCCGGCCGTTGAGCAGCACCACGAAGCGGTCGCCGTTCTGTGCCGTCTCGATGTAGCCCTTCTGCGCCACCATCACGCCCAGGGTGTCGTTTTGCGTGGACTGCACGAAGACGTTGTTCACCACGTCGTCGCCTTCGGAAAGCTTGTCCACGAAGAACACGCGGTCGGAGTTGCGCGACTCGCGGAAGATCCCCGGTGTCACGCTCGACACCTCGTCGCGGCTCTCGAGGAGGCGCTGGTACTCCACGCTCTGCGCGAGCGACCACGGCGAGAGCACCAGTGACAGCAGCGCGCAGATGAGCGCCACCGGGATCGCGAAGGCGAGCACGGGCTTCACCCACGCCGCGATCGAAAGCCCCGAGGTGAACCACACCGTCATCTCGCTATCGCGGTAGCTGCGCGTCAACGCGAGCAGCACCGCGATGAAGACGGCGATACCCAGGAGGATCGGCAGGTATGTGAGCACGCCGAATGCGATCAAGCCCAGCACCGCCTCGGGCAGGATCTCTCCGCCCGCGGCGCGGCCGAGCATCAGGATCAGCAGGCGCGTGAGGATGATCGCGAGCAAAACGCCGACGACGGCGATCGCGATCAAGCTGAATTCGCGGACTAGGCTTCTCTGGAAGATCAAGGCGGGGGTTCCTGCTTCGGCCCGGTCGCGCGGCGTGAGATAATCCGTGTCTTTCGCCGCCCTCCCAAGCCTAGGAAAGCAAATGGAATTTAGCATAAAGAGCGGAAGCCCCGAAAAGCAGCGCACCGGCTGCGTCGTGGTGGGGATTTTCGACGCGCGCAAGCTCTCGCCCTCGGCGCTGGCGATCGACGGCGCTTCGCGCCACTACATCAACGACGTGCTGCGCCGCGGCGACCTCGACGGCAAGCTCGGCACCACGCTCCTCCTGCACAAGGTCCCGCAGATCGCGGCGGACCGCGTGCTGCTGGTAGGGCTGGGGCGCGAGCGCGATTTCGGCGAGGCGGCCTATCGCACGGCGCTATCGTCAGCGGTACGCGTGCTGCGCTCCACCGGCGCGTCGGAGGCGAACATCTGCCTCACCGAGCTCCTGGTCAAGCGGCGCGACAACTCCTGGAAAGTCGAGCAGGCGGTGATGGCGGTGAGCGAGGGCTTCTATCGCTTCGATCGGCTGAAGAGCAAGCCCCCGGAAGCCAAGCGGACGCTGCGCAAGGTCACGCTGCACGTCACCAAGCGCACCGATATCCCGGAGGGTGAGACCGCCCTCGCGCGTGGCGAGGCGATAGCCGAGGGCATGACCCTCACCAAGGACCTCGGCAACCTGCCGGCCAACATCTGCACGCCCACGTACCTCGCGGAGCAGGCGGTCGAGCTCGGCAAGCGCCACGGCCTCAAGGTCGAGATCCTCGACCAGAAGGACCTCGAGAAGCTCGGCATGGGATCCTTCCTCGCGGTCGCGCGCGGCAGCCGCCAGCCGCCCAAGCTCATCGTGATGGAGTACCACGGCGCCAAGCGCGACGCGCCGCCCGTCGCGCTCGTCGGCAAGGGCGTGACGTTCGATACCGGCGGCATCTCCATCAAGCCCGCCGCCGAGATGGACGAGATGAAGTTCGACATGTGCGGCGCGGCGAGCGTCTTCGGCACGATGAAGGCGATCGCGCTGATGAAGCTGCCGCTCAACGTGGTCGGAATCGTGCCGGCCACCGAGAACATGCCCGACGGCAATGCGGTGAAGCCGGGCGACATCGTGACCACGATGTCGGGCCAGACGGTGGAGATCCTCAACACCGATGCGGAAGGCCGCTTGATCCTCTGCGATGCGCTCACCTACGTGGAGAAGTACAAGCCCGCGGCGGTGGTGGACATCGCGACCCTCACCGGCGCCATGGTCATCGCGTTGGGCCACGTCGCGACGGGGCTTTTCAGCAATAGCGATCCGCTTGCGCGCGAGATCCTCGCCGCGGGCGAGACCTCGTGGGATCGCGCGTGGCACATGCCGCTCTGGGACGACTACCAGGAAGGCCTCAAGTCGAACTTCGCGGACATGCCCAACATCGCCTCGCGCGCCGGCGGCTCGATCACGGCGGCTTGCTTCCTGACGCGCTTCACCAAGTCGTACCCGTGGGCGCACCTCGACATCGCGGGCACCGCGTGGAAGTCGGGCCCCGAGAAAGGCGCCACCGGCCGCCCGGTCGCCCTCCTCTCGCATTTCCTGCTGCGGCGCGCGGTGTGACGCGGATCGACTTCTACCGCTACGCCGAGGACAAGCAGCGCCTCGCCTGCCGCCTCGCGGCCAAGGCGCACTCCAAGGCCGGCAAGGTCGTGGTGTATTCGCCCGACACGAAGGTGCTCGCCGATTTCGACCGCAACCTGTGGACCTTCCAGGCCACCGGCTTCGTGCCGCACTGCTTCGTCGATTCGCCGCTCGCCGCGGAGACGCCGATCGTCCTGGCGTCTTCCGGCGAAGCGCTGCCGCATCACGACGTGCTCCTGAACCTCGCCGACGAATGGCCGCCCTTCTTCGCGTCGTTCGAGCGGCTGCTGGAGATCGTCGCCACCGACGATGCGGACAAGGAGCTCGCCCGCGCGCGCTACTCGTTCTACAAGAAGCGTGGCTACGAGATCCAGGTGAACGACATCGAAGGCTGAAGGAGCGAAGTTGGATCAAGACAAGGATGTGCTGGGCAAGGCCGACGCGCTGCTGCGCAGGCACGCGCCGACGGGGAGCGAAACGGGCGGTGTCCCCGTGCTCACCGACCTCGTGGACCATCCCGCGGATGAGGAAGCCACGAGCGAGCTTGCGCGCGAGGTGTTCAAGCGCGTGATGGCCGCGGTCGAAGGGCGCCTCGCCGTGGACCTGGAAAAGCGCCTCGCACAGCATCTCGTCCCCCAGGTGCACGCCGCGGTGGCGAGCGCCATCGGTGATCTTCGCCAGGAGCTCGCCAACGCCATCGGCGACGCCGTGGCCGAAGCCCTCAGGAACCGTCCCGCAAGATAGATCGCATGGAACTCGCAAAAAGCTTCGATCCCCACGGCATCGAGTCGCGCTGGTATCCGTTCTGGGAATCCAGCGGATATTTCAAGGCCGGCTTCGACCCCTCGCGCCAGTCCTTTTCCATCCAGCTGCCGCCGCCCAACGTCACCGGCACGCTGCACATGGGCCACGCCTACCAGCAGACGTTGATGGACATCCTCACGCGCTGGCACCGCATGAAGGGCTTCAACGTCCTGTGGCAACCCGGCACCGACCACGCGGGCATCGCGACGCAGATGGTGGTCGAGCGCCAGCTCGAGTCCGAGGGCACGTCGCGGCGCACGCTGGGCCGCGCTGAATTCGTGAAGCGCGTGTGGGCGTGGAAGGAGGAATCCGGCTCCACCATCACGCGCCAGATGCGCCGCCTGGGCGCGTCGTGCGACTGGACGCGTGAGTACTTCACGATGGACGAGGCGCGCTCGCGCGCCGTGCTGGAAGTGTTCGTGCGCCTCTTCGAGCAGGGCCTCATCTACCGCGGCAAGCGCCTGGTGAGCTGGGATCCGCAGCTCCAGACCGCGGTCTCCGACCTCGAGGTCGAGAACCGCGAGGAGAACGGCACCCTCTGGCACATCCGCTATCCGCTCGAGGATGGCAGCGGCCAGCTCGTGGTGGCGACGACGCGCCCCGAGACGATGCTGGGCGACATGGCGGTGGCGGTGCATCCAGACGACGAGCGCTACGCGCACCTCGTCGGCAAGAACGTACGCCTGCCGCTCGCCGGGCGCCTCATCCCCGTCATCGCGGACACCTACGTCGATCGCGAGTTCGGCACGGGGGTCGTCAAGATCACGCCCGCGCATGACTTCAACGACTTCCAGGTGGGCACGCGGCATGGGCTGAAGCCGCTCGAGATCTTCACGCTCGAAGCGCGCGTGAACGAGAACGCGCCGCTCGCCTACCAAGGCCTCGATCGCTTCGTGGCGAGGAAGAAGGTGCTCGCGGATCTCGAGGCGCAGGGCCTGGTGGAAAGCGCCAAGCCGCACAAGCTCATGCAGCCGCGCTCGGAGCGCAGCAACGCCGTCGTGGAACCCATGCTCTCCGACCAGTGGTTCGTGCGCATGGACGCCATGGCCAAGGCCGGCCTCGAGACGGTGGCCCGGGGCGACACGCGCTTCGTCCCCGAGGAGTGGACCAAGATCTACGGCCAGTGGCTCTCCAACATCCAGGACTGGTGCATCTCGCGCCAGCTCTGGTGGGGCCACCAGATCCCCGCGTGGTACGCCGACGACGGCACGCCCTTCGTTGGCCGCACATTCGAAGAGGCGCTCGCGCACGCCACCGCCGCCGGCAAGACCCT
>JBBRQA010000269.1:0-4652 GCA_038227085.1 Burkholderiales bacterium | reverse complement strand
CATGAAGTCGCTCGACTGCCTGCAGGTGCGCGGCCTCATGGTGATCTTCGGCAATTCCTCGGGCCCGACGCCGGCGTTCGACGTGAGCATCCTCAACCCCAAGGGCTCGCTCTACGTGACGCGGCCCTCGCTCAATGGATACGTGGCGAAGCGCGACGAATTGCTGGCTTCGGCGAAGGATCTCTTCGACATGGTGCTGACCGGCAAGGTAAAGGTTGCTCCGCGCCAGACCTATGCACTGAAGGATGCTGGGCGGGCGCACACCGACCTCGAGGCACGCAGGACCACCGGCTCGACGGTGCTCATCCCCTAGGATCCGGGGGCGCTTGAAATGCGCCCCCGGCAGGTCTAGGCTCGCCTCATTGGTGCCCAACGCAAAGGAGGGACGACCATGAGACTCAGGATGTACGTCACGCTCCCCGACGTCCCGAGCGCGCGCACGCTGGCCAACGACCTTCTCCTGGCCCGCATCGAGGACAAGCACATGCATTTCCTCGCGCGCCGCGGCACGGACCTGGGCGAGCTCCACGAGGCTTCCTACCTGCAGAAAACCGACACCGTCCACGGCGCCTTCGTGGGCTTGGTGATCGGCGGGCTGATGGGCGTGCTGGTGGGATTGCTCCTCATCAACTTCCCGCCGGAGGGCGTGACGCTGCAGCTGGTCGCCGTGCTGATCGCGGCGCTCGTCGGTGCCGGCCTCGGCACGTGGGTGGCGAGCATGGTCGGGTTGCAGGTGCCCAACTCGCGCCTGAAGGGCTTCGAGCCGGACCTGCAGGAGGGCAAGGTGCTTCTGATGCTCGACGTGCCTTCGGGTCGCTACCAGGAGCTCCACGACGTCATCGCGCGCACTCACCCCGAGGCCACCGACCGCGGCAACGAGCCCACGGTGCCCGCGTTTCCCTGAGGCGCGGCTGCCTCCCCTGAGAAGGTGAATCGGCCCAAAACCCTAGGTATGATGGGGTGATAGCCACAGGCTTGCGTCCCCGCGAGGGGCGACAAGGACTCAGGGAGAGTTCATGAAGACCGCGTTCTGGAAGGCCGACTGGTTCCTCGGCCTGGTAATCGCCGTCGCTCTTTTCGGCTTCGCCCGCATGTCGGGATTCATTCCCGGCCTCGAGCGTTGGGCCTACGACCTCGGCGTCAAGATGACTTCCAAGCAGCCGAGCGACAAGGTCGCCGTGATCGCCATCGACGACCAGTCGATCGCCAACATCGGCCGCTGGCCGTGGCCGCGCGAAGTGCAGGCGAAGCTGATCGACCAGCTGGTCGCCGCCAAGGCGAAGGTCATCGGCAACACCGTGTTCTTCTTCGAGCCGCAGAAGGATCCCGGCCTCGCCTACGTCGAGAAAATGCTCGACGTGTACAACAAGGCCTATCCCGGAGCGCTGCCTCCCGACGTGCAGGGTGTGGCGCCCATCGGCGGACAGACGCCCGCGGCGCAGGGCGTCCAGCCTCCGGGCGAAGTCGCGGAGATCGGCAAGATCCTCTCCGAGGCTTCGGTCGCGCTGAACAGCGACGTTCGTCTGGCGGCGAGCGTGAAGAAGGCCGGCAACGTGCTCGTGCCGATGGTGTTCGCGGAGTCCAGCTACTCGCCTGCGCAGGGCAAGCCCGACAAGCCGCTTCCCGAATACGTCGCCAGGAACAGCATCGGTGAGGTCACCGGCTCCGGCGGCGACTTCCTGCACGGCATCAACGCGCTGGTCCCGATCGAGCAGATCGGCGCCTCGGTGGCGGGCATCGGCCACCTCACCAGCGTGCTCGACGAGGACGGCGCCACGCGCTACGAGCCGCTCGTGATCGACTACTACGGCCAGCGCTTTCCCTCGATGGCGCTGCTCCTGGCCGCGAAGAGCCTCAACCTCACGTCGAAGGACATCAAGGCGAAGCTGGGCGAGAGCGTCTCGGTGGGCGGCAAGACCATCCGCACCGACGACGAGGCGCAGATGTACACGTATTTCTACAAGGACCGCGGCGGCAGCCGCGCTTTCGCCGAAGACTCGTTCTACGACGTGTACTCGGGCAGGATCCCGGCGTCGAAATACGCCGACAAGATCGTGCTGATCGGCGCCACCGCCGCCGGAATCGGCGCGAGCCAGGTTACGCCGATCTCCGCGGGCATGAACCCGGTGCAGACCCTCGCGCACTCGGTGTCGTCGATCCTGCAGGAGCATTTCTTCGTCGCGCCGACCTGGGGCGCGTTCGCGACCCTCGGCGCGTACCTGCTGATCGCGCTCTACATCATCCTGCTGCTGCCGAAGCTCACCGCGGGCAAGGGCGCGATCATCACCGGCGTGCTGCTGGTGGCGCTGTTCGCCGTGCACCTGGGCCTCATGACGAGCGCGGGCCTGTGGATTCAGCTCATGCTGCCGGCGACACTCCTCGTGGTCGGCCATGCGTTGCTCACCACCAAGCGCTATCTGTCGACCGAGCGCGGCAAGGAAGCCGCCGACGTCGCGAGCGCCGAATCCAACCGCATGCTCGGCCTCGCCTTCCAGCAGCAGGGCCAGCTCGACATGGCGTTCGACAAGTTCCGCAAGGCGCCGCTGAATGACGAGGTGATGGAGAACATGTATGCGCTCGCCCTCGACTTCGAGCGGCGCCGCCAGTTCAACAAGGCGGAGAGCGTCTTCCGCTACATGTCCACCTACAACCCGAAGTTCCGCGACATCGAGGAGCGCCTCGGGCGCAACAAGCAGCTCTCCGAGACCATCATCCTGGGGGGCTCCGCCGCCGCGCGCACCAATGCAAGCACCATGGTGCTGCAGGGCGGCGCGCAGGAAAAGCCGATGCTCGGTCGCTACCAGATCGAGAAGGAGCTCGGCAAGGGCGCGATGGGCGTGGTCTACGGAGGCAAGGACCCGAAGATCGGCCGCGTCGTCGCCATCAAGACCATGGCGCTCTCCGCGGAGTTCGAGGCCGACGAGCTCGCCGACGCGAAGGAGCGCTTCTTCCGCGAGGCGGAGACCGCGGGGCGCCTCACGCACCCCAACATCGTCACCATCTACGACGCGGGCGAGGAGCACGACCTGTGCTACATCGCCATGGAGTTCCTGAAGGGCAAGGACCTCGCGCCGTACACCAAGCAGCCCAACCTGCTGCCGCCCGACAAGGTGCTCTCGATCGTCGAGCGCGTGGGCGATGCCCTGGGCTACGCGCACACCATGGGCGTCGTGCACCGCGACATCAAGCCCGCCAACATCATGTACGAGCCGGAGAGCGACACCGCGAAGGTGACCGACTTCGGCATCGCGCGCATCACCGATTCGTCCAAGACCAAGACCGGCATGGTGCTCGGCACGCCCTCGTACATGTCGCCCGAGCAGCTCGCGGGCAAGAAGATCGATGGACGCTCCGACCTTTTCTCGCTCGGCGTGATGCTCTACCAGATGCTCGCCGGCCGGCTGCCGTTCGAGGGCGAGTCGATGACGCAGCTCATGTTCGCCATCGCCAACAATCCGCACCCGGCGATCCGCGAGTACAACCCGGCGTTGCCCGAGTGGGTCGACGCGATCATCGAGAAGGCGCTCGCCAAGGACTTCGAGAAGCGCTACCAGACGGGCGCCGAGTTCGCCGCCGCGATCCGGGAAGCACGCAGGACCGGCGCGGTGCCGAAGGCGGCCGATGCCAGGGCTTGAGGCCACGGTCCCACGCGTGCCGCTGCACAAGCGCGCCATCGAGATCCAGGGCTACAAGCGCGAGGATGGCCTCTACGACATCGAGGGCCACCTGGTCGACACCAAGGGGTACGACTTCAAGCTCGCCGCGGGCGTGCGCCACGCCGGCGAGCCGGTGCACGGCATGTGGCTGCGCATCACCGTGGACAAAGGCCTCAACATCGTCGACGCCGCGGCGGCCATGGACGCGATGCCGTACGTCGATTACTGCGATGCGATCGTGCCCGCGTACCGGCTTCTCATCGGCATCGCGATCCGGCCCGGCTACCACCAGCGCGTGAAGGAGCTGCTCGGTGGAGCGCGCGGCTGCACCCACATCACCGAGCTCGCCAGCGCGCTCGCCACCGCCGCGTTCCAGACCATGGCCGGCCAGCGCGTGCAGGATCCCGCGAAGAAGCCCTTCCAGCTCGATCGCTGCCACGCGCTCGCGCTCGCCGCGCCCGCGGTCGCGAAGTTCTACCCGCAGTGGTACCAGGGCGCCGAGAAGATCGAAGCCGCTGGCGAGGGCGACCAGCACTAGGAAGTTGGTAATATCGCGGGTCTCGGGCTGCCGTCCGCGCATCCCTCCTCGCGAGCCGCCATGAACATCCACGAATACCAGGGCAAGGAAATCTTCCGCAAGTACGGCGTGGCGACGCCGCGCGGTTTTCCGGCGTTTTCCGTCGACGAGGCGGTCGAGGCGGCGAAGAAGCTGGGCGGGCCTGTGTGGGTCGTCAAGGCGCAGATCCACGCCGGCGGGCGCGGCAAGGGCGGCGGCGTGAAGCTCGCGCGCTCGGTCGACGAGGTCCGCGACATCGCCTCGAAGATGCTCGGCATGACGCTCGTCACGCACCAGACCGGCCCCGCGGGGCGCCTGGTGCGCCGGCTCCTCGTCGAGGAGGGCGCCGACATCAAGAAGGAGCTCTACGTCGCGATGGTGGTCGATCGCGTCGTGCAGAAGGTGGTGTTGATGGCCTCGAGCGAGGGCGGCATGGATAT
>JBBRQA010000268.1:0-4675 GCA_038227085.1 Burkholderiales bacterium | reverse complement strand
GACACCCCCGGCCACGCCGATTTTGGCGGCGAGGTCGAGCGCGTGCTGTCGATGGTCGATGGCGTGGTGCTCCTCGTCGATGCCGTGGAAGGCCCGATGCCGCAGACCCGCTTCGTCACGCGCAAGGCGCTCGCGCAGGGATTGAAGCCCATCCTGGTCGTGAACAAGGTCGATCGTGACGGCGCGCGCTCCGACTGGGTCGTGGACCAGACGTTCGACCTGATGGACAAGCTCGGCGCCACCGAGGACCAGCTCGATTTCCCGGTGATCTACGCCTCGGCGTTGAACGGCTGGGCCTCGACCAAGGTGGACGAGGTCGGCACCGACATGCGCCCGCTCTTCGACGCAGTCCTCAAGTACGTGCCGGAGCCCGCTGGCGATCCCGATGGCCCGCTGCAGATGCAGATCGCGGCCGTCGACTACTCCAGCTTCCTCGGGCGCATCGCGGTGGGCCGCATTCGCCGTGGCAGCATCAAGAAACAGCAGGAAGTCGCGATCATGTCGGGCGACAAGTTCATCCGCAAGGCGAAGATCGGCGTGATCCACACGTTCCAGGGTCTCGACAAGATCGAGACCCAGGTCGCGAGCGCGGGCGAGATCGTTTCCGTGACTGGCATCGAGGACTTCGTCATCGGCACCACGTTCGCCGACCCGGAGACTCCGGAAGGCCTGGCGATGGTGGGCGTCGACGAGCCCACGCTCACCATGAATTTCCAGGTGAACACCTCGCCCTACGCGGGCCAGGAAGGCAAGTACGTCACCAGCCGCCAGATCCGCGAGCGCCTCGACCGCGAGCTCCTCGCCAACGTCGCGCTGCGCGTCGAGGAAACCGGCGACAACGATGTCTTCCGCGTTTCGGGCCGTGGCGAATTGCACCTCACCATCCTCATCGAGAACATGCGCCGCGAGGGCTACGAGCTCGCGGTGGGCAAGCCGCGCGTGGTCGCCAAGGAAGTCGACGGCGTGCGCCACGAGCCGTGGGAGAACCTCACCGTCGATGTCGACACCGAGAACCAGGGCAAGATCATGGAAGAGCTCGGGCGCCGCGGTGGCGAGCTTCAGGACATGGTGCCGGACGGCAAGGGGCGCGTGCGCCTCGACTACAGCATCCCGTCGCGGGGCCTCATCGGCTTCCACATGGAGTTCATGACGCTCACGCGCGGAACGGGAATCAAGAGCCATGTGTTCGAGAAGTACGCGCCGGTGAAGAGCGAGCCGCCCTCGCGCAGGAATGGCGTGCTGATCTCTTCGGAGCAGGGCGACGCGGTCGCCTTCGCGCTCTTCAACCTCGAGGAGCGAGGCAAGATGTTCGTGTCGCCCGGCGAGCGCCTCTACGTGGGCATGGTGATCGGCATCCACAGCCGGGACAACGACCTCGTCGTGAACCCGGTGAAGGGCAAGAAGCTCACCAACGTGCGCTCCGCGGGCAAGGACGAGAACGTGGTCCTCACGCCGCCGATCCAGCTCACGCTCGAGTCCGCGGTGGAATTCATCGAGGACGACGAGCTTGTGGAAGTCACACCCAAGACCATTCGCCTGCGCAAGCGGTTCCTCTCGGAGCACGAGCGCAAGCGCGCGGCGCGGGACGACAAGGCAGCCTGACGCACGCGCTTCACGGCAGGTCCTTCTACAGGTCGTCGATCGATTTCAGCCAGTTGCCCTTCAGCAACCGCGAGAGCGAGCGGTCGGCAAGCAACTTTCCCCCGGTCTGGCACGTGGCGCAGTAGTTGCACTCGTTCTCGGCGTAGACGATGCGCTGCACGGGCGAGGCGCACACCGGGCAGGGCTTCTTGAAGCGCCCGTGCACCGCCATCCCTTCGCGAAACGCGGTCACCTTCTCCGGGAATCCCGCGCCTGTTTCGGCGCGGAGGATGTCGCGCCAGGAGAGCAGCGTCACGCGGGTGGCCTTGTGCAGGCGCCGCGCCTCTTCTTCCGAGAGCGAGCGCGTGAGCTTGAGCGGCGAGAGCTTCGCCGCGTGCAGGATCTCGTCCGAATAGGCGTTGCCGATGCCGCTGAAGAGGTGCGGATCGGTGAGGGCGCGCTTCAGCGTGTGGCTCTCGCGAGTGAGCGCGGCCGAGAACTCTTCGTAGCTGGAATCGATCGGATCGGTGCCGCCCGGGTCGATGGCGGCGAGCGTCGCCGCGCCGCGCACCAGTGTGAGGGAAGCGCGCTTGCGCGTCCCGGCTTCCGTGAAATAGAGCGTCCCCGTGGGAAATGTGAAGATCGCGAGGATGCCCTGCGGCTTCCTCTTTTCGCCGGGTCCGCGCCAGTGCAGCCGCCCGGCGATCATGAGGTGGATCACCGCGAAGATCCCGTCGCCCATGTCCAGCACGATGCGCTTGCCGATGCGGTGCACACCGGTCACCGCGCATCCCGCGATGGCGTCGATCGGCGGGTCGAAACTGCGCAGCACGAACGGGCTCGGCACATGCACTTTCTCGAGCGGCTGGCCGAGCACCTTTCGCTCGAGGGCTTCCAGGTAGACGCAGACGTCGGGCAGCTCCGGCATGGGCGAAATGGTAGCTCACCCCATGAGCCATGGAGTGTCTAGAATGACTGAATGGAAAGCTCGATCGCCGTCATCCTCCTCGCCCTGGCCTGCGCCGCTGCCGGCTTCGGTATCGCGAGCCTCTGGGGCCGCTCGCGCCCGGCACAGGAGCAGAAGCGCACCGCCGAGCTCGAGGCGCAGCTCGCCGCCGCGCGCGAGCAATCCCTGCGCTACGGCGTGCAGTCCGCGGAGCTCGAGCGCGACGCGACACAGCTGCGTGGCCAGCTCCTCGAGGCGGTGCAGCGCAGCGCCACGCTGGAGGAGCGCGCGCGCAACGCCGACGAGCTGCGCGGCCTGATCCGGGAGCGCGAGCAGGCCATCGGGCGCCTGACCGAGGAGGCGAGCAAGGCCCGCGAGCGCGCCGCCGAGCTGCAGACGCGCCTCGAGGAGGAGCGCCAGCAGTCGCAGGAGAAGCTCTCGCTCATCACCGAGGCGCAGCGCACCCTCGAGATGAGCTTCAAATCGCTCTCGGCGGACGCGTTGAAGAGCAACAACCAGTCCTTCCTCGACCTCGCCAAGGCCTCGCTCGCGGAGTTCCAGCAGGGCGCGCGCGGCGACCTCGAAAAGCGCCAGATCGCGATCGACGCCCTGGTGGCGCCCGTGAAGGCCTCGCTCGACAAGGTGGACGAGAAGATCGGGGCGCTGGAAAAGGCGCGTGAGAGCGCCTACGGCGAGATACGCCAGCAATTCACGCAGATGGCGGAGGTGCAGACGCAGCTCCGGAACGAGACGACAAACCTCGTGAAGGCGCTGCGGCAGCCGCATGTGCGCGGGCGCTGGGGCGAAATCCAGCTGCGCCGCGTGGTCGAGATGGCCGGGATGATGCTGCATTGCGATTTCGTCGAGCAGGAGTCGGCTGAGAGCGACGATGGCCGGCTGCGCCCCGACCTGATCGTGAAGCTCCCCGGCGGCCGCCAGATCGTGGTCGATTCCAAGGCGCCGATCAGCGCGTACATGGAGGCGCACGAGGCCACCACCGACGAGCTTCGCAAGGTAAAGATCCTGCTTCACGCGCAGCTCATGCGCCGCCACCTGGAGGCCCTCGCGAAGAAATCCTACTGGGAGCAGTTCCAGCCCACGCCGGAAGTGGTGGTGATGTTCATCCCTGGCGAGGCGTTCTACAGCGCCGCGCTCGAAGCCGATCCGGATCTCCTCGACAGCGGCTTCGGGCAAAACGTGATCATCGCCTCACCCGCGTCCCTCATGGCGCTGCTGAAGGCAGCTTCCTACGGATGGCGCCAGGAAGCGATCGCGGACAACGCGCGCGAGATCAGCCAGCTGGGCCAGGAACTGCATACGCGGCTCTCGGTGATGGCGGAGCACATCGCGCGCATCGGCAAGGGCCTGCAATCCGCGCAGGACGGCTACAACTCCGCCATCGCCTCGTTCGAGAGCCGCGTGCTGGTGTCGGCGCGCAAGTTCAAGGAGCTGGGCGCCACCTCGCAGGACGCGGAGATCATCGAGCTGCGCGCGGTCGAAGGCGGCTTGCGCCGCCTGCAGGCGGTGCCCGACAAACCCCCTGAAGAGTAGGGGGGGCTGAGCTCAGCCGCGCTCGATGCCCCGGATCACGGCCAGCGTCATGGCGGCGGTATTGCCGGTGCCGCGGATGTCTCCGGTGCGCGACGCTGGCTCTGCCAACGCTGCAGTCATCGCGCGCGATATGGATTGCGCCGCCGCGACGGCCTCCGGGCGCTTGCGATCGTGCCCCAGCCACTCGATCAGCATGCGTGTCGACTCGATCATCGCGTAGGGATTGGCGATGCCCTTGCCGGCAATGTCGGGCGCCGATCCGTGCGTGGCCTGCGCCATCGCAAGCCGCGCCTCGCCGATGCAAAGCCCGGGCGCCATGCCCAGCCCGCCCACCAGCCCCGCGGCCTCGTCGGACAGAATGTCGCCGAACATATTGGTGGTGACGACCACGTCGAAGCTCTGCGGGTCGCGCACCAGGCGCATGGCGAAGGTGTCCACGATCACATCGTCGGTGTGGACGTCGGGATATTCGGCGGCCGCGCGCCGGCACTCCTCGACGAACATCCCGCAGCCCAGTTTGAACACGGTGTCTTTGTGCACGAACGTCATGTGCTTGCGGCGCTGGCGCGCGAGCTCGAGCGCGGCCTTGGCCACGCG
>JBBRQA010000267.1:0-4676 GCA_038227085.1 Burkholderiales bacterium | reverse complement strand
GGTCGACTCGGAAGCGCGCTCGCGCAACAGCGCCAGTTCATCGCCGACGCGGCGCACGAGCTGCGCACGCCGCTCACCGCGTTGCGCCTGCAGCTCCAGCTCGCTGAGCGCGCGCGCGACGACGCGGAGCGCGAGCGCGCCCACGGCATGCTGCGCGAAGGCATCGCGCGTGCCGTGCACCTGGTCGAGCAGCTCCTCACCCTCGCGCGCCAGGATCCGGAAGCGCCGATGCCCACGGCCGCCGAGATCGACGTCGCACAACTGGCCCGCACCATCGCCGAGGCCGAGGCGGCCGCGGCGGCGGAAAAGGGCCTGGTGCTGACCGCGCGCATCGAGGCACCCGTGATCGTCAGCGGCGATCGCGCCGCGCTGCGTGCCCTCCTGGAGAACCTCGTCGACAACGCCATCCGCTACACCCCCTCGGGAGCGGTCGAGGTACGCGCCTATCGCGAGGGAGAAAATGCCGTCCTCGAAGTCGAGGACAACGGCACCGGCATCCCGGCCGAGGAGCGCTCGCGCGTCTTCGACCGCTTCTATCGTGGCGAGAGCGCGGCCGAGCGCGGCACCGGCCTGGGCCTCGCGATCGTGCGCAGCATCGCCGAGCGCCATGGCGGCACGGTCGAGCTCCTCGATCCCTCTTCGGGCAAGGGCCTCCTCGCCCGCGTGAAGATTCCGGCGATCCCGGCGGCCTTAAGCCCCGCTTAAGCGGGCGAATTCAGACTCCGGTGTACGGCCCCCCTCGGGCCCGGCAATCCATCGACTGGAGAGACGAAACCGATGAAACCCAATGTCCTTGTCGCCGCGCTCGTCGCGGCCGGCGTCCTCGGCACCGGCGTCGCCGCGTACCGTGGACAGATCGAATCCCCTTTCGCCCAGGCGCGCGCGAATCCGGTCCTGGCAGCCGGCGTCGCCGCGCCCGCGGCCAACCCCGGCGCGACCAGTCTCCCGCTGAACGGCTTTACCGAGCTGGTCGCGGCCAACGGCCCCGCGGTGGTAAACGTGAGCGTACGCGGCACCACCAAGACAAACGCCGAGATGCCCGAGATCCCGGGCCTCGATCCGGACAGCCCGTTCTACGAATTCTTCAAGGGCTTCGGCGGCCAAGGCCAGCGTGGCGGCCGTGGCGGCGGCAACGTCCCGATGCAGGGGCTGGGCTCCGGCTTCATCGTGAGCTCCGACGGCTACATCCTCACCAACGCGCACGTCGTCGACCATGCCGACGAGGTGATGGTGCGCCTCACCGACCGCCGCGAGTACAAGGCCAAGGTGGTCGGCGCCGACAAGCAGAGCGACGTGGCTCTCATCAAGATCGACGGCAAGAACCTGCCGACGGTGAAGATCGGCGACTCGCGCGCCGCGAAGGTGGGCGAATGGGTGGTCGCGATCGGCTCGCCGTACGGCTTCGACAACTCGGTCACCGCGGGGATCGTGAGCGCCAAGTCGCGCTCGCTGCCCGACTCCGCGTACACGCCCTTCATCCAGACCGACGTCGCGGTGAACCCGGGCAACTCCGGCGGCCCGCTCTTCAACCTCGCGGGCGAAGTGATCGGCATCAACTCGCAGATCTATTCGCGCACCGGCGGCTACCAGGGCCTGTCGTTCGCGATTCCCATCGAAGTCGCGATGAAGGTGAAGGACCAGCTCGCGAAGACCGGCCACGTGACGCGCGGACGCCTCGGGGTCACGGTGCAGGAAGTCAACGCGACGCTCGCCGACTCCTTCGGCCTCGATCGCCCGCGCGGCGCGCTGGTGTCGTCGGTGGACGCCGCGAGCCCGGCGGAACAGGGCGGCCTCCAGGTGGGCGACATCATCACCCGGTACGACGGCAGCCTGATCGATCGTTCCTCGGACCTCCCGGCGTTGGTGGCCGACAAGGGCCCGAACGCGACGGCGAGCGTCGAAGTCTGGCGCAAGGGCGGCGCGAAGACGCTCACGGTCGCGACCGGCGCGGCGAAGGAAGAACGCGTCGCCTCGAACGAGCAGGGCGCCGCCACCGGCGGGCGCCTGGGCCTTGCGGTGCGTCCGCTCACGCGCGAAGAGAAGAGCGAGAACAACGGCCACGGCGGACTGCTCGTCGAGCAAGTGTCGGGCGCGGCGGAACGCGCCGGCGTGCAGCCGGGCGACCTCGTGCTCGCGCTGAACGGCACGCCGGTGCAGTCCGTCGAGCAGTTGCGCGAGCAGGCGGCCAAGAGCGGCAAGCACGTGGCACTCCTCGTCCAGCGCAACGACCGCCAGCTCTTCGTGCCGATCGAGCTCGGCTGAACATCCTGCGCAACCACAACGGGTCCGGCCGCCTCGCGCAAGGGGAAGCGGCCACACCCGTTGCACGTCCCGCGAAGACCTTCCATCTCGAGATCGTGCGCGTGACGAAGGATGGGCGGCGCAGGAGCCGCCTCACCGATATTCCGGTTGCGGTGCACGACGACCCCGCCAATACCGAGGGTCCCTGGTTCCTCGAGCGCCTGGCGAAGGGGCGTTACGCGTTGACGACCCACTACGACGCGTGGTCCTTCATGAGCCCGGTGACGATCGACAAATCGCGCAAGCGCGTGGTGGTCGAGGAAAAGACCTAGCCGGGAACGTGGCGCACGCGGGTTTCATCTAATCTGGTGAGACCGCCATGAGCCCCACCCCGAAACCTTCAGCCCCAGAGCTTTCCGACGCGGATCTCGCCCGGAGCATCGCCGCCGGCGACGAGGATTCCCTGCGACGCCTCATGCGCCGGCACAACCAGCCGCTTTTCCGGGCAGCGCGCAGCATCCTGCGCGACGACGCCGAGGCCGAGGATGCGGTTCAGGAAGGCTACCTGCAGGCCTATCGCGCGATGGGCAGCTTCCGCGGCGACGCGAAGCTCTCCACCTGGCTCATGCGCATCGTCGTGAACGAGGCGCTCGGCCGATCCCGCCGGAACAAGCGCGGCGCCCAGGTGATCGCCATCGATTCCGGCGCCCAGGCCCTGGCCGCGGAGGACACCATGAGCGACAACCCCGACCAACAGCCCGACCGGCTCGCGGCGAGCGCGCAGACGCGCCGCCTGATCGAGGCGAAGATCGATGCCCTCCCCGAGCAGTTCCGCACCGTGTTCGTGCTGCGCGCGGTCGAGGAGATGACGGTCGAGGAAACCGCCGCGGCGCTCGGCATCCCCGAGGCCACCGTTCGCACCCGCTTCTTCCGCGCGCGCGCCCTGCTGCGCGAATCGATGTCGCGCGAGGTGGACCTCGCGGTGCAGGAAGCCTTTTCCTTCGCGGGCGAGCGCTGCGACCGCATCACCGAGCGCGTCCTCGCCCGAGTCGCCGCAATGCGCGGTTCGCGCAACTAGAACCACAACCAACACCACAGGAGAAACTCCATGTCCTTCTTCGCTTATGCAGGCGATGGCGAGCTGCGCCCCGCGCGCCGCGCCTTCCTCGGGAATTCCGGCCTGATGCTCACCGGGACGGCGGTCGCGTTGCTCGCCGGACGCGAGGCGCTCGCCAAGACCGGCGGCGCGGCCACCGAAAACGACGTGCGCATCCTCAACACGGCACTTGGCGCAGAGCTGGAAGCCATCGCCGCCTACCAGGTGGGCGCCGAGAGCGGCCTGCTGCAGAAGCCGGTGCTCGATCTCGCCGTCACCTTCCAGGGGCATCACAAGCAGCACGCCGAAGTGCTCTCCCAGACCATCAGGAAGCTGGGCGGCAAGCCGGTTGCCGCGAAGGCGAAGTACACCTTCCCCGTCGAGAAGCTGAAGAGCCAGGAGGACGTGCTGCGATTTGCCGCTTCGCTCGAGAAGGGCGCCGTGAGCGCGTATCTTGGCGCGATGCCGCTGTTCGGCGACCGCGATCTCGCCAAGGCCGCGGCGAGCATCCTCGGCGACGAGGCGATGCACTGGGCGGTGCTGCGCAACGCCGTGGGCGAAGCGCCGGTCCCGTCGGCATTCGTGTCCTGATCGTGGGAATGGCGCGCGCCGTCGTCGTCGCGGCGCTGGCGCTCGCCGGCTTTCCCGCGGCGGGCGCCGATCTCGGGAACGGCGAGGAAGTCTATTCGCGCTGCCTCGCGTGCCATGCGCTGGAGAGCGACCGCGTGGGCCCGCGCCACTGCGGGGTCGTGGGCCGGCGCGCGGGCAGCATCGCGGGTTTCGACTATTCGAAGGCAATGAAGGGCTCGAAGCTGGTGTGGAACCCGAAGGCGCTCGACCGCTTCATCGCCGACCCGATGAAGGCCGTGCCCGGCACCACCATGACCTACGCAGGCGTGAAGGATGCGAAGGAGCGGGACGACCTGATTGCGTATCTCGAAGCGGCCGCGCGCTCGCCCGCGTGCGCTAGCGCGCCAGCATCGCCGCGCCGCTGACGAGGTACACGCTTCCCATCCCGAGGATCCCGGAGATGAACGAGGTGACGAGGGTGGCGGTGGCGACGACTGCGAGGACGATGAGCGACATGGCGGCATTGTCCCGGCAAGGCCCGTGACAGGCTTGACAGAAAACCGGCGATTTTCGCCGGCACCCCTTGCCAGTGGCCGAAAATGCGGGAAATCTGTCGCATTGGTCCCTACGCCGTTCGATATCCTGCGCGCTATGAACACCACCTCTACCCAGGAAAGCGCCGTCCGGCAGCGCGAGCGCCTCGTGCGTCGCCTGCGCGAGCTGAACGAGGAGATTCGCGCCTATCCCCAGCCGATCGCCCGCTGCGACG
>JBBRQA010000266.1:0-4686 GCA_038227085.1 Burkholderiales bacterium | reverse complement strand
GACGGCGGCGACGAGCTCTTCGCGGGCTATGATCCCTTCAAGGCGCTCGGCGTCGCCCGCTGGTACGGCGCGCTGCTCCCCGCGGCCATGAAGGGCGGCATGCGCAGCCTCGCGGAATGCCTCCCGGTCTCGGAGGCCAACATGAGCTTCGAGTTCCGCGTGAAGCGGGGGCTGCGCGGCGCGTCCTACCCGCCGGAGCTCTGGAATCCCGTCTGGCTCGGCCCCCTGGAGCCCACCGAGATCGCCGAGCTGTTCCGCGAGCCGGTCGCGGTCGAGGATCTCTACGAGGAAGCGATCGACGCATGGCGCTCGACCTCGGCCACCCACGTCGTGGACAAGACCCTCGAGTTCTACACGCGCCTCTATCTCCAGGACGACATCCTCGCCAAGGCCGACCGCGCCTCGATGATGGTGTCGCTCGAGGTGCGCTCGCCGTTCCTCGACCAGGACCTGGTCGACTTCGCGCGCCGCATCCCGCACGAATACAAGTATCGCCACGGCCGGACCAAGTACCTTCTCAAGTCCGCGCTGCGCGGCGTGGTGCCCACGGCAGTGCTCGAGCGGCGCAAGAAGGGATTCGGAATCCCGCTCACTCGCTGGATGCGTACCTGGGATGAGGGCGATTTCGCGCGCGGCGCCGAGCGCGTCGGCAATCCCGAATGGACCGCGGCCGCGCTCGCCGGCCACAAGTCCGGCAAGCGCGACCAGCGCCTCGCGCTCTGGTGCATCCTTGCGCTCGGACGCCATGGAGAGGCATCGCAATGAGGCCCGCGGACCAGAAGACCGCCGACGCGTTCGCGACCTCCTGGAACAACCTTCCACAGGGATCGGTGTACACGGCCGAGCAGGTGGCCGACTGGTTCGCGCCGCTCGCGGCGGGCGACATCCGCGGCAAATCGGTGCTCGAGATGGGCTGCGGCAACGGCAGCCTCATGGTCCACGTGCTGGGCTGGCTGCCGGCGCGGCTCGACGGAATCGACCTCGGCGACGCGGTCGAGTCGGCGCGGAAGAACCTCGCCTCCTGCGGCTTCTCCAACTGGAGCGTGCGCCGCGAGGATCTCACCGCATTCACGAGCGCAGGTTACGACGTGGTCTACAGCATCGGCGTCATTCATCACCTGAAGGAGCCCAGGGCGGGATTCGAGGCTGTGGCGCGCAACACGCGCCCGGGCGGCCGGTTCCACTGCTGGGTCTACGCGCGCGAAGGCAATGCGCTCGTAATCGGCCTGGTGGACCCGCTGCGCCGCGTCGCGTCGCGCCTGCCGTGGTGGCTCACCAAGTACGGCCTCGCGACGCCCCTCGTATTCCCGTATTTCCTCTACGCGAAAGCGCTCCACGCGTTGCCGCGCTGGAGCGCGCTGCGCGCCTTGCCGCTGTATGACTACAGCCTGTGGATCGCGCGGCGCGAGTTTGCGTTCTTCCGCCATGTCGCGTTCGACCAGCTGGTGACGCCCCGGACCGTGTATGTCGACCGGCCCACGGTGGAAGCCTGGCTCGCCGGCAATCCGCGGATCGCGCCCGGCAGCTCCTACGTCACGATGAGGAACGGCAACTCGTGGAAATTCGGCGCACGCATGCGGGAGGAGGAGGCATGAAGACGACGCTTACGATCGCAGGGATGATCACCTTCACGGTCATCGCGAACCTGCTGCTCAAGACCGGGGCCGTCGCGGGCCGCGAATCCGGCGGCGCCTGGTGGGAGCAGCTCCTCAACTGGCGCATCGCGGCCGGCTTCGCGAGCTTCGCCGTGGCGGCGCTCTTCTACACGCTCGTCCTTCGCACGGTGCCGCTCAACGTCGCGCAGTCGTTCACGGCTGCGCAGTTCGTGGCGATCATCCTGGCCTCGGCGCTGGTCCTCGCGGAGCCGATCAGCGCGGCGCGCTGGGCCGGCATCGCGCTCATCGCCTGCGGAATCGCCATCGTGGGGTGGTCGCAGGGCTGACCTGCCCGCAATTGCAGGGGTTTTTCCGATATACGGAACGACGTTCCATTTGATTGCCCGCCGCGGCGGTTGCCCCTAGAATGGCCAGGTGCAACCCCTCTTCGCATGTCTCCTGGCCGTGGTCCTGCCGGTCGCATCGTTCGCCCAGGCCCCGCAGCTGGAGCGGGCGCGCCAGGAGGGAAGCGTCGTGCTCTACACCTCGCTGGCGCCGACTGAGTCGCGGCCGCTCGCCGAGGCCTTCGAGAAGAAGTACGGCGTCAAGGTCGAGCTGTGGCGCGCGCTCTCCGACAAGGTGGTGCAGCGCGTGGTCACCGAGGCGCAGGCCCGGCGCCACGCCGTGGACGTGATCGAGACCAATGGTCCCGAGATGGAGATGCTCGCGCGCGAGCGCCTGCTGGCGGAGATCCGCTCGCCGCACGTCGCCGACTTGCCGCGGGCCGCGATCCCACCGCACCGCCTGTGGATGCCGGACCGCATGAACTACTTCGTGGTGGGCTACAACACGCAGAAGGTGAAGCGCTCCGATCTTCCCGCGACCTACGAGGGCTTCACCGATCCCAAATGGAAGGGGTTGATCGGCCTCGAGGCGACCGACGTCGAGTGGATGGCGACCCTCATCAAGGTGTGGGGCGCGGAGAAGGGCCATGATTACTTCCGCCGGCTCGCGGCGATGAAGCCCGACGTGCGCAAGGGCCACGTGCTGCTGGCCGAGCTGGTCGCCGCGGGCGAGGTGCCCGTGGGGCTCACCATGTACAACAGCAACATAGAGTCGTTGAGGAGGAAGGGCGCGCCGATCGACTTCGTGCCGATCCCGCCGGTGGCCGCGCGCCCCCAGGGGATCGGCGTCGCGAAGAACGCGCCGCACCCCAACGCCGCGGCGCTGTTCGCCGATTTCGTCCTCTCGCCGGAAGGGCAGAGGCTGTTCGAGTCCATGGGGCGCGTGCCCGCGAGCACCAAGGTGAAGAGCGCCCTCAACGATTTCGCGTTCACATTGATCGAGCCGGCCACCGTGCTCGACGAGGCGCCGAAGTGGGAGAAGCTGTGGAACGAGCTCTTCCTGCAGAAATGAAGTGATGGAAACCCTCCCCACCCATTGGCTCGCGCTGGTCGGCGTCGTGTTCCTCCTCGGCTTGAAGCACGGCCTCGACCCCGACCACCTCGCGGTGATCGACGGTCTCGCGCGCTTCAATGCGACGGAGCGCCCCAGGGTCGCGCGCTGGTCCGGGCTGCTCTTCTCCACGGGGCACGGCGTCGTGGTGACTCTGGTCGCGGTCGCGGTGGCGACGGTGGCGACCGAATGGAAGGCGCCAGGCTGGCTCGAGAACACGGGCACCTGGATCTCGATCGCCTTCCTCACGGCGCTCGGCATCGCCAACCTGGCCGCGGTCGTGCGCACCCCGCGAGGCGAGATCGTGCGCGCGGTGGGCGCGCGCGGCCGGCTCTTCGAGCGCTTCATGCGCGTCGAGCACCCGGTGATGGTGGCAGCAGTCGGCGCGGCCTTCGCGCTCTCTTTCGACACCATCAGCCAGGCCGTGCTGTTCTCGATCACCGGCTCCAACCTCGCGGGGTGGCTGTTCGCCGCGCTGCTGGGATTGGTCTTCACCGCCGGCATGATGGCCACCGACGCGTTGAACGGCCTCTGGGTCAGCCACCTGGTGCGCTCCGCCGATCGCCGCGCCGCCGCCGCCTCGCGCTTCATGAGCCTCGCCATCGGCATCACCTCGCTCGCCATTGCCACGCTTGCCGCGGCGCGCTTCGCGTCGCCCGCCTTCGACCAGCGCGTCGCCTCGTGGGGGGTGGCGCTTTCGGCCGCGGTCGTGGTCGCGGTGGCGGTTTCCTACGGTGTGGCCATGCGCCTCGCGGCGCGGGAGGCTTAAGAGATGGAACGCGTGAAGAAGCCCAGGGCGCGGCGTATGCGCCTCTCGTCGGTGGCCAACTCGATCCGCCTCACCAAGGCGTTCTCGGAGGATGAATACGAGATGGGCATCAGCGCGCTCGCCGCGCGCCTGGGCCTCGCCAAGAGCACGGTGCATCGCCTCGCGACGACGCTGGTGGAATACGACATCCTCGAGCAGAACCGCGAGACCGGCAAGTATCGCCTCGGCCTCGCGCTCTTCGAGCTGGGCACGCTGGTACGCCGCAAGATGGACACCAACTCCGGGGCGCAAGTGCAGATCCATGCGCTCGCCGAAGAGACCGGCGAGACCGTCCAGCTCGCCATCCTCGATCATCTCAGCGTCCTCTACATCCGCATCCGAGAGAGCAAGCAAGCCGTCCGCATGTCCTCGGGCCTGGGCTCGCGCGCGCCGGCCCATTGCACCAGCGTCGGCAAGGCGCTGCTCGCCTACCAGTCGCCGGAGGTGATCCAGCAGGTCATCGACAACGGATTGACGCGTTATACCGAGCACACCATCGTCGACTCCTCCGCGCTCGCGGCCGAGCTCGCCACCGTCCGGCAGAAGGGCTACGCGATCGACGACGAGGAGATCGAGGTGGGACTTCGCTGCATCGCGGCGCCGATCCGCGACCACACCGGGCAGGTGACCGCCGCCATCAGCGTCGCGGCGCCGGTGCAGCGCATGACCAAGAAGAACATCCAGGCCACGATCCCCTCGGTAGTCTCGGCGGCGGAGTCGATCTCGCGGCGCCTGGGTTACCTGCCTTCCCTTTCCGGCGCGCACCTGGCGGAGTGATGGCGACCATCCGCATCGACAAGGGGCCGGAGTTCGAGTGCGACGCCGGTG
>JBBRQA010000265.1:0-4695 GCA_038227085.1 Burkholderiales bacterium | reverse complement strand
TCGATCCCGGCGATCGCGGGCGACATGGGAGTCAGTCCCTCGCAGGGCACGTGGGTCATCACCTCGTTCGCGGTGGCCAATGCGATCTCGGTGCCCCTCACCGGCTGGCTCACGCAGCGCTTCGGCCAGGTACGGCTCTTCACCGGCAGCGTGCTCCTCTTCGTGATCGCCTCCTGGCTGTGCGGGCTCGCGCCCAACATCGGCATGCTGATCGCTTTTCGCGTCGTGCAGGGCCTGGTCGCGGGTCCCATGATTCCACTGTCCCAGACGCTCCTCCTCGCGAGCTATCCGCGCGCGAAGGCCGGCACCGCCATGGCGATGTGGGCGATGACCGTGCTGGTGGCGCCGGTGGCCGGCCCCCTTCTCGGCGGCTGGATCACCGACAACATCTCGTGGCCGTGGATCTTCTACATCAACATCCCCGTGGGTCTCTTCGCCGCGGCGCTCACCTGGTCGATCTACAGCAAGCGCGACCCGGGCCCGCGCCGCACGCCCCTCGACTACGTGGGCCTCGCGCTCCTGGTCACCTTCGTGGGCTCGATGCAGCTCATGATCGACAAGGGCAAGGAGCTCGACTGGTTCTCCTCGAACCAGATCGTGGTGCTCGCCATCGTCGCGGTGGTGAGCTTCATGTTCTTCCTCGCCTGGGAGCTCACCGAGGCGCACCCGGTCGTCGACATCCGCCTCTTCGGGCGGCGCAACTTCGCGGCCGGCACCCTCGCCCTGTCGATCGCCTACGGCCTTTTCTTCGGCAACGTCGTGCTGCTGCCGCTCTGGCTGCAGCAGTACATGGGCTACACGGCTACCTGGGCGGGCATCGCGACGGCGCCGGTGGGCGTGCTCGCGATCCTGATCTCGCCATGGGTCGGCAAGAACGTGAGCCGCATCGACCCCCGCAAGCTCGCCACCGTTTCCTTCATCGGGTTCGCGTTCGTGCTCTGGATGCGATCACGCTTCAACACCCAGGCCGACATCGAGACCATCCTCATCCCCACGGTGCTGCAGGGCGCCGCGGTCGCGTTCTTCTTCATCCCGCTGCAGGCGATCGTGTTCTCGGGGCTCACGCCCGAGCGCATGCCCTCGGCCGCGGGCCTGTCGAACTTCGCGCGCATCGCCGCCGGCGCGGTGGGCGCGTCGCTCTTCACCACGCTGTGGGAGGACCGCGCCGCGCTTCACCACGCGCAGATGACCGAGCTCGTCACCCGCACCAACATCGCCGCGACGCAGACCGTGAGCCAGATGACGGCCGCCGGCCTCACCACCGACCAGGCGCTGGCCAGCATCAACCGCACCATCGACCAGCAGGCCTACACGATGGCCGCGAACGACCTCTTCTACCTTTCGTCGGTGCTGTTCCTGCTATTGATCGCGGTCATCTGGATCGCGCGGCCGAAGCCCGGCGCGGCGATGGGCGGCGGGGCTCACTGACCCGGGCTGAGCCCCTCGATCGCGCTCGCGATCGGCATCCGCGGCGCTCAACCTGGCGTTCGCGCCGAAGTGATCTCCTCCGGAGGGCGCACCTTGCGGAATGTCGAGAGCAGCAGGAGGTCGTAGACGATCTTGAGGCAACCGGCGGCCACCAGCGGCCAGCCGAACGTCGACACCGTGAGGAGGTAGCCGGCGAGGAAGGGGCTCGCCGCGGAGGCGAGGCTCCTCGGCACCGACGTCATGCTCGCCGCCGCCGGGCGCTCCGCGGGCGTCACCACCGCCATCACATAGGAGCTGCGCGTCGGTACGTCCATCTGGGAAAGGGCACTCCGCACGAAGAGGAGTGCCACCACGTACGCGAGATCGGGCATGAAGGGAATTGCCACCAGGCAGAGGTTCGCGGGCAGGTGCGTGAACACCATCGTATTCACCAGTCCGAAGCGATCCGAGATGCGCACCGCCACGAGATACGACAGCGACGTGAGAATACCGGTCCAGAAGAAGATCGCGCCGGCCGTGGCCACCGACATCCCGAAGCGCTGGTAGAGCCACAGCGCCACCATCGACTGCACCACGAAGCCGCCGCCGAACGCGTCCAGGCTGAAGAGCGCCGCGAGGATGTAGACCGTCTTCTTCGATGGGCCCAGCGGAACATGGGGCTGTGCTCCGGCGGACTCCAACGCGCGAGGCAATCCGCGGTAAGCGAGCGCGCACGCGAGTCCCAGCACGGCGTAGAGCACGAACATCGCCTGGAGCGCGGCCTTCATGGGGATTCCGGCAGCCGACTCGAGGATTCCCGGAAGCCCCGCGGCGACGGAGCCCAGCGCGGCCACCAGCGAGCCCACCAGGCTATAGCGCGCGAAGGTCGCCGTCCTGCGCTTGTCCTCCACCGTGCGCGACATCACCGCGTGCTCGAGTGGCAGGAACACGCTCACGTCTCCGCTGGAAGGATTCAACGTGCCGACCACGGCGATCGCGAGGAGCGGCCAGAAGTCCGTGAACGCCGCGAAGCCCAGCCCGGTCGCGGCCATCAGCCACGTCGCGGCGAGAAGGAGCGATCGGTAGTGATAGCGATGCGCTGTGAGTCCCACGAACAAGGTGAGCAACCCCGATCCCAGCAGCGTCGCGGTGGCGATGACCCCGACCTCGAGCGCGCTGAAGCCCAGCTCGAGGAGATAGACCGGCAGCAGCAGGCTCACGAAGCCGTCGCCAAAGGCCCTCAGGCCCTTGGCGACGAGGAGCCGCCTGACCGGCGTGAGGCTCACGGCCCGAAGGCGAAGTCGTCGAACAGCGTCACGCTGTCGGCCTTCGTCCACACGCCCACCGCGCCCGCGCCGGCGATGTGCGTGTCGTCGAGCTCGATGTAGGCCTTGCCGTCGAGGAGCACGCGAATCCGGCTCGCGCGAAATTCCGCTCGTAGCGTGTGCCACTTGCCCTTCGCGACCGGCGCGTCGACGTACTTGATGGTCTTGCGGCTGCCGTTCTCGGTGTAGTAGAGCGACACGTTGTCCTCCAGGGCATTGGCGCGCGCGACGTAGTAGTTGCTCCCGTCCTTCCAGCGCCACACCACGCCGCCCGCCTGGTCCTCGCGGCCGGAGACGGACTTGAACTTCACCTCGACGAATCCGTCCGCCACCGAGGCGTCGCGCCGCACGCACCAGGGGAAATCGCCCTTGCCGGATTGCCTGAGAACGTTGGGCTTGCTCGGGGCGGTGGGATCCTGCTGCACCGTCCACACCGCCGAGCCCCTCCCCGTGACTCCGCCTTCCCAGCCCTGGGGCATGGCACCGGCGGCATCCATGTCGAAGTTGATGGCGCTCATGCGTGCATCCTCACCGGGCCGCCGATCGCCTTCCACGCCGAGTGCCCCCCCTTCATGTAGCGGGCATCGAATCCCGCGTCGCGCAGCGCCGCCGCCGTGCGGCATCCGACGTGGAACCCGTACACGCAGAACACCACTACCGGGTCGGATTTCGACAGCTCGCCCGCCCATTCCTGCACGCGCTCCGGGTCCCTCCACACCGCGCCCTCGATGATGTCCTGCGTGCGCGAGATGTAGTGCCTCGGGCGCGCATCGATGAGCTGGACCGCGCCCCCGGTCTCGATCATGGCCCTCACCTCCTCCACTCCCACCGCCGGAACGTCCGCGAACTCCTCCTGGGCGAGGGGGCGCGGGGGCCGCACGGCCGAGGCATCCTCGTAGCGCGCCCCGACCGACTTCCAGTCGACGTTGCGCATGAAGGTCTCGACGTACGCCTTGGCGTTGGCGCCGAAGTCGATGTGGTATGCATGCTCGTACATGTCGAGGGCCAGGATCGGGATCGCGCCCGCGAGCGCCTGCGAGTGCTCGGCGGCGTACTGGTTGACGAGTCGCCCGTCGCGCGGGACATAGGTGAGCAGCACCCATCCCGAGCCTCCGGCGAGCGCGTTGGCCATGGCGACGAACTCGTCGCGCCAGCGGTCCACCGAGCCGAAGTCACGCTCGAGGATCTGCGCGAAGGCAGGGGCAGGCTTGCCGTCGCCGAAAGCGAGGCTCGCGAAATAGAGCTCGTGCAGGAGCGTGGAATTGAGTGCGACCAGCTCCTCGCGCTTCAGGCCCGCGACGACGAAGCCCGGTGTCTTGGCGAAATCGAGTGACTCCAGCTTTTCCGTGATCGCGTTCAGGCGCCGCAGCGCCCCGCCGTAGTTGTTCTCGTAGTGGCTCTCGATCAGCCGAAGGGAAAGGCCGTTCAGCAGCCACGGCCGGCAGAATATCGGTGTCAGGTGATATCGCATCCAATCCTCCATGCAAGCGTGAAAAGAAGAAACGCTCAGGATTGGACGGTGACGTCTTGGAGGGAAGATCCCGGGGGTCCTGCATACCCCCAAGGCCAAGTTACTCCTCGGATTCGCGATGCGCAAGAGACCGGAACGCCCGCGATAGAATCTCCTGATGAAAGCCCCCTCCCCGACAAAGCGCTGCTCCTGGTGCGGAGAAGATCCGCTCTACGTCGAATACCACGACACGGAATGGGGCGTGCCAGCGCATGACGACCGCAAACTCTTCGAGTTCCTGATCCTGGAAGGAATGCAGGCGGGATTGAGCTGGATCACGATTTTGCGCAAGCGCGAGAACTTCCGCCGGGCGTTCGCCGGGTTCGACCCCGACAAGGTGGCGCGTTTCGGCAAGCGCGACATCGCCCGGCTGATGGGCAACGCGGGCATCGTGAGGAACGAGCTCAAGGTCCACGCCGCGGTCACCAATGCCCAGGCGTTCCTGGAAGTGCG
>JBBRQA010000264.1:0-4736 GCA_038227085.1 Burkholderiales bacterium | reverse complement strand
TACTGCAGTATTGCTTGGTCGCCCCTGCCCAATTGCTGAACAGAAACTAAAGCACACCCAGCACCCACCTCTATCGGCTGTAAGTTGTTAAAGAGCGATGGCTACCCCTTGCCGTGCTGATTGCTGGGATTGGTTGCGGGGGCAGGATTTGAACCTGCGACCTTCGGGTTATGAGCCCGACGAGCTGCCAGACTGCTCCACCCCGCGCCAGGTTTCGACGAAGAAAACATAGCGCCGAGAGGGAAATTATGGCATTTCCGGGGGTGGCCCGTCAACAGAACTGACAGCCGATTCCTATGCTTAGCGGGCATCGCCTACAAATCAGCGACTTACGCCGGACGCCTCTCGAGCACCGCTTGCGCGAGCGTTCCGCTGTCCACGTGCTCGAGCTCGCCGCCCACCGGCAGTCCCCGCGCGATACGCGTGACCTTGAGGCCTTTGCCGGCCAGGAGCTCGCTGATGTAGTGCGCGGTCGCCTCGCCTTCCACGGTGAAATTGGTGGCGAGGATCACCTCGCGCACGTCGCCGTCGGTGGCCCTCTTCGCCAGCCGGTCGAGGTGAATCTCGCGTGGGCCGATGCCGTCGAGCGGCGAGAGCCGTCCCATCAACACGAAGTAAAGGCCCGAATAGCTTTGCGTTTGCTCCATCATCAAAAGGTCGCCCGGAGACTCGACCACGCACAGCATCGACACATCGCGCCGCGCCGAGGCGCACACCGCGCATATCTCCGACTCGGTGAAGGTATTGCAGCGCGCGCAATGGCGGATGCGCCCGAGCGCGTCGTCGAGCCCCCGCGCGAGGCGCCCTGCGCCCTGCTGGTCGCGCTGCAACAAGTGATATGCCATTCGCTGGGCCGACTTCGGCCCCACCCCGGGCAGGCAGCGCAGCGCGGCGATCAGCTCCTCTAGAGCCGCGGGCTTTTCCATCGGGCGCTCAGAACCCCATGCCGGGCGGCAGGTTGAGCCCTGCGGTGAGGCCCGCCATCTTGGCCTGCGTCGCGGCCTCGGCCTTCGCAACGGCGTCGTTCATCGCCGCCATGACGAGGTCCTCGAGCATGTCCTTGTCTTCGCCGACCAGGCTCGCATCGATCGATATTTTCTTCGCGACGAACTTGCAGGTGAGCACGACCTTCACGAGCCCGGCGCCCGACTGGCCCTCGACCTCGATCATGGCGAGTTCCTCCTGCGCCTTCTTCATGTTCTCCTGCATTTGCTGCGCCTGCTTCATCAGGTTGCCAATGCCGCCCTTCATCATGTGCTCACCTCTTGTCGCTGGGTTGACCGCCCTGCGCCTCGTCGGCGGGGCGAATGGAAGAAGACACCACCTCGGCACCCAGGTCGCGCACCAGGTCGCGCACGAAGGGATCGTCCTCGATCGCCTCCGCGGCGCTCGCCTGGCGTTGCGCCGTCTCGCGCGACTTCGCCGCCGCGAGGCTGGTGCCCGCGGTCGGTCCTACCCGCACCACGACGCGCAGTCCCGCGCCGAAGAGGCGCGCCATCTCCGCCTTCAGCTTTTCGAGGTACGGCTTCTCCGCGTACATGCGATGGGTTTCCGGCACCACCAGCTCGAGGACATTGTTCTCGAACGAGACCAGCTCCGCGTGGCGCGCCGCCATGCCGGCCATGCCGGTGAGCCGCGAACGCTCGATGAGGCCCGGCCAGTCGCCGTCGAACGCGACGGGAACCGCGGCGGGTTGCGAGGCCTGTGAAAGTGCCGGACTCGCCGCGGCTGGGCGTGGAGGCGCAACGGGCACAGCGCGCGCGGCGCTCGCCTTGGGGACCGCGCGCGGCTCCTGCGAGGCGTTCGAGAAGGAAAGCATGCGCAAGAGCGCCATGGTGAAGCCGGCGTATTCGTCGGGCGCGAGCGGCAGGTCGCGGCGCCCGAGCAATGCGATCTGGTACATGACCTGCACGCGGCCGGCGTCGAGGCGCTGCGCCATCTGCGTCACGCGCTCGCGATCCGCGTCGTCGTCGGCGGGAAGAGCGCCGGCCTGGGCGAGCGCAACGCGATGCAGGATGCCGGCAAGGTCTTCCAGCGCGGTGTCGAAGGAGATGCTTCGCGAAGCGATCCGCTCCGCCTCCTCGATCGCGCCCTTGCCGTCGCCATCGACGACGCGCTCGAGAAGCGGCCACACGAGATCGCCGCCCAGGGAGCCCAGCATGTCGGCCACCTGGGCCGTGGTCACCTTGCCGCCGCCGTGGGCGATCGCCTGGTCGAGGAGGCTGAGGCTGTCGCGAAGGCTCCCCGACGCGGCCTTTGCGAGCTGCGCCAGCGCCGGCTCCTCGAAAGCGATCTCCTCGGCGGCGAGGACGTGCTTGAGGTGGCCTGCGATGAGCGGCGGCGAGAGGGGCTTCAGGTTGAACTGCAGGCAGCGCGACAGGATCGTCACGGGGAGACGCTGCGGGTCGGTGGTGGCGAGGATGAACTTCACGTGCTCGGGCGGCTCCTCGAGCGTCTTCAGCATCGAGTTGAACGCATGCCTGGAGAGCATGTGCACCTCGTCGATGATGTAGACCTTGAAGCGCCCAGCCACCGGCATGTACTGCGCGGTATCGAGGAGCTCGCGCATCTCGTCCACCTTGGTGTTGGTGGCGGCGTCGACCTCGAGGAGATCGACGAAGCGGCCCGAGTCGATGTCGATGCACGCACGGCATTTGCCGCACGGGTGCGAGGTAATGCCGTTCGTCTCGCAGTTGAGCGCCTTGGCGAGGATGCGGGCGAGCGTGGTTTTGCCCACGCCGCGCGTCCCGGTGAAGAGATAGGCGTGATGCAGGCGCTTGGAATCGAGGGCGTTCGCGAGGGCCGTGACGACGTGCGGCTGGCCGACGAGTTCCTCGAAGACCTTTGGACGCCACTTGCGGGCGAGAACTTGATAGGTCATCGGACAGAAAAAATTCGGGGAGGCGAGCCTGACCCCCGGCACTTGAAGAAATCGACTATGGCTGCTTCGTTCCCGACCTGACCAGGTTCGCCGCTCTTCAATGCGGGGAGGCCCGCCGGAATGAATTATGACATAGCGCTAGCGCGCTTCGAGCGCGCAGGTGCGAAATCCCGCGAACATGTCAGAGCGCTCGGGCAGGTAGAAATTCCGGTAGCGGGCATAGGCGATGCGCGGGGTCGTGGCGAAGCTTCCGCCGCGGAGGCAATAGTGCGTGTGGAACCAGGGTTCCGAGTACTCGCGGTAGGGATCCGGGGCGAATCCGGGATAGGGCTCGAAAGGGCTCGACGTCCATTCCCAGACGCCGCCGATCATGCCGGTGAGCGCGCCGTCAACATCGTGGCGCGCGGCGAACTCCCATTCGGCCTCGGTGGGAAGCCTCCTTGCGGCCCATTCGCAGTAGGCCTCGGCATCGCGCAACGACACGTGGATCATCGGCGCCACGGTATCGAGCGGCCGCCAGACTTCGAAGCGGCGCGCCTGCCACGACGCGCCGGCGCGCTTCCAGTGGCGCGGTACGGGATATCCCGTGGCTTCCAGGAACGCCGCGTACTCGCCCTGCGTCACGGTCTTCGCGGAAATCGAGAAAGGTGCGACCTTGACCGCATGGGCGCCGCGCTCGTTGTCGAAGATGAACTCCCCTTCGGCGGTCCCCTGGATGAACTCACCGCCCGCGAAGGGGACATCGCGCGCCTTCCCGGGCGACGACGCGGGCCCCGCCAGGGCGATACGCGGTGCCGGCAGACCCAGCGTCTGCAGCGTCATCAGCAGCGCCTCGCCATGCATGTCCTCGTGCACCAGGGCGAGCTTGAAGAAATACCGATCGTCCGGGGCCGATCTCTGGAGCGACTCGCGCACCGCCTCGTGCGTGTCACGCATGTAGGCGAAAAGCGCGCTGGCCGGCGGATATTCGAGTGACCAGCGCGAGTCGTGGGGCACCGTCGCCGAGTTGAAGAGCGCGTCGGCGCCCGCGAGGATCGAGGGCCGCGCCGCATCTCCCCCACGCAGGCACCAGAACTCCTGGAACCACGCGATGTGCGCGAGCTCCCACAGTGGCGGGTTGACGACGGCGATGCACGGCACCTCGAGCGAGGCGAGGTCGAGGTGCGAATAGATCGCGAGCGTGCGCCCCCGCGCATCGGCAAGGCCCGCGCCGAGGCGGTCACCTTCGTATAATCCTGCAATGGGCTCCGCCAAGCCTGTGGTGTGCATCGTCACGCCCGGGACAAGAGACGCGAACAACGGCAACTGGCGTACCGCGGCGCGGTGGGCCGAGATGCTGCGTGCTCGCTATCGGGTCATTGTACAGAGCGAGTGGCGCGGCGAGAGCGCCGACGCGATGATCGCCCTGCATGCGCGGCGCAGCGCCGATTCCATCGCGCGATTCGCCGACCGAGCCGGCTCAAGCCGGCTCGCGGTGGTCCTCACCGGCACCGATCTCTACAAGGACCTGCCCGGAAACCCCGAGGCGGCACGATCACTCGATCGCGCCGGGCGCATCGTCGTGCTGCAGGAGGACGCGCCGCACCTCTTGTCCGCGGCGTGGAGGAAGAAATGCGAGGTGATCTTCCAGTCCGCACGCGCGTTGCGCCGCCGCGCCAAGGCCCGTGGGCGCCTCGATTGCGTGGTCGTGGGGCACCTGCGCGCCGAGAAGGATCCGGCGACCTTGTTCGCGGCGATCCGCCTTCTTCCCGGGAGCCTCGCCATTTCCATCCGCCACATCGGCGCGCCGCTCGATGCGGAGCTCGGCCGCGCCGCGCGCGCGCTGCAGTCCGAGGATGCGCGCTACCGCTACGCG
>JBBRQA010000263.1:0-4832 GCA_038227085.1 Burkholderiales bacterium | reverse complement strand
CGCAGTCCGCGCACTTCGAGGGCCACGCGGAAGGGCACGCCGAGCCCATCGGGAAGGAACACGAGTCGCTCGTCGGGCTTGAGCGGTTGACCGTCCACGTACAGGCCGGCGATGCGCATGCTCGCCTCGAGCGCGTGGTCGGAATCGGAGATCGGCTGCCACGCGTCGCCGGCAAGGCGCCATGCGCGCATCCGCCCGTCGCCGAACGTGACGCTGGTGCAGGGATGAAAGTGCGCGGGTTCACCCTCATCGAAATCCTGGTCGCGATCGTGATCCTGGCCGTCGCGCTCGCCGCCACGACGCGCGCCGCGAGCGTGGCCACGGACGGAGCGCTCGAGACGCGCCAGCGCCTCCTCGCAACGTGGGCCGCGGAAAATCGCCTCGCCGAGATCCGCGCGCGCCGCCTTTTTCCGATGACGGCGACGACGCGCTACGACGCAACGCAGGGAAACCTCGCGCTCGTGATCCACGAGACCGTGAGCGAGACCGCGAACCCCGTCATCCGCAAGGTCGATCTCGCGGTCGCCGACGCCCGCGATCCCGCGCGCGTGCTCACGCAGCTGACCGGCTATGTCTCGCGCTAGGGGATTCACCCTGGTGGAGCTGCTGGTGGCGCTCGCCATCTTCGCGCTCATCACCGGGTTCGCCTATCGCGGCCTGAACGCGATGCTCGACAGCCGTGTGGCTCTCGAAAAGGAATCGCGCAAGTGGCGCGACGTCGCGCTTTTCGTGGGGCGCATCGATCGCGACCTTTCGGCGGCGCTGGAGCGTACCTCCCTCAGCGCCTCCGACACGAGGCTCTCGCCGATCTCCTCCTTGACGGAATCCACGGCCTCCGTCGAGGGGCTCGCGATCACGCGCTCCGGAAGCCCCCTGCAGGAAAGCGCCCTGGCCGCGCCCCAGCGCGTGGCCTACCGCCTGCACGAAGGCGCCATCGAGCGGCTTTCCTGGGCCGGCGTCGACATCGCGCCCCGCGACGAGCCCACGACGGTGGCCGTCCTGGGCCACGTGAGCGCGTTCAGCGTGCGTTTCCTCGACGCCGCCGGCGAGTGGCGCACGACCTGGGGCCTGCCCATGAGCAGCGTAACCACGTTCCCGGCCGCGGTGGAAGTGACCGTGCAGCTCGCCAGCGGCGAGAAGATCGTGCGCCTCGCCGACATGACGAGGTCGCAATGAGGCGCGAGCGCGGGCTGGCCGCCGTCACCGCGATCCTGGTCGTCGCCGTGGCGGCTTCGGCGGCCACGCTCATGCTCGCGCAACAATCGGCGATGCTCGACCAGGCCATGCTCATCGCCTCGCGCGCACAGGCCGACCAGTACGTGCGCGCCGGGCTCGACTGGTCGCGCGGCGTGCTCCTGGAGGACCAGGTGGCCTCCGGCTCGTACGATTCGCTCGACGAGGGCTGGGCGCAACCCATCGCGGCGCTGCCGGTCGGGCGCGCGGTGGTGTCGGGCTCCATCACCGACGAGCAGGGCAAGTTCAACCTCAACAATCTGGTGGTCAGCAAGCCGGACATCGATGTGTTCAAGCGGATCCTGGCGTCGCAGGGCCTGGCGCCGGAGTTGGCCGACGCAGTGCTCGACTGGATCGATGGTGACGACGACCTCACCAGCCCTTCGAGCGCCGAGAATGCGTACTACCTGTCGCTCAAGCGCCCCTATCGCGCCGCCAATGTGCCGATGATGCAAATGGAGGAGATCTACCGTGTGCGCGGCTTCGATGCGGCTGCCGTGAGGAAGCTGCGCCCCTACGTGACCGCGCTCAAGCCCGCGACGGCCACCACACAGGGCGCCCCACCGCCGCCGCGGACCACCGTGAACGTCAACACCGCGAGCGACGTCGTGCTCGCCGCATTGCTCCCCACCGTTCCGCGCGAGGAAATCACGAAGCTCGTGAACTCGCGCAAGGGCCACCCCATGAAGGACGCGGCCGCGATCGCGACCTGGGCAAAGAATTACCCCACCGCCGACCTCATGGCGCTCGACGTGAAGAGCTCCTTTTTCCTGGCGCGCATCCAGGTGGCACAGGACAACGTCGAGCTCGCCAGCGAAGCGCTGCTGCAGCGGATTCAGGGCGCCGCGCCCGTTATAATTTGGCGTCGCTCGCGTTATTGATGGGCGGCCCCATCCGATGAAGCTCCGCATCTTCCTTCCGCCCGCAGAACGACCCGAAGCCGCGACACGTTTCGGCTGGATGCTTTTCGACAACCGCCGCGGCTGGCTGCGCGAGGGGCACTCGACGCTGGAAGAGGTGCCACGCGCCGAGGACGTCGAGGCGGTGCTGCCCGCGGCGCGCGTGCTCTTCGCGCGGCTGAAGCTTCCCAGGGTGAACGCCGCCACGATTCGCGAGCTGCTGCCCTTTGCGCTCGAAGATCGCCTCCTCGCCGATCCGGCCAACATCCACGCGGTTGCGGGGCACGCGGGCGCGCCCGGCGAGACCGTCGTCGCGGTGATCGACCGCGAGTGGTTGCAGGCGATGCTCGATGCGCTCGCGCGCTTCTCGATACGCCCCGCGCGCGCCTGGCCGGAGGGCTGCCTCCTCGCCGGCGGCCGGGGCGACTGGCACCTGGTGTGGAGCGAGCGGCGCGGCATGCTGGTCGACGACGACGGCGTGAGCGCGACCTTCGACCACGACGCCTCGGGGACGTACCCGCTGGCGCTGCGACTCGCGCTCGACGAGGCCGCCACGCGCGGCGAGCGTCCTACCCTCGTGCGCGTGCATAACGAGGGCGGCAGCGCTCTGCCGGACCTCGCGCGCTGGAGCGCGGAATCGGGCATGGCGTTCTCGCCGGGCTCGCGGTGGGAGACATTGTCGCGCGGCGAGCCCTCGGACAAATGCATCGACCTCCTCCAGGGCGAGTTCGCGGCCTCGCGCACGCGCGCGCGGCGGCTGCCGCGCGCCGCGGTGATCCTCGCCGCGCTGGTCGCGGTGCTGCAGATCGTCTTCGTCACGGTCGACGCGATGCGGCTGCGCCACGAAAGGAAGACGCTCGAAGCGCAGAGTGAAGCGCTGTTCCGCGCCGCCTTTCCGGAAGCCCGGGTGGTCGTCGATCCGGTCCTGCAGATGCAGCGCAACCTCGCGGAGCTGAAGCGCACGCGCGGCATGACGGGCGGCGACGGGTTCCTCGGGCTCCTCTCGTCTGCCGCGCAGCAGGCGCCGCTGCCCGCGAAGTCGATCGAGTTCACCAATGGCAAGCTCACCATCCGCCGCGCCGGCGCCCCCCAGGCGGAGGCCTCGCGGTGAACGCCGCTTCCCTCTGGGGCTCGCGCTCAGCGCGCGAGCGCAGCGTGGTCGCGGCGGGCGCGACAATGCTCGCGATCATGCTCGCGGTGGCGCTGGTGTGGTTGCCGCTGGAGCGCGCGCGCGTACGCCTTGCCGCGGAGCTGCCCTCACTGCGCGCCTCGGTGCTCGCCCTGCAGCGCGATGCCGATGAGGTGCAGCGGCTGCGCGCGTTGCCCGCCACGATCCCCGCGAATCCGCCGCCGCTGGCGCCCCTCATCGCGGTGAACACGTGGGCTCGCGAGCTGCCGGGCGTGCAGCTCTCCGTTCCCGACGAGCGCCACGTGAAGCTTACCGGCGCCGACGTGAGCTTCACCTCCCTTCTCGACTGGCTCGCCACCGCGCAAGCGGCCCACGGCTTGCGCGTGGAGTCCGCGCGCATCGAAGCGCTTCCCGCGCCCGGGCGCGTGCACGCCGAGCTCACGCTCGAGAGGTCCTAGGCGATGCGCGCGAAAGCGATGGCCGCCCTCGGTGTCGGGGCTTACGTGGTGTTCCTGGTCCTCGCGACGCCGGCGAGCTTCCTCGTCGCGCGCGCGCGCGCCGCGGCGCCGGGGCGTATCGAGATGAGCGAGGCGAGCGGATCGCTATGGAGCGGGGCCGCACGCGCGCGCATCGCCGCCCCCGGCGGCCACCTCCTCTTCGACCGGATCGAATGGCGGCTCGTGCCCTCCCGCCTCATCGCGGGACGCATCGCGTTCGACATCAAGGCGGCGGGCCACGGCATCTTCGGCCATGGCCAGCTCGCGCGCGGGTTCACTCGCTGGGAGCTGCGCGACGTCCAGGCCACCGCCGAAGTGGAATCGCTGGTCCCCCTGGCCCCGCTCGCGGCCACCTGGCGCCCCGAGGGCACGATCGAGATCTCGTCCCCGGCGCTCGACTGGGGTGACGACGACGCGCGCGGCGACTTGCGAGCGGACTGGCGGAATGCGGCGCTATCGATCTCGGAGGTGCGCCCGCTCGGCAGCTATCGCCTCGACGCGCACGCCGAGGGCGGGCCTGCGCAGCTCACCATCGCCACCACCGACGGGGCGCTGCGCATTACCGGACGAGGCACGTTCACGCCGCCGTCGGCCCTCAGGGTCTCCGGGGAAGCGCGCGCGGAAGGCGCGCAGGCGAAGGCGCTCGATCCACTGCTCGACCTGATGGGGCCGCGGCGGCCCGACGGCGCGCGCGCCCTCGAAATCCGAACGAATTGATGGCGCCTCGCTTCGACGCGCCCTGGTGGCTGCGCAACGCCCACCTGCAGACCATCTACGGCTCGCTCTTCTCGCGTCCGCCGCGCGTCGCGTTCCGGCGCGAGCGCTGGGATACCCCAGACGGTGATTTCGTGGACGTGGACTTCGTCGACGGGCCCCCGGGCGCGCGCTGGATCCACCTCTTCCACGGGCTCGAGGGCTCCTCCGATTCGCCGTACGCGCGCATGCTGATGGACCACGTCGCGCGCCATGGCTGGCGCGGCAGCGTTTTCCATTTCCGCGGCTGCAGCGGCGAGCCCAACCGCCTGCCGCGCGCGTATCACTCCGGCGACAGCGCCGAGATCGGCTGGGCGCTCG
>JBBRQA010000262.1:0-4861 GCA_038227085.1 Burkholderiales bacterium | reverse complement strand
GTCTCGAACTCCCGCTCGAGCTCGCCCGCGTAATGCGAGACGTCGGTCGAGGTGCCGCCCATGTCGAAGCCGATCACCTTCTGGAATCCCGCCGCCTCCGAGGTGCGCACCATGCCGACGATGCCGCCCGCCGGCCCGGAGAGGATCGAGTCCTTGCCCTGGAAACGATGCGCGTCGGTGAGGCCGCCGTTGGACTGCATGAACATGAGGCGCGCGCCGGGCAGCTCGGTCGCCACCTGGTCGACATAGCGCCTCAGGATCGGCGAGAGATAGGCGTCGACCACGGTGGTGTCGCCGCGCGAGACCACCTTCATCAAGGGCGACACCACGTGCGAGACCGAGACCTGGTCGTAGCCCGCTTCGAGCGCGAGCTCGGCCACGCGAGCCTCGTGGGCGGTGTAGCGGTAGCCGTGCAGGAACACGATGGCGATCGACCGGTAGCCCTCGGCATGCGCGGCGGCGAGGTCGCGCCGCGTCGCGGCCTCGTCGAGCGGCGTGATCACGTCGCCCTTCGCGCCGACCCGCTCCGCGACTTCGACGACCTTCTTGTAGAGCAGCTCCGGCAGGCGGATGTTGCGGTCGAAGATGCGCGGGCGATTCTGGTAGGCGATGCGCAGCTGGTCGCGGAAGCCGCGCGTGATGAAAAGCACGGTGCGCTCGCCCTTCCTCTCGAGGAGGGCGTTGGTGGCGACCGTGGTCCCCATCTTCACCGCCTCGATCTTCTCGACCGGAATTGGCGCTCCCGCGGCCACTCCCAGCAGCTCGCGAATGCCGGCGATCGCCGCGTCACGGTAGCGCTCGGGATTCTCCGACAGCAGCTTGTGCGTGGCAAGGCTGCCGTCGGGCTTGCGCGCGACGATATCGGTGAACGTGCCGCCGCGGTCGATCCAGAACTGCCAGGCGTGGTTGACGGGGATCATCGGCGCACGGGACGGGGACGAAAGGCGGGCTCCATCCCGTGATTTTGACACGCACCCCGCGCTTTGTTAGGTTCGAAGGATACCCAAGGAGAAAACCCATGAAGCGCCTCCAGGCAATCGCCGTCCTGTTCGCCGCCGCCGGCCTCTGCACCACGGCCGCCGCGCAGACCAAGTGGGACATGCCCACGCCCTACGCACCCGCCAACTTCCACACCGAGAACATCATCCAGTTCGCCACCGACGTGGACAAGGCGACCGGCGGCAAGCTCAAGATCACGGTGCACTCGAACGCCTCGCTCTTCAAGGCGAACGAGATCAAGCGCGCCGTGCAGGGCGGGCAGGCGCAGATCGGCGAGATCCTGATCTCGGGCTACTCGAATGAGGACCCGTTGTTCGGCGTGGACTCGGTACCGTTCCTCGCCACCAGCTACGCGGACGCGGCGAAGCTGTGGAAAGCCTCGAAGAAAGCGCTCGAGGATCGCTTCGCCAAGCAGGGGATGATGGTCCTCTACTCGGTGCCGTGGCCGCCGCAGGGCATCTATTCGTCCAAGCCGATCAACTCGATCGCGGACCTGAAGGGCATGAAGATGCGCACCTACAACCCGTACACTTCGCGCATCGCGGAGCTCGCCGGGGCACAGCCGGTGACAATTCAAGCAGCGGAGCTCGCGCAGGCATTCGCCACGGGGGCGGTGAACGCCAACATCACGTCCGGGGCGACGGGGTTCGACACCAAGGCGTGGGAAGTGGTGAAGAACTACTACGACACGCAGGCGTGGCTTCCGAAGAACGTCGTGTTCGTGAACAAGCAGGCCTTCGACGCGCTCGACAGGGCGAGCCAGGCCGCGCTCACCAAGGCCGCCGCCGATGCCGAGGCGCGGGGCTGGAAGACATCCGAAGAGAAGAACAAGTGGTACCTCGAGCAGATGGCGAAGAACGGCATGAACATCGCCGATCCCTCGGCACAGCTGAAGGCCGACTTCAAGAAGATCGGCGACACCATGACCGGCGAATGGCTGAAGACCGCCGGGCCGGACGGGCAGGCGATCGTCGACGCTTATCGGAAGTGAGGAAGGCCCTCGACCTCCTGTACGACGCCGCGGCCTATGCCGCGGCGTTTTTCATGGTGGGCGTGCTCCTCATGGTCCTCGCCAGCGTCGTCGGGCGGCTGGCGGGATTCAACCTGCGCGGCTCCGATGCATACGCCGGATATTGCATGGCGGCGGCAAGCTTCCTCGCGCTGGCGCACACGCTGAAGCGCGGCGAGCATATCCGCGTGACGCTCTTCCTCGAGCGTTTCCAAGGGCGATTCAAGCGCCCCCTCGACCTCTGGTGCCACGCCGCGGGCACGTTCTTCTGCGCGATCCTCGCCTTCTACAGCGCGCGCCTCGCATGGCAGTCGCGCGCCTTCCATGACATCTCGCAGGGTAACGACGCGACACCCCTGTGGATTCCCGAGCTCGCGATGGCGGCCGGCGCTCTGGTCCTCCTGGTCGCGATGGTGGACGACTTCATCCTGCTCATCCGGCGCCGCGAGCTCGCCACCGCGGCCCCCGACGAGCTGAAGGCCATCGAGTAGCCATGGACCTTCTGATCACCATCGCGCTTATCGCCCTCCTTTTCATCCTGCTGGGAAGCGGCCTGTGGATCGGGATCTCGCTGCTCGGCGTCGCTTGGCTCGCCATGGAGCTTTTCACCACCCGGCCGGTGGGCGACGCGATGGCGGTGACGGTGTGGGGATCGCTCTCGTCATGGACGCTCACCGCGTTGCCGCTCTTCGTGTGGATGGGCGAGATCCTCTTCCGCACCAAGCTCTCCGAGGACATGTTCAAGGGCCTCGCGCCCTGGCTGTCGAAGATACCGGGGCGCCTGCTGCACACCAACATCATCGGCTGCACCATCTTCGCCGCGGTGTCGGGCTCGAGCGCAGCGACCTGCGCGACCATCGGCAAGATGACTCTCCCGGAGCTGAAGCGCCGCGGTTATCCCGAGGACATGACGATCGGCACGCTCGCCGGCGCGGGCACCCTGGGGCTGCTGATTCCGCCGTCGATCATCATGATCGTCTACGGTGTGAGCGCGGACGTCTCGATCACGCGCCTCTTCATCGCGGGCGTGATCCCGGGGCTCCTCCTCGCCGGGCTCTTCATGGGCTATACCATCGTGTGGTCGCTCATCCATCCCGAGAGGATTCCGCCGCCGGACGCTCACATGACGTTCGGCGAGAAGGTCTACGCGTCGCGCCACCTGATTCCCGTGGTGGGCCTCATCGCGCTGGTGCTGGGCTCCATCTACGTGGGCATCGCGACGGCGACGGAAGCCGCGGCGCTCGGCGTGGTGGGCGCATTGGTCCTTTCCTTGATCCAGGGGTCGATGAACGCGAAGGTGTTCATGGACAGCCTGATGGGCGCGACGCGCCTCTATTGCATGATCGCCCTGATCCTCGCCGGCGCGTCGTTCCTCACGCTCGCGATGGGCTACATCGGGTTGCCGAGGAAGCTAGCGGAATTCATCACCGGCTTCGGCCTGTCGCAGCTCTGGCTCCTCTTCTGGCTGATGGTGTTCTACATCATCCTCGGCTGCTTCCTTGACGGAATCTCGATGGTGGTGCTCACCATGGGCGTGATCCTCCCCACCATCGTGAAGGCCGGCATCGACCTCGTGTGGTTCGGCATCTTCATCGTGCTGGTGGTGGAGATGGCGCAGATCACGCCACCCGTGGGATTCAACCTCTTCGTGCTGCAGGGCATGACCAAGAAGGAGATCACCTGGATCGCGCGCGTGTCGCTGCCGCTCTTCTTCCTCATGGCGGCGGCGGTGGCGCTGATCTACTTCTTTCCCGGCATCGTGACCTGGCTCCCGGCACGCATGGCGTAGCGCGCTGCGTGTCAGAATACCTTTCGTGGTTCCCCGCTGGAGGAGCGAATGAGCAGCGACAAGACCGTCGTGGACGCGTTTCTCGACACCGTGATGAGCCAGCTCGAGTCCGGCGATCCGCCGGAGACGAAGGCGACCTACGAACGCCTCATCGCCGAAGGCAACCCGCGCAACCACGCGCTGCAGCTCATCGCAGCCGCGCTGCGTACCGAGGCCAACCGCATGATGTCCGAGGGCACACCGTTCGATAACGACCGCTACGCCTCCCTCCTCGCCAAGATCAAGGACGAGGGCTGAAGGCCGCGCGGTGTGCCTGATCGTCGTCGCGTGGCGCGCGCGCGCCGGCATGCCGCTCGTGGTCGCGGCGAATCGCGACGAATGGCGCGGGCGTCCGGCAGAGCAGGCGCATTGGTGGCGCGACCATCCCGACCTCCTGGCGGGGCGCGACTTGAAGGCCGGCGGCACGTGGATGGGGGTCACGCGCGGCGGGCGCTTCGCCGCGGTGACCAACTATCGTGATCCTTCCGAAAGGCGCTCCACCGCGCGCTCGCGCGGCGAGCTCGTCACGCAGTTCCTCCTCGGCGACGAGTCCCCGGCGCGATTCCTCTCCAACCTGTACGCGCGCGCGCACGAGTACAACGGCTTCAACCTGATCCTGGGCGACGCTGCGAGCCTCTTCTACTACGGCAGCCGTGAAGGCGAGCCGCGCGTCATCGAGCCCGGCGTGCACGGACTCTCGAACCACGTGCTCGACGAGCCCTGGCCCAAGGTCGTGCGTGGACGCAACCGCATGGAAGCCGCGCTCGAGGCGCGCGATCCCGCGCCGGCGCTCTTCGACCTGCTGTCCGATACCGGCGTGGCGGCGGATCACGAGCTTCCCGCAACCGGGGTCGGCATCGATTGGGAGCGGCGCCTGGCGAGCGCGCTCATCACCGGCGCCGATTACGGGACACGCGCCTCCACCGTGCTCACGGTCGCCGCCACAGGTGACGTGGTCATGGAAGAGCGCACCCGAGACGCCGCCGGTGGGGTGTCAGGGTTGTCCGTGGAGCGCTTCCTGACGC
>JBBRQA010000261.1:0-4978 GCA_038227085.1 Burkholderiales bacterium | reverse complement strand
GATGGCGATCAAGGGGTTGGCGAGCTTACGGCCGCGTTACGCGAAAGCCTTCGTGGGTGACTTTGACAAGTAGGAAGCCACCCTCTTCCAGTCGTGCAGCTGAGCGTCGAGCCGGCGATGCATGTTCAGCACCCGCGCGCCGCAGTGGTACACGGCAAACACCGCTGGCCCATTGGGTAACAGCTCTGGTTCTTGGCGATCGACTGCGGAGGAGAATTTTCCATAGGGGATTAGGTAGCTGTGCAGAAGGGCGTTATACGCGCGCTCACTTAAGCAGACGACAACCTTGGGTTTTACGATCTCGATGAGCGGACGTAGGAACGCGGGGCCGCAGTTGTCGAACCATGAGCGCTCGACCTTGGCCTGGGCTCCCCCTTTCTTGAGACACAGAACCGCGTTCGTGAGAAAGATGGTTCCCCGGGCTTTCGCCGTCGCGGGCGGCTCGATGTGAAAGCCGATCGACGCGAGCAACTTTTGCAGCGTCGCGTTGGTAGCGCTAGCGCTGGTATCGACGCCCTTCTCCCTCACGAACCACGCAACATCACCCCAGTCTTGGCCGACCACGGCGATTTCAGCGTCCAGGTTTCCCTGCCAGCGAGACCAAGCCCCGATCTCATCGCGATCGAATTCGCCGCCACTGCACTCCGAAGCGTTTGTCAGGCCCTTGCAGCGCCGGCACGCCTTGCGATCGCGCACAAGCTGTTGGTACCGGTCGAATTTGCTCGCGGTGGTCATTTTTCCAAGCCCTACTCGCCCTCGTCGCCCGCGCCTAGGCTTCACCGCATCAGCCCTCGCCAAATGCGCCGGCAAAGCCTGAATCCCCGGCCGCCTTCAGCGCGGCCTCAAACATTTCGGGCGCGATGATCCGAGCGCAGGAAAATACGTGGGGACCTCGGCCGGGAGATTGCGGATTGTGCCGGATTCATGATCCTGGTGATGCACGGCCACATGGCGCGCCCACGCGGTTTACAGCGTCCGGAGTTCCGTCGTAATCCTCGATTCAGACCTCGCGCCCTCTATGGCGTAACAAAAAAGCAGCTCAACCGACAGGCGCACCGCAATTTCTTCGCGCTCGACTGTCGGCGGTTTGCGCAGTTGGCCAAGCCTACCACCACGCCCAGTTGGCGCTGTGCCGGTGGCGAGCGTCGAATACCGGGTCATAGCCGGGATCCTCGAGCCAGGCGCGAAGTTGCCTGCCGTTCGAGGTGCGAAGTCGCTGTTGGAAAATGCGTCGATCCAGCGTGGCGCCGTGCTTCTCATGGTCCGGAACGCCTCGGAATGAAAGCGGGCGATGGCGCGTCGCCCCTCCTGCGTGCGCCGGTCGATCAGGATCGGGACACCGCGCCGTTCGAGGTATTTGCATTCGCCTAATCCAGCGGATCAGCTAGGAGATCCAGAGGATCAGCTGAATGCAAAAGCCCATTTGGGGAACCCCAGTTGCCGATGGGGCGATCCACACGACTGATCCAATCGCTCCTTGACAATGTCTGTTTCCTTACTTCATAGTAAGGTATGACAACAGCGACAATCACGACCAAGGGCCAGATCACGATTCCCAAGGAGGTCCGGGATGCCCTCGGTGTAGCCGCGGGCGATCGCGTCGAGTTCGTCGCCGAGGAAAAGGGCGTCTACAAGGTCGTGGCCGCCACGCGGGATGTCCGGCACCTCAAGGGCATCGTCGCGAAGCCCGCCAGGCCCGTCACCCTGGAGGCGATGAAGCGCGCGGTCGCCAAAGGCGCCTCGGGCCCGTGATCGGGCTCGATACCAACGTCATCGTCCGCTACCTGGCCCAGGACGATCCGCGCCAATCCGCGGCGGCCACGCGGTTGATGGAGAAGGCGCTCTCCCCGGATGAGCCGGGCTTCATCACCCTCATCACGATGTGCGAAGTCGTCTGGGTCCTCGAAGGCCCCTACAAGGCCGGTCGCGATCGGATCCGCTCCGTGGTCGAGGCGCTGCTGGGAACGCGCCAGATCGAAGTCGAATCCGCGGAGCTCGTGTGGAAGGCGCTTCGCACTTGGGAGCGCTCAGTGGCCGGCTTCAGCGATGCACTGATCGGAGAGGTCTGCGCGGCGAAAGGCGCTCGCAAGGTCGTCACCTTCGACAAGGCGGCCGCGAAGCTGCCCTCGTTCGAGCTTCTCGCGTAGCGGTTTACTTCCAGTCGCCGCGCATCCCCTGCACTACGGCCTGCAACGATTCCGGCGTTGCGCTCGCCGATGCGACCGCGGGGGCCGCCTCGAGCGCGATGCGCGAGAGGATCCCACGCCGGAACGGCTTCGACATCGCGGGCCCATCGCGGCGGCTGAAGAAGCTCCCCCACAAGCCTTTCAGCGCGAGCGGGATCACCGGCACCGGTGTGCGATCGAGGATGCGACGGATTCCGCCACGGAAGGGATAGAGCTCGCCAGTGTCGGTGATGCGTCCCTCGGGAAAGATCGCCACCAGCTCTCCCGCGGCCAGCGCCTCGGCGACCTTCTCGTAGGCTTCATTCAACAGCCGCTCGTCTTCCTTCGCCGGCGCGATCGGGATCGCCTTGCCGGTGCGGAACAGGAACGACACGATGGGGGTCTTGAATATCCGGTGGTCCATCACGAAGCGGATCGGCCGCGGGCTCGCCGCGAGGATGACCAGCGGGTCGACGAAGCTCACGTGGTTGCAGACCAGCACCGCGGGGCCCTCGTGCGGGATGTTGTCGAGGCCGCTCTTCTCCAACCGGTAGAACGAGTGCACCAGCAGCCAGCAGATGAAGCGCAACAGGAACTCGGGCACCAGCATGTAGATGTACGCGGCGACCGCGGCGTTCATGAGCCCCACGACAAGGAAGAGCTGCGGGAAGGTGAGGCCCGCGTCGAGGAGCGCTTTCGCCATCAACGACGCGACGATCATGAAGAGCGCGTTGAGGATGTTGTTGGCGGCGATGATGCGCGCGCGGTGGCTGGGCTCCGAGCGCATCTGGATCAGCGCGTAGAGCGGCACCGAGAAGAGCCCGCCGAAGAAGGCGAGGAAGAAGAGGTCCGCCATCACGCGCCAGCTCGCAAGTTCGCTCACAAATACGCCTACTGTGCGAACCTCGCCGCCCGTCATGCCCCGTGTGCCCAACCAAAGATCCACGGCGAATAACGTCATGCCGATGGAGCCGAACGGCACGAGCCCGATCTCCACCTTGCGGCCGGAGAGCCGATCGCACGCGAGCGCCCCCGCGCCGATGCCGATCGAGAAGACCGCGAGCAGCAGCGTGACGACGTTCTCGTCGCCGCCGAGGACCAGCCGCGCGAACGGCGTGAACGAGGTGAGGAAGATCGACCCGAAGAACCACAGCCACGAGATGCCGAGCAGCGAATGGAACACCGCGCGGTCGCGCGCCGCGATGGCGAGGTTGCGCCAGGTTTCGGTGAACGGATTCCAGTTGATCGCGAGCGCGGGATCAGGCGCGGGCGAGAGGGGCACGAAATGGGCCGCTATACGCCCCACCCCTGCAACCACCAGGCACGCGATCGCCACATAAGCCGGACCCGAGGAAGAAGCATGCACCAGGAGCCCGCCCGCAATGGTCCCGGCGAGGATCGCGACGAAGGTCCCCATCTCCACCAGGCCGTTGCCGCCGGTGAGCTCGGTGTCCTCGAGATGCTGCGGCAGGTAGGCGTACTTCACCGGCCCGAAAAGGGTCGAGTGCAGGCCCATGAGGAACACGCATCCATAGAGCGCCATCGCGTTCGCGGTGATGAACCCGAACGCCGCGAGCGCCATCACCGCGATCTCGAAGCTCTTCACGAAGCGCATCAGGCGCCCCTTCTCGATCTTGTCGGCGAGCTGCCCCGAGGTCGCCGAGAAGAGGAGGAACGGCGCGATGAAGATGGCGCCGATCACGAAGCCCGCGGTCGCCGGATCCACACCGCCCCATTGCGCCGCGTGGTACGTGGCGAGCAGCGTGAAGGAGAACTTGAAGAGGTTGTCGTTGGCCGCGCCGAGGAATTGCGTCCAGAAGAGCGGCCCGAAGCGCCGCTCGGAAAGGAGCTTGAACTGGCTCTCGCCCGCCATCAGGAGTGCTCCCGGATGAACGAGAGCACCGCGCCGAGGGACTCCTCGAGGAACTCGCGGTTGACCCAGCAGAAGACTTCCTTGCCGATCTTCTCGGATTCGAGCACGCCGGACTCCTTCAAAATTTTCAGGTGATGCGACACCGCCGAGCGCGAGAGCGTCGACACCGCGGCGATCTGCCCCACGTTGAGCCTCTCGCCCTTCTCGAAGGTGAGGAGGATGCGTTGGCGGTGCTCGTCCCCCAGGGCCGTGAAGGCGCGCGAGATGTTGCGCCATTCACGCGGGATGGCGCGGAGGTAGTGGCGATTCATAACCACATTCTTAGTTATATCGTTATGTTCCGTCAACCCCGGCACCGTGATACACTGAAATGAACCAAAAATAGGTTCTAGCTCAACCAGTTAGCCATGCTCGACGACATCCGCAAAGCCGCGCTCGAATACCATCGACTCCCGGTCCCCGGGAAGATCGAGGTCACCGCTACCAAGTCCCTGATCACGCAGCGCGACCTCGCGCTCGCCTACACGCCCGGCGTGGCGGCCGCGTGCGACGCGATCGTGGAGAACCCCCAGAGCGCGCGCGAGCTCACGGTGCGCGGCAACCTGGTCGCGGTGGTCACCAACGGCACCGCGGTGCTGGGCCTGGGCAACATCGGCCCCCTCGCCTCCAAGCCGGTGATGGAAGGCAAGGCGGTGCTCTTCAAGAAGTTCGCCGGGATCGACGTCTTCGACATCGAGCTCGCGGAGAACGACCCCGACAAGCTGGTCGACATCATCGCCGCGCTCGAGCCCACCTTCGGCGGCATCAACCTCGAGGACATCAAGGCACCGGACTGCTTCATCATCGAATCGCGGCTGCGCGAGCTGATGGACATTCCGGTCTTCCATGATGACCAGCACGGCACGGCCATCATCGCCTCTGCGGGCCTGATCAACGCCCT
>JBBRQA010000260.1:0-5048 GCA_038227085.1 Burkholderiales bacterium | reverse complement strand
CGCCCGCCGAGCTCTTGATCGGATCCGTCGTCATGGTGAGGATTCTGCCCGCGATCTCGAACTGGTACTTGAGCGTTGTCCCGGCCGGTGACTGGGCCGTCGAGACCTCCGGACGGAACACTACCCGGCCGCCTTCGACCTCGTAAGTGCCGCCGGCGCCGGTCATCGACTTGAATAGATCTATGCGCTCGGCGTCGGTGATGCTTCCCGCGGGAGCCTTGCGGTTCTCGTGGAAGAACATGTAGAACGCATGCCCACCCTTCGTATGGATCCGGTATCCCGACGGGTGCTCGCCGAACGCCTGGACTGACCTGTCGGTGCCGACCTCCTTGCGCACGAAACTGTTGAGCTTCCACACGCCGACAATGGAATCCGTGGTCTCCTGCGCCCGCGCCGGGCTCGATACCAGCGCGAGCGCGAAAGCCGTCGCCGAAACGAAAGCGCGCCCCATGAAAAGCCCTCCACCGAGTGGACGATCACAACAGTTTGCAGCGTAACATTGAATCTTGTCCCCGGAGAAACCTATGGCCGCAGAGCAAGTGGAGCGACGCATGGCAGCGATCCTCGCTGCCGACGTCGTGGGCTACAGCCGCCTGATGGGCGAGGATGAGGAAGGCACGCTGGCGCAGTTGCGCGCTCATCGCCACGAGCTCATCGACCCCACGATTCGGGAACGCCGCGGGCGCATCTTCAAGACCACCGGCGACGGGGTGCTCGCGGAGTTTGCTAGCGTGGTCGACGCCGTCCAATGCGCCCTCGATATCCAGAAGGGAATGGCGAAGCGAAACGCGAACGTGAATCGCAAGCGCCAGCTGGAGCTGCGCATAGGCATCAACCTCGGCGACGTCATCTTCGAGGATGGGGACGTGTTCGGCGATGGGGTCAACGTGGCCGCGCGCCTCGAGAGCATGGCCGGCGCAGGCGCGGTCTGCATCTCCGACGACGCTTACCGTCACGTCAAGGACAAGGTGAAGGCCGAGTTCTCCGATCTGGGCGAGCTTACTCTCAAGAACATTTCTCGAACCGTAAGGGCCCACACGACCCGACTCCACGACGGCAGTGCCGGCCCCCGAAGTAACCCGCCACTGCCTGAGAAGCCTTCCATAGCGATCCTTCCGTTGCAGAACATGAGCGCCGATCCGGAACAGGAATACTTTGCCGACGGAGTGGTCGAGGACATCACCACCGCGCTTTCCCGGTTCCAGTCGCTGTTCGTCATCGCCCGCAACTCGAGCTTCACCTACAAGGGACGCTCCGTCGACGTGCGACAGGTGGGGCGCGAGCTGGGCGTTCGCTACGTGCTCGAGGGTAGTGTCCGCAAGCTCGGCGATCAAGTGCGCATCACGGGGCAACTGATCGACGCCCTGACGGGCGTGCATCTTTGGGCAGACCGCATCGACGGCCAGGTGAAGGATGTCTTCGCCTTGCAGGACCGGGTCACGGCTTCCGTCGTCGGCGCCATCGTCCCGCGCCTGGAAGCCGCCGAGATCGAGCGTGCACAGCGAAAGCCCACGCATAGTCTAGACGCGTATGACTGCTACTTGCGGGGCCTGCGTGACTCGAACGAAATGAGCCGCGAGGCGAACCAATCGACGTTCACATTCTTTTCGCGGGCGATCAATCTAGATCCGGGCTTTGCGCTTGCGCATGCGAAGGCGGCCTACTGCATCAACATGCGGAAGGTCAATGGCTGGCTGGTCGATCGCGAGGCCGAGTCCGCGGAGGGCTGCCGCCTCGCCCGGCGCGCTGTGGACCTGGGCAGGGACGATGCGGAGACGCTTGCCACGGCGGGCTATGTGCTGGCCTACGTGGGCGGAGAGCTCGACATGGGGGCCGAGTTCATCGGGCGCGCGGTGGCCCTCAACCCGAACCTGGCCGAAGGCTGGGCTTCGAGCTCCTGGATACAAGTTTGCATGGGTCATCCGGACGTGGCCCTCGCGCACGTGGCGACCGGGATGCGTCTAAGCCCCGCAGATCCCCGCACCTACGTCTTCCACCTGTTCAGTGCATTCGCGCACTTGGGTGCTGGACGCTACGAGCAGGCCGTGGACCATGCCACGCGCGCTCTGCACGACAAGCCGAACCTCCTGCCCGCGATGCGCGGCTTGGCCATCGCCCGCGCCTTGGCCGGGCACATCGATGAAGCGCGCAGCGCCATCACCCGCATGAGAGCGCTGGACCCGACTCTGCGGCTCTCCAACGTCGGCCATGTCATCCCGCCGTTCCGACACCTCGCGGACCGCGAACGCTACATCGAAGGCCTGCGCACCGCCGGACTGCCCGAATAGCCCCCGTGAAGGCGGGCGCTACATGTTCAAGGCGCGCTTATCCACGTTCAGCGCCGCCTCGCGGATGACTTCCGAGAGCGTCGGATGCCCGTGCGTGATGCGCGCAATGTCCTCCGCAGCGCCAGCGAATTCCATCGTCGTCACGCCCTCCTGGATGAGATCCGAAGCGCGCGCATGGATGATGTGCATGCCGAGCACTCGATCGGTCGCGGCGTCGGCGACGATCTTCACGAACCCCACGGGCTCGTTGATGCCGAGCGCGCGGCCGTTGATCGAGAACGGGAACTGCCCGGTCTTCACCGTGAGCCCCTCGGACTTCGCCTGCTGCTCGGTCTTGCCTACCCACGCGATCTCGGGCGACGTGTAGATGATCCACGGAATGCAGTTGTAGTCGAGGTGCGGCTTCTGGCCGGCGATGATCTCGGCCACCAGCACGCCCTCGTCCTCGGCCTTGTGCGCGAGCATGGGCCCGCGCACCACGTCGCCGATCGCGAAGACGTTGGGGAGGTTGGTGCGGCAATGCGCGTCGACCTCGATGAATCCGCGCGGGTCGACCTTGAGTCCCACCGCGTCGGCGCCAAGCCCGTCGGTGTTGGGCACGCGTCCCACGCAGACCACGAGCCTGTCGCACTCGAGCTTCTGCGCCGCGCCCTTGTCGTCGGTGTATTCGACCGTGATGCCGGACTTGCCCTTCGTCACCTTGCCGATCTTCACTCCGAGGTTGATGGCGAGCCCCTGCGTCCTGGTGAACTGCTTCCACGCTTCCTTGGCGAGCGCCTCGTCGCATGCGCCGAGGAAATTCGGCAGCGCCTCGAGGATCGTCACCTCCGCGCCCAGGCGGCGCCATACGCTTCCCAGCTCGAGGCCGATCACGCCGGCGCCGATCACGCCCAGGCGCTTGGGCACGCTCGGGAAGGCGAGCGCGCCCTCGTTGTCGCAGATGGTCTCGTTGTCGACAGCGATCCCGGGAAGGTGGCGTGCCTTCGACCCGGTCGCGACGATCACGTACCTCGCCTCGATGGTCTCGGCTCCGACCGCGATCTTGTAGGTGTCGCCGCCGCCGGTGAGCTTGCCGAAGCCCTGCAGCCAGGCGATCTTGTTCTTCTTGAAGAGGTACTCGACGCCCTTCACCATCTTGGTGACGATCGCGTCCTTGCGCGTTTGCATCTTGCCGATGTCCACCTTCGCGCCGGAAACCGTGATGCCGTGCGGCTCGAGGTGATGCGAGACCTTCTCGTACTCCTCCGACGAGGCGAGCAGCGCCTTCGACGGGATGCAGCCGACGTTGAGGCAGGTCCCGCCCAGGGCGAGCTCGCCCCTGGCGTTCTTCCAGCCCTCGATGCAGGCGGTTTTCAGTCCGAGCTGCGCCGCGCGCACCGCGGCGATGTAGCCGCCGGGGCCCGCGCCGATGACGACCACGTCGAATGCTTGCGTCATTTGAATTCCATTCTCATTTGAGCCAGGTCCTGGCGATGTGCACGCCCAGCCCGGCGCACAGGCCCGCGGCGAGGGGATGCACGTTCGTGAGGAACATCGGCGGATGCTTGAGGAGCCGCAGGAGCCAGAAGGTCACCGCGACGGCGAGCCCCACGGCGAGCGACACCGAGAAATGCCTGGGGAGATACACGCCGAGCTCCGCCTCGAGGAACACGGTGAGGAAGCCCACCAAGAGCGAGCCCGTGACGAGGAAGAAGACGCGCAGCGCGAGGGCCGCGGGTGTGAGTCGCTTCTTCTTGCGGGGCACGCCCTCGCGCCCCTCAGATGTCGAGAATCAGGCGGGCCGGATCCTCGAGCGCTTCCTTGATCGCCACCAGCGCGAGCACCGCCTCGCGCCCGTCGATGGTGCGATGGTCGTACGAGAGCGCGAGGTAGTTCATCGGCCGGATCACGATCTGGCCGTTCTCCACCACGGCGCGCTCCTTGGTCGCGTGCACGCCGAGGATCGCGCTCTGCGGCGGGTTGATGATGGGCGTCGATAGCATCGAGCCGAACACGCCGCCGTTGGAGATCGAGAACGTGCCGCCGGTGAGCTCCTCGAGCGTGATCTTGCCATCCTTGGCGCGCTTGCCGAAATCCGCGATGGCCTGCTCGATCTGCGCGAAGGAAAGCTGGTCGGCGTTGCGGATGATCGGCACCACCAGGCCGCGCTCGCTCCCCACCGCCACGCCCACGTCGTAGTAGCCGTGGTAGACGATGTCGGTGCCGTCGATCGACGCGTTCACCAGCGGGTACTTGCGCAGCGCATATACCGAGGCCTTCACGAAGAACGACATGAAGCCCAGCTTCACGCCGTGCTCCTTCTCGAACTTCTCCTTGTAGCGGTTGCGCAGCTCCATCACCGGGGCCATGTTCACTTCGTTGAACGTCGTGAGGATGGCCGCGGTGGATTGCGACTGGACGAGGCGCTCGGCGATGCGCTGGCGAAGCCTCGACATCGGGACGCGTTGCTCGGTGCGGCTGCCTGAAGGCAATTGAATCGGTGCCGGCGCGGGTTTGGCTGCGGCCGGCGCGGGAGCGCTCGTTCCGACCACATCGCCCTTCGTCACGCGCCCGTCGCGGCCGCTTCCTTGCACTGTCGAAGTGTCGATTCCTTTTTCTGCCGCGATCTTTGCCGCTGACGGCGATGCAGCAGGCGATTGGGCCCCGACCTTCGCCGGGGCGACAGCGGGCGCTTCCTTCCTCTCCGCGGCCGGAGCGACGGCGGTCGCTTTCGCCTCGGTATCGATCACCGCGATCACGTCGCCGCTGGTGACGCTCTCG
>JBBRQA010000259.1:0-5068 GCA_038227085.1 Burkholderiales bacterium | reverse complement strand
TCCGAGCGCCATGGCATCGACCCGTGGGAGGAGGGCGGACGCATCGACGTGAGAGCGCGGGTGCAGGGAGGGCGCTGCCGTGCTGAAGTCATGGACACCGGCGTGGGGCTGCGGCCGGGGGGCGACGGCCTCGGCACGGGCCTCGCGACGCTGCGCGAGAGGCTGCAGCTCGCCTTCGGCGGCGATGCTCGCCTCACACTCGCGACGATTCATCCGCACGGCGCGCGCGCCGAGGTCGATTTCCCGGCGCAGGTGGGCAAGGCGTGACCATGCGGCGCGCTACCGCGCTCATCGCCGACGACGAGCCCCTGCTGCGCAAAGGGCTCGCGCGCCTGCTCGAGGCCGCCTGGCCGGAGCTGGAAGTGGTCGCACAGGCGCGCAACGGCCGCGAGGCGGTCGAGCTCTTCGAGGCGCACAAGCCCGACATCTGCTTCCTCGACGTGCACATGCCGGGCATGTCGGGCGTGGAGGCCGCGCGCCTCATCGGACGACGCACGCATCTCGTGTTCGTGACGGCCTATGACCAGTACGCGGTGCAAGCCTTCGACGAGGGCGCGCTTGACTACGTGGTCAAGCCCGTCGAGCCGGATCGCCTCGCCGACACCGTGGGACGCTTGCAGGAGCGGCTGCGCGCGGCGAGACCGGCGAGCAACACGGATGCGCTCCTCGAGGAGCTGGTGGCGCGACTCGACACCAAGGCCGCGGCGCCGGCGCCTCTACGCTGGATCCACGCGAGCGTCGGACAGGCGCTGCGCCTCATCGCGGTCGAAGAGATCGACTTCCTGCGCTCCGACGATAAATACACACTGATCGCCTGGCGTGGCGACGCGGGCAAGCCCGGGGAAGCTCTCATCCGCACGGCGCTGAAGGAGTTGATCGACCAGCTCGACCCCGAGCACTTCGTGCAGGTGCACCGCTCGGTGGTGGTGAACCGGCGCGCGATCAGCCATGTCACGCGCGGCGAGAACGAGACCGCGCAGATCCATCTGAAAGGCCGCGACGACGTGCTTCCGGTGAGCCGCAGCTACCTGCATCTCTTCCGGCAGATGTGAACCTGAGGGGGGAATCATGCGATGAACGAGGTATCCAAGTTCCGCCTGTACCTGATGAGGGCCACCTACCTGCTCATGCTCGCGGGGCTGGCCATCACTGTATGGCCCGGAGTTGTGCGTCATGCGCTTTCTGTGCCGCTCGCCGAAGGCGTGGTCTCCAGCTTGCTCGCGGCGGTCGCGGTGCTGGCGGCGGTGGGATTGCGCTACCCGCTGAGGATGCTGCCGTTGCTCCTCTTCGAATTGCTCTGGAAGTCGATCTGGCTGCTCGCCTTCGCCCTGCCTCTCTGGCGCGCCGGGCAAATGGACGCGGGCACGCGCGAGTCGGTGTTCGCCTGCCTGATGGGAATCGTGATTCTTCCGATCGCGATTCCGTGGCGGCACGTCTTCGCAAGCTACTTTGCGGGGGCGGCCGTGCTCTCCAGGCGATCCCAGACGTCGATGCTCAAGGCGCGCACCTGCGATTCGCCCGAGGGAAAGAAGAAGCGCACGGCGGCCGAGTCGCCCGGCACCGCGCGCTTGTTGCACTCGTACCAAACGCTGTCCGGCGCGAAATTGGGTCGCCGCGATCCTTCGGCCGCACTCAGTGTCCCGCGCGCCGGCGGCGTGACCATGTGGATCCGCGGGTTGCCGTGGCTTGTGCAATCAGGATCGACGTAGTACCAGAAGCTGATCATCCGCGCGGAGCCCCTGAAGACGGCGCGCTTGAACGCATTCGGTCCCACCGGCGCGGGACCCACGGTGGCGCAACCGGCCGCGAGCGCGACAAGCGCCGCGAAGATCGGCTGGGCGCGCTTCCTCCAGCGCGAACACGATGAGCGTCATCGGCTCGTGTGAGTAATCGACGCCGGGCTCGATCGCGAAGGGATGCCATCGGAAGGAGATGCGGCTCATGGGCTCGATGCCCTCGACCACGAACTCGAAGGGCTTGCCCTCGTAAGGCTTCTGCATCGCGGCGACTTCCGCGTCCACGATGGTGGGGACGATGTGCCCGGTGAGCTTCTCGCGTGCCACGAACGGGCCGTCGAAGGCGACGCCGAACCACTTGCCGAAGGCGGCGGAATCGCTGACTGCGCGCCACACCCGCTCGACGGGCGCCTCGAGCACGACTTTCTTCTCGATGCGATCGGTGGACATCTACCCCTTGAGCGTGGCCATGGCCCGGGCCTTCCACAGCTCCCACGGCCGCTCGAGCGTGGCGTGGTTGGTGGCGGTGGCGAGCTTGCCCTCGATGTCGCTCAGGAACTCGATCGGCCCCTCGAGCTGGGCGGCGAGGGTCTGCAGCTTGGCGTTCGTCTGCGTGTAGATCGAGCGGAACACCGCTTCGGGCAGGCTGTCGCCGACGACCGTCATGCCATGGCCGCGCATCAGCACGCAGGCGCAGGAGCCGATCGTTTTCGCGAGCTCGCGGCCGAGCTTGCCGTCGCGGATGAGGACGTCGTTCTCGGGCTGCACCTTGCGCAGGTCGAACACCGGCACGCCGCTCCAGAGAAACGAGGCCATGTGATACACGGGCCGCATCTTGCCGCGCGTGATGCCGAACGGGATCACCGAGGACGCGTGGCTGTGCACCACCGCCATCACGTCGGGCCGCTGGCGGTACATCTCGCCATGGATGTAGCGCTCGAGGTAGGCCTTGCGGTCGTCGCCGACCGGCTCGCTGTCGGGGCCGAGCTCCATGATGTCGGCGACCGTGACGAGCTGCGGAGCGAGCGAGCGCGACATGTAGAAATTCCCCGGCTTGCGGTCGCTCCTCACGCTCACGTGGCCGTACGCGTCGAGCACGCCTTCCATCGCGAGGATGCGGTTGGCGGCCACGAGATCCATGAGCAGATCCGGGTTGGCGGCGAGGGCGGCCTTGCGAGCGGGCATGCGATAGGATATCGCATGGCGATTCGAATCGTTCGTCTGGGCTCGGCGCGCTCCGCGGGCGAGGGCGCGTGGCTGGGCACCGTGCGCCGGCCGCCGCGCGGTGTGAAGAAATCCGAGTACGCGAGGCTCGGCTACTACGACGCGTGGCTCCCGGAACTCGCGCCCTCGGCCGACCTGGTGAAGTCGGTTGTCGGCACGGTGGAGGTCACTCCCGCGCAATGGGCGAGGTTCGCGAAGCGCTACCGGCGCGAGATGGCCGCCCCGCAGCGCGCGCGCCTCCTCGATGTACTCGCGCAACTCTCGAGGCACGCGGATTTCTCGGTGGGATGCTATTGCGAGGACGCGCAGCGCTGCCATCGCTCGATCCTGAAGGGGCTTCTCGCCGAGCATGGGGCGCTCATCGCATGATGTGGCGCTACCTGCCGCAAGCCCGCAGTCGCATGCTCGCCGTCGCCGTGGCGCTGATGGCGGCTTTCTACGCCGCGATTGCCGTGTTCTTCGCGGCGAACGTCGTGAATCAGCCGGTGGGGCTCCTCATCGCGCCGCTCTTCGCGCTCCTCGCATGGGGCCTCTGGACGTTGAGCCGCGCCGCGCGCTGGGTCACGGTGATCTGGATCTGGGTGATGGTGATCGTGATGCCGCTCAGCGTGATCGCGCCGTTCTCGACCCAAGGCTCGGGGCCCGGCGCGCCGTACTGGGGCGCGATGCTGGCGGCAGTCACGCCGCTCGTCGTCGCGGGGCTCTTTTTCCTGCTCGTGCTCGGAAGGCACAAGCGCGAGTTCAAGTGGCCGTGATCGTCTACTACATCGCCGCGAGCCTGGACGGCTTCATCGGCACGCTCGAGGGCGGGATCGACTGGCTGGCCTCGTTCGAGGGCCGCGACGAGGACCACGGCTACGCGGCGTTTTACGCGACCGTCGACGCGGTGCTGGTGGGCGGGCGCACCTACGAGGCGTGCCTCAGGCATGGCGAGTGGCCGTTTCCGGGAAAGCCGTGCTGGGTGCTCACGAAGGAGGATCGCGATGCGCGCGCCGAGGTCACCTTCACCGATCGCACCCCGCTCGAGGTGGCGCATGAGCTGGAAGCGCGCGGAATGAAGCGCGCCTGGCTCGTGGGCGGCGGCGAGCTGGCGGGCGCTTTCCGGGACGCCGGCCTCATCGACGAGTACGTGATCTCGCATGTGCCGGCGATCCTCGGCGACGGCATTCCGATCTTCGGCTTCTCGAGCGAGCGCGAAGAGCTGGCGCTGGTGGGCTCGCGGAGCTTTCCCGACGGTGTCGTGCAGAACCATTACCGCCGTGCTTCTCGCCGACCGGGTACTTAGCCGCATCGAGGCGGATCCGAGCGCGCCCGCGTGCATCTCGGGCGACGACGTGCTCACCTATCGGGGCTTCCTCGCGCTGTGGTCGGTGGCGACGCGCTACTTCCACGAGCAGGGCATCGCGGCGGGCGAGCCGGTGGCGCTCACCATGAGCCAATCGCCCTTGCACCTGGTGGCGTTCCTCGCGCTCACGCGCCTGGGCGCGCTGGTGGTGCCCGTGTCGCCTTTCCTGCGGCCCGCCGACAAGGCCGAGATCTTCGCCAAGTACGGGATTCGCGCAGCGGTATCGGACCGCGAGGATGCCGCAGTTCCGGGCGCGCGCCTGCTACTGGTGCGCTCGGTGCGGGCGCAGGGCACCGAGACAAAGCTCGACTACTCCACCTTCGTGGCGAGAAGCGATTCTCCGATGCGGGTCGCGCTCACCTCCGGGACCACGGGCGCGCCGAAGGGCACGCTGCAGACGCAGGCGCGCTTCGTGCAGCGCCTCGACCGCATGGAGTGCCACGTGATCGAGTGCCCGCGGGTGATCCCGCCCAACCTGCACATCACGACTTCGCTCACCCAGGCGATGCATGCGCTCTGCGAGGGCGGGACGGTGGTGTTTCCGCGCGGCTACGAGAACGAGCCTTTCTTCGCGGCGATTCGCACGCATGGCGTGACCCACGTCGCGCTGCCACCGGCGAACCTCGTGCTGATGCTTTCGGCTCTTCCCGATGGCGGGCCAGCCTTCCCGTCGATTCGGCACCTGCGAATCCTCGGGGCCACGCCTTCGGTCGCGCTGCTGGACCTGGCGCGGCGCCGCTTCTCGCCGAACGTGTACGTGCCG